>NZ_JAUNVV010000002.1:8131-54770 GCF_030540645.1 Arthrobacter sp.
CAGTGAGGGTAAAGTACGACGGCGCGTCCCCCACACACGGGGGGGCCGCGCCGTCGTACTTTCCGCCTTTGCATTGGTGGCACCGAGTCACGGCACCTGAGCAGGGACGGGGAATGGCGTAGGATCGGCTGGGTAGGCTGTCCACCTGAGGAATAGGAAGCGCAGATGAACGTCCAGTCACCGACTCCCATGAAGCCGGTCTCAGCATGAGCGTCGATGTGAGCGGGGACGCCAGTCCGGAGCCGGTGCTGTACAGCAACGCGATGTCGGTGGAGTCCCTGGCGGACTGGGTTCGTGAAGGCCCGGTCACCATCACGGACGGGCATGGCGGTGCCGTGTTGGGCAGCAGTGCAGACCCTGACGCAAGGGGCCCGTACGCGCATTTTGTGCTGTGGTGCCCGGTGAGCTTCCCGGACCGAATCCGAATTTCCTGGGAGTACCACCCCATCGAAGGCCAGGGACTGGCCATGCTGTTCTTCGGGGCACGTGGCAGCGCCGGACGGGACCTTTTTTCTCCGGAGCTTGCTCCGCGCACCGGATTTTATCCCCAGTACCACTCCTCGGACATTGACACGCTTCACGTTTCATACCAGCGGCGAAAATTTTCCTCCGAGCGGGCGTTCCGCACGTGCAACCTGCGCAAGAGCCCCGGTGCCCACATGGTCGCGCAGGGAGCGGACCCGCTGCCAAGCCCCGAAGACGCTGACGGGTTCTACCGCATGGACGTGTGCAAGGACGGTCCGCAGGTCACCCTGAGCATCAACGGCCTCCAGATTTTCCAGTGGCTCGACGACGACGCCACCGGTCCCTGCCTCGAAGGCGGCTATTTGGGTCTGCGCCAGATGGCCCCGTTGCTGGCAGCGTACAGAAATCTCACCGTCACCGCGCTCCCCTGAGACAGCGCATGGAACGTGCTGGCTAAACTGTAACCCCCGCCCGGAGCGAACACCGATACGCTGGGACTAGCGTCGGCAATCAAGGTGCCGGCCAACTCGCGAGGAGAGTGGATCGTGACCAGTGCAACGGCGCCTGAACATGTAGTTGTTGTTGGTGCAGGAATCATCGGATTGTCCACTGCCTGGTACTTGCAGGAACACGGCATCAAGGTCACCGTGGTGGATCGCAGCGGCGTTGCCTCCGGCTCCTCGTGGGGCAACGCAGGATGGCTCACCCCGGCATTGACGCTGCCGCTGAGCGAACCGTCCGTGCTGACATACGGCCTCAAGGCAATGCTGGACCCGAACTCACCCCTCTACATTCCCTTTTCCACCGATCCGGCACTGCTGCGATTCCTGCTGGGCTTCGCCCGCAACTGCACACCCGGGAAGTGGCGGGCGGCCATGGCCGTGTTTGCTGAAATCGGACGCAGCGGCATTGATGCGTTTGCAGAACTCGCGGAAGGAACTCCGCCGGTGGCCGAAAACACGCACCCGGCGGACCCTTTCCTGACGGGCTTTGCATCGTTGCAGGACCGCGAAGCTTTGGTGAAGGAACTGCACGTCATCCGCGAGACCGGAGGAACCGTCGACTTCACGCTCATGTCCGCGGAGGAGATCCGGGCGCTTGAACCCACGCTGGGCCGCGGAGTGGTGGCCGGCGTTGAGATCCGCAACCAGCGCTACATCAACCCCCCTGCATTCATGGATTCCCTGGCCAACACCGTGGTGGCCCGGGGCGCTGAGCTGCTGACAGCCTTCAACGTGCTGGACATCCGTGACGACGGTCGCAGCGTGGAGGTAATCGGTTCGGAAGGGCGCTCACTGAAGGCCGACGCCGTGGTTCTCGCCACGGGTGCCTGGCTGGGGACGCTGGCGCGTAAGTTCGGCGTCAAGCGCGTGGTCCAGGCAGGCCGCGGCTACAGCTTCACGGTGGTTCCGGAGTCGATGCCGACTCATCCGATCTACTTCCCGGCCCAGCGGGTGGCATGCACGCCGCTGGGGGACAGGTTCCGGGTGGCCGGCATGATGGAGTTCAAGGATGCAGACGCACCCTTGGACCCGCGGCGCATCCAGGCGATCGTGAAGGCTGCCTCACCCATGTTCACCGGCATCAACTGGGAGGACAGGGCGGAGGAATGGGTGGGGTCCAGGCCGTGCACCACGGATGGTTTCCCGCTTGTGGGCGCTACCCGGTCCCCGCGCGTCCACGTTGCAGGAGGCCACGGCATGTGGGGGGTTGCGCTGGGGCCGCTGACAGGGAAAATGGTGGCTGCTGAACTGACGGGGAACACTCCGCCTGAGATCATGCGCCACTTTAATCCGCTGCGCTAGCCGAACCATGGGACATGCTGGGTCGCTGTGCTGACAGCGCGCCAGCATGTCCTGGGTCACAATGGATTTGGCGGATGGGCGCGGCCCGGCATATGGTGTGGACATGACAAACCGTTGGTATGCGTATTTTTCGTTGGCTCTGGAGGGGCCCGCGTCTAACTGACACGCATCCAATCACCTTCAGAGCCAACAGGACAGGAAATTTATTTCCTGTCCTTCGCCATTTTCAGGCGGGCTCCGGAAGAGGGGCCCGCTGCCAGCCCCAATATAAGGAATCAATTCCATGAGCATTGCAGCAGCCCCCGAAAGCACAGTAGCGGTTCCGGCATCCACCACGAACCTGCGTGTCAGCCACTTCACCGAACTGCCGTCGCCTGCCGAGCTGGATGCCACGCTTCCGCTGGACTCCTACACAAGCAACGTCGTCGAACGCGGCCGCGACCAGGTCCGGGCCATCATGGACGGGCTGGATGACAGGCTGCTGGTGGTGGTGGGCCCGTGCTCCATCCATGACACCGAGGCTGGGCTGGAGTACGCCCGTCGCCTGGCTGCAGCCGCGAAGGAGCATGAAGAGGACCTGCTGATCGTGATGCGCGCCTACTTTGAAAAGCCCCGAACCACGGTGGGCTGGAAGGGCCTGATCAACGACCCCGGCCTTGATGGCAGCCATGACGTGGCCAAGGGGCTGGAAATGGCGCGGAAGTTCCTGCTGGACGTGGCCCGGCTGGGGCTCCCCACAGGTACTGAATTCCTTGAACCCATCAGCCCGCAGTACACCGCCGACTTGATCTCCTGGGGTGCCATTGGTGCCCGCACCACCGAAAGCCAGATCCACCGCCAGCTCTCCTCCGGGCTGTCCATGCCCATCGGGTTCAAGAACGGCACCGACGGGGACCTGCAGATTGCCCTCGATGCATGCAACGCCGCCAGCGCTCCGCAGTCTTTCTTGGGGATCGACGGCGCCGGACGGGCCTCCCTTGTCAGCACGGCAGGCAACCAGGACACTCACGTGATCCTGCGCGGCGGGCGCCAGGGCCCCAATTACCATGCCGCGGACGTGGCACAGGCCTCGGACCAGGCGGCCCAAGCCGGCATCAACCCGCGGCTGATCGTTGATGCCAGCCATGCCAACTCCGGCAAGAGTCACCATCGCCAGGCTGAGGTTGCGCTGGAAGTGGGCGCCCAGCTGGAGGCCGGGGACGCTTCGGCGCACACCATTGCCGGCGTCATGCTGGAGAGCTTCCTGGTGGGCGGTGCGCAGAAACTCGACGTTGACCAGGTGGCTTCCGGAGAAGCCGAGCTGGTGTACGGCCAGAGCGTCACCGATGCCTGCATGGACTGGGATGTCACGGCTGACGTGCTCGCCAAGCTGGCCGGGGCTTCGCACACACGCCGCAACAGCGGTTCCTGAAGAGCGGTGCTGCCTGAAGAAACAACTTTCACAGAAGTCACTTCTACACCTAGAGTTGAACTTAGGAGCAGAAGGGGGCAACAGCTAAGACAATGGATTTTCACTGGCTAGTGGATACCGAGGATGGCCATGACGCACGACCAGGATTTTAGCAATGTGAAATTCTTGACAGTTCAGGAAGTCGCTGAACTCATGCGCTTGTCCAAAATGACCGTTTATCGGATGGTGCACGCCGGTGAGCTGCCGGCAGTCCGTTTTGGCCGGTCATATCGCGTACCAGCAAACGCCGTCGAAACGTACCTGCGTGCGGCCGTGGTGGACAGCACAGCGACGCACGAGGGGCCCAGTTCGGCGCATGCAGGTTAAAGGCGGTACCCTAGGAAAGATCCATTTTCGGCTTTGACCGATTCCTGCGATCGGTCGACCAATCGTTTACGGCCTCAACCGAGGTTGTTCTATGCAGTTTGTGAGGAACTTTCATGGGTTCAGTAGTTAAAAAGCGCCGCAAGCGGATGTCTAAGAAGAAGCACCGCAAGCAGCTGCGCAAGACGCGTCACCAGCGTCGCAATAAGAAGTAAGCAGCTTCTTCGCGAAAGCGCCCGTCCACCCTTGTGGTGTACGGGTGTTTTTTGTTTAAGTCCCCTAGCGGCGCCGCACCATGGCGATACCCTTCCACAGCCCGTAGACCACGCCCGCGCCCGTAGCCGCCTGCAGGCCCAGTGTTGCCGCACGGCGTCCTGAACGGAAGTCGTAGACGGGCCAGTTGTTGTCGCGGGCGTACTTGCGAAGTTTTGCATCTGGATTGATGGCCACAGGGTTGCCCACGGCTGTCAGCAGGGGGATGTCATTGAAGGAATCGCTATAAGCCCAGCTGCGGGAAAGATCAAGGCCCTCCTTTTCGGCCAGTTCACGAACTGCCCGGCCCTTTGCGGGGCCATGCAGAATTTCACCCACCAGCCGGCCCGTGTACATGCCGTCTTCGATCTCTGCGACAGTACCCAATGCACCCGTGAGGTGCAGCCGCTTGGCAATGACGCCGGCAACCTCCACCGGGGTTGCGGTCACGAGCCACACTTGGCGGCCGGATTTCAGGTGTTCTTGTGTCAGTGCCCTTGTGCCAGGCCAAATCTTGGAAACGATCATCTCGTCGTAGACTTCTTCGCCCAGCTGGCGGATGAAGTCCGCGCTGATGCCAGCGGCGAGTTTCTGTGCGGAGTCCTGGATGGAATGAACGTCGTTCATGCTTTCGCCGCGGAGGATGAACTTCGCCTGTTTCCACGCGAAGCCGGTCGCATCTCTAAGGGTGAATGCGCGCTTCTGGTACATTTTCCGGGCCACATGGAACAGGCTTGCGCCCTGCATCAACGTGTTGTCCACATCGAAGAAAGCAGCCTCACCCTGGTGCAGCGCAGTGGTCGAGACGGCCTCGGCACTGTTGGTATTCACGTCGGGCATGGAACGAGTCTAGTCAATGCTGCCCTCATGTGCCCGCTACGCCACCTGAGCGCGGGTTAACTGTGGTGAAACTTTCATTCGTGTCTGCAAACGGCGCTCTGGCATGGCCGGGGATGTGTATTGGGTAGGTTGTAGCCATGACACGAGCAGCCGGGGACCCGGCCCACAGCGATAACGCCACCAGTAGTGGCAGGCCTGTTCCACTGATTGAGCTGCTCACCAGAGGCGGATGCCATCTGTGCGAGGACGCCCGCTCCGTTGTTGCCGACGTGACCGGCAGTCTTGGACTGCTGTGGCAGGAGGTCGACATTGACGACGACGCAGAGCTGACGGCGCGCTACGGCGAGGAAATTCCGGTGGTCCTGGTGGACGGCATTCAGCGAGACTTTTGGCAGATAGACCCGCTCAGGCTGCGCAGCATCCTCAGCCGCGCCGTGGCAGGGGAGCCTTAGGCCCAAGGGAAAGCCATGGATCGACCCTGCCCACATCCCGCATGGCTGCTCCAGGAACAGGGGCAGTGGCCTGCGGTTTTTGGTGATGGACGGGGCACGACTTACAGTGGATGCAGGCGAGTGCGGACCTTGTGGAGACACGTTCAGCAACGGCGTACGGCCTTAGTTTGAGAATGTGGAGTGTTGTCTTGATCCCAGCGCAGATCCCGGAGGGAGAGTCGCCCGTGCCTGCCCGGGAGCTCCCGGCTGCCACGGTGTCCCGGCTGACATTGTATTTGCGTACCCTTGATGCCTTGCTGGTCAGTGGCACCGAGAGCGTTTCCTCGGAAGCGTTGGCGGAGTCCGCCGGTGTTGGCTCGGCCAACGTTCGCAAAGACCTTTCCCACCTTGGCTCCTACGGAACCCGCGGTGTCGGCTACGACGTGGCCAACTTGAGCCGGCAAATCTCCCAGGCACTGGGCTTGACGCACGAGTGGCGCGTAGCCATTGTCGGTGCCGGCAACTTGGGCCGTGCGCTCGCCCGCTACGCCGGATTCGAATCACGCGGCTTTGACGTGGTGGCCTTGTTGGACGCCGACCAAATGCTCGTGGGAACTGAAGTTGGCTGGCTGCGTGTCAGCGACGTGGTGAATTTGGAGAGCGTGCTAAAAAACACACGCGCCAACATGGTGGTGCTGGCTCTGCCGGCAACCGTGGTCCAATCAGTGTGCGACAGGGTCGTTGCGGCAGGCGTGCACAGTATTCTCAGTTTTGCTCCGGTCGCATTGAGCGTTCCGGACTATGTGAATTTGCGCAAGGTCGATATGGCCACCGAACTGCAGATTCTCGCTTATCACGCCAAGAGATCCCAGCATTCCTCCATGGAAGCGCAACGCCGCACCGGAGCGTAGCCGCCGCAGCGCCGCTGCGGCTAAGGCCGGTGCGCCTTGTGCGACACAAAAAACTCCTTGCCCGGCGAGCGGAACAACAGGATGACGGCGATGACGCCCAAGGCAATTTGAATGATGGCGAGGACATTGGGCTGACCCAGCGCCAAAAGTGAGATCAAGGCCAGCACCATGGACGTGATTCGGGCCCAATTGGCCCCACGGCGGATCTTCTTGGCTAGATATAGGTAGAGCACGCTGGCTAGCACGCTCAGCACAAACGCGGTGTAGAGCAGGGCATTCATCATGGCTGGATCCTGGTACAGGGCGGCAATGGCGGGGTCACCGGCCGTGGCTGCCTGCAACGTGTTCACCGCGACGTCTCGGAGCGAGGGAACAAACAAGACCAACGCTATGGCCAGTGTGGACAGCAGCTGCAGCACTCCGGCCAGCTGGATCAGCCTTATTGACACGAGGACGGTTTTGGGCGGGGCTAAGTGTGCACCGGCAGCGGTGGGCTTGCCCTGCAACGGGCCCTGGTATCCCGGATAGGCGGTGGCGGAGGAAAGGGTCGACGGCGGCGTGCTGGCATTCTTCGCATCCCCCACCTGCTGCGGCGGTTCCCAACCGGCGGGTGCATACTGCCCGTACTTGGGGACGCCAGGGGCAATCTCACCGTAGCTGCCGGGGCGGGGAGTGGGGCGCTCTTGAGGTTCTTCACCGGAGGTTGTCATGACAGCTGCTCTTTCAATGGTGCGAAGTCCTGGCCAATGCTGCGGACCAGAGAATGTGCCGATGGTGGCCAGAGACGAAAAAAGAGGCCGCGGCGGGTAAGTTCCTTAACCCTACGCGACCTCTCCCCGCACAACTATTGCTGTTGCGCCCCTACTTGCGCTGACTCGACTGGGCATTGAGCCAGGCGGTTGACTCAGGCAACCACATCAGCACTGCCGCGACGACGCCCAGCAGTCCGCCACCAGGGGCGCCGAAGAACATCAAGACGATGCCCAGAATAACGATGGCTGAAAGTGCCAGCCTGGCCCATTGCATGCCTTCCTTCAGTTTCATGGCGCAAATGACAATCGCGGCGATGAGCACGAGGGAAATGACGGTCATCACCATCCCGCGGATGCCGTCTGTGCGCACATTGGGGAAAGCCAGCACGATGAGCGAGGCAATGAAGGTCAGCAGGGCAAAGAAGAGCGAGAGCCCGGCCGTGACCAGCCAGATGATGTAAGAGATTTTCAGCAGTGGTGGAAGCCCATCGGTTTTGAACAACCTGGACAAACCACCCACAGGCATCACATCCCGCATGGACTGCGGTGCATCGGCGGGCATCTCAAACTTAAAGTTGCTGTTCCGCTGCTGATACTGCGGCGGGCCGGGCTGCTGGTAGCCAGGCTGCTGCTGGTATCCGGGTGGGGGTTGCTGCTGGTAACCCTGCTGCTGCTGGTATCCGGGTGGGGGTTGCTGCTGGTACCCCGGAGGTGGCTGTGCGGGGCCGCCGGGTTGGTTCGGCCGTGCTGGTGGCGCGGCGTTGGGATTGGGCTGGGAGCCATGACCGTCAGGAGATGGCTGCGAACCTGGTTGCTCGGGACCTGTTGACTCGTTCGGTGTGCTCATAGCTAGAACCCTAGCCGTGGTGGTGCCGCTTTCATAGGAGGCTAAAGACGTGTTCACCATGCCGGTCCGCAGCAAGTGCGGACCGGCATTGCCGGCCGGTAAGAATACTGGCAAGTACAGGCGAATTCATCATTAGGCGGGCTTTAGGCGTCCTTCACAAAGGCGACGTCGAGGGTGATGACTACTTTGTCTGAAACCAGCACGCCACCGGCTTCCAATGCAGCATTCCACGTCAATCCAAACTCCTTGCGGCTAATGACGGTTGTGGCTTCGAAGCCGGCTCGGGTGGCACCGAACGGGTCCACTGCCACTCCGTTGAACTCTCCGCTGAAGGTGACGGTCTTGGTGATGCCGTGGATGGTGAGCTCGCCGGTTAATTCAAAGCTGTCCGCGCCGCCGGAAACGGCCGTGGAGGTGAATGTGAGCGTCGGGAAGGTTTCGACGTCGAAGAAGTCGGCGCTGCGGACGTGGGCGTCGCGGTTGGCGTCGCCCGAGCTGAAGCTGGCCGCCTGGATAGTGGCGCTGACTGAGGAATCGGCAAGAGTTCCTCCCAGTACCAGTGTGGCTTCGAGATCGGTGAACTTTCCACGGACCTTGGAGATGCCTGCATGTCGGACCGTGAAGCCAACCTCTGAGTGTGCGGGGTCAAAGTTCCAGGTGCCCTGGGCAAGTCCGGTGGATTCGATGGTTGTTGCTGACATGGTGTGCTCCTTGAAAAGTTCTGGGTTATTGAGTGCAGGTACCGCTTCCACGTCACCTGCACTACGTATAAACATACGTTTGCATGTAATATTCCCGGGTTGCTAAAAAACTCTCCACGGGCGGATTAACCCCTTGCTGGTGAACTTTGAGAAACTGGGAGGCATGTCCCAAGTAACAGTTCACCTTTTGCGCCACGGCGAAGTCTTCAACCCCGACGGCGTCCTCTATGGCCGGCTCCCAGAGTTCCACCTCTCCGAGCTTGGACGGGCCATGGCTGTGATGGTTGCTGAGCACTTCGCGGCCCGCGCCGCGCAGGGTTCCGCCCCGGTCTACCTGGTCGCTTCGCCGCTGACGCGTGCGCAGGAAACTGCCCAGCCTACGGCCGAGGCATTGGGGCTGGACATTGTGACGGATCCGCGCATTATCGAGGCTGAAAACCATTTTGAAGGCCTTGTCATGAAGCCCTCGGAACTGCGCAAGCCCAAACACTGGCCCTACTTCGTGAACCCGTTCAGGCCTTCCTGGGGCGAAGCGTACTCGGCCCAAGCCGAACGCATGATGGCAGCGGCACGCGATGCCCGACGTCGTGCGTTCGAATTGGGCGGGGACGGCGCCGAAGCCATCATGGTCAGCCACCAGCTGCCCATCTGGTCCACGCGCCGCAGCGCCGAAGGCAAGCGCCTGTGGCACGACCCCCGCAATCGCGAATGCACGCTTGCCTCATTGACTTCATTGACGTTTGACGGCGACGACGTGGTCAAGGTGGCGTACAGCGAACCGGCGGCCGAATTGCTGCCCGGCGCGTCGACCACCCCCGGGGCATAGGCGAACGCGGCATACAGCTGACAATCAGCTTTTCGACGTAGCGTAGAAGATAATGCCATTTCTGCGTCCGCCGGTGGCTTCCAAGACATGAAAGGCAGCATCGTGACGCTCTCGATGAGCCGCAGGGCATTGCTGGCAGCTGGCGGTGCTGCCCTGACGGTGGCACTCGCAGCCTGCTCCGGCACGGACCCGCTCGCTGAGCAGGCAAATGCCGGGGATAACAAGAACTACATTGCAGGGGATGGCTCCGTGACCGAATATGGTGCGGCCGAGCGGAAACCTCCTGTGCAGTTCACTGCGGCTTTGTTCGACGGCAAGAAAATCGATGCCGCCAACTTCCCCGGCCACGTCACGGTGCTGAACTTCTGGTATGCAGCCTGCGCCCCCTGCCGCTCCGAAGCTCCCGATCTGCAGACACTGTCGAAGGACTTTGCCGCTCAGGGCGTCGAATTCCTGGGTGTGAATGTCCGGGACGAGCAAGCGACGGCAGAAGCCTTTGAACGAAACTTCGGGCTGGAATACCCCAGCATCGCGGACAAGGACGGCGGTGTTTTGCTGGCGTTGACCAAGTTTGTGCCGCCGGCGGCCGTGCCCACCACGCTGGTACTGGACAAAAAGGGCAGGGTCTCGGCGCGCATCCTGGGCATCGCTGAAAAGGGCACGTTGAAGGCCCTGATCACCGGTGCACTGGCGGAAAACTAGCAGCCCTGCCTTCATGAACAATCCTTTCGCCGAGACTGTCCTCAGCGGCTCAATGCTGTTGGCCATGCCCGTTGCGCTCCTGGCCGGACTGGTTTCCTTCCTCTCACCGTGTGTGCTGCCGCTGGTGCCCGGATACCTGGGCTATGTGAGCGGACTGAGCGGCGCCGACCTGCAAGATCAACGCCGTGGGCGCATGTTTGCCGGGATCGGGCTGTTCGTGTTGGGTTTCTCGGTGGTTTTTGTGCTGATCGGGGCCGTCTTTGGCCAACTGGGTGCCTGGCTGATGGGGCCCGACGCCGCATGGGTCACCCGGGTGCTGGGAGTAGTGGTTATTTTGATGGGCGTGGTGTTCCTGGGCGGCATGAGCTGGTTCCAGAGCGAAGCAAAGATCCACGCGAAACCACCGGCCGGGCTCTGGGGTGCACCAATTTTAGGCGTAACCTTTGGACTGGGCTGGGCTCCATGCATTGGTCCCACTTTTAGCGCCGTGCAGCTCATGGCATTTTCTGATGGACCCAACGCCGTCAAGGGCGCTTTTTTGACGTTTGTGTATTGCCTGGGGCTGGGACTGCCGTTCCTGCTGATCGCCTTGGGCGCTCGCAGGGGGTTGGGGGCCCTCGCGTTCTTCCGCAAGCACCGCCGAGGATTGCAATATTTTGGCGGCGGCATGCTGGTGTTGCTGGGCCTGCTGATGGTGTCGGGCCTGTGGGGTGTCTGGATCAACGAGTTGCAGTTCTGGTTTGCCAATGAAGTGAGATTGCCAATCTAATGAAAGAGACAGTGGTGAAAGAACCCGTGGACACAGGGCTCAAGGACGCGCAGCCCAAGGACGGCGGTGCTGGGGTGGTCCTGCCACAGCTGGGCATCCTGGGCATGTTCCGCTGGGCCTGGCGCCAGCTGACCAGCATGCGCACGGCCTTGTTCCTGCTGCTGTTACTTGCCGTGGCAGCTGTGCCCGGTTCCCTGTTCCCGCAGCGTCCCTCCGCGCCGTCGGAAGTGACCCAGTACTTGAAGGACAACCCTGTGTCAGGGCCCATCATGGACTGGTTCAAACTCTTTGACGTGTATTCCTCCCCATGGTTCGCAGCCATCTACCTGCTGCTGTTCATCTCCTTGATTGGCTGCGTTCTGCCGCGGGCCAAGATCCATGCCAAAGCCATGCGCTCCGCGCCTCCCCGGACTCCCAAGCGGCTTTCCCGGCTGGCCGAGTATGGCACCGTCACCATCCCGGCCGGCAGCGGCATTGATGCCGAAACCGCCGTCCGCGATGCCGCCGGTATCTTGAAATCCCGCCGCTACCGCGTGGACATCCGCGACCTGGACACGGACCGCCCTTCGGTAGGTGCTGAAATTGGCTTCATGAAGGAAGTGGGCAACCTCCTGTTCCACACGGCCTTGATTGGTGTTCTGGCTGCCGTCGCTTTCAGCGGACTTTTTGGCTACAGCGGCCAACGCGTGCTGGTGGAAGGCGAAACCTTCGTCAACACACTGGCCAGCTATGACACCTTCACACCCGGCGCCAATTTCACCGGCAACCACCTCACACCGTATTCGGTGCAGCTGGACAGGCTTGTGGTCAAGTACGACCGTTCCACGCAGGCGCACTACGGGCAGCCACTGGACTTCACCGCCACCATGACCACCAAGGACGGGCCAGGGGCGGAGGCGAAGACCCAGACTTTGAAGGTCAATGACCCGGTGGGAATCGGCGGCACCAACGTCTACCTTGTGGGCAACGGCTACGCACCCGTCGTCACGGTCAAGGACGGTGAAGGAAAGATCGCGTTCCAGGGCCCGGTCATCACCATCCCCACCGACGGTGCCTACACGTCGTTGATGGTCATCAAGGTACCTGACGCCAAGCCCAAACAGCTGGGATTTGTGGGCTTCTTCCTGCCCACCGCACTCATTGATGAGAAGGGCGTGGCGTTTGGCTCCGACCCCGATCCGTTCAACCCTCAGTTGAACCTCAACGCCTTCACCGGCGACTTGGGTCTGGACAGCGGTGTCCCGCGCAATGTGTATACCTTGGACACGTCCAAGATGACTGAGATCAACTCCCGCAAACTGGAAGCTGGCGGCATTGTGCTGGCACCCGAGCAGAGCTACACGCTGCCCGGGAACAACGGCAGCATCAGCTTCGACGGCATCAAGCGATTTGCTGCGCTGGACATCCGCCACGACCCAGGTCAGGTGTACGTTCTGGTGTTCGCGCTTTTGGCTCTCGCCGGCCTCATGGGCTCCCTCTTCCTGAACCGACGCAGGGTGTGGGTCCGCACGGGCAACCACCCCGACGGGCGTACCATGGTCGAATTCGGCCTGCTGGCACGCGGTGAAGATCACCGCCTGGCCGGCGAATACGCTGCCATCAACAAGGCTCTGCACACCAAGTGGCTGGTGCCAATGGATACTGCAGGGCAAAATGGTGAGCAGGGACATTCAACAACCATCGACTCCGACCAAAGTGTCGCCGCGGCAAGTAAGGACCACTAATGCCAGAGATCAATGAGGGCTTTGCCCAACTGAGCGAGCAGCTAATGCTGGTAGCCGGATTGGCTTATGCGGTCGCGTTTTGTGCCTACGCCTGGGATCTTGTGACCTTCAGCCAGGCGGTCAAGAGGGGCCTGGCTGGCCACTCGGCTGATGAGGCGGCAGGTGCCCACAGTGAAAGCCACGTAGCTGAATTTGCCGGCATTGGTGCTCGTCGTGCTGCAGAACAGGGGCTGGGTTCCGGCCCGCTTGACCGTGCGGTTCGTCCCAGCAGCAAAACCCATGGCGGTTCCGACGGCATCACCGCCGGGGACTCCATGCGCTACGGTGCGGAACGCCGCGTTGTGGCCCGGGTGGCCGTGGCGCTGACTGTTGTGGCCGCCGTCGTCCAAGGCTTTGCCGTGGTGTTCCGCGGTTTGGCCGCAGGACGCGTGCCGTGGGGCAACATGTATGAATTCTGCACCACTGGATCGTTCGTGGTGGCCGTGGTGTTCTTGTTGGTTCTGACCCGCCGTGACCTGCGTTTCCTTGGCACTTTTGTCATCGGCCTGGTGCTGGTCATGGTGGTCGCCGCCTCAGTGTCATTCTGGACGCCTGTGGGGCATCTGGTTCCCGCATTGCAAAGCTACTGGTTGATCATTCACGTCTCAATCGCCGTCATGTCCTCGGCGTTGTTCACGCTCACGTTCGCCATGTCGGTCCTGCAACTTTTCCAGGCTCGCCGTGAAGCCTCGATCGCATCCGGAAAGAAGGACAAGGCGCTCGTCATGCGACTTGTCCCGAACGCTTTGAGCCTGGAAAACCTGTCCTACCGCATCAACGGCATCGCCTTTGTCGGCTGGACCCTGACGCTCATGTTTGGAGCCATTTGGGCGGAAAAGGCGTGGGGCCGCTTCTGGGGCTGGGATACGAAGGAAGTGTGGACGTTCGTCATCTGGGTGGTTTACGCCGGCTACCTGCATGCCCGTGCCACGAAGGGCTGGACCGGCACCCGCGCCGCCTGGCTGTCCATTGTTGGCTACCTGTGCGTGGTCTTCAACTTCACCATTGTGAACATGTACTTCTCCGGCCTGCACTCGTACGCAGGCGTCGGCAGCTGATTTAGCCGGAGCTCGACGGCCCCAAGGGGGCCACAGAGAACCGCCCGGCTTGGTTCTCAAGCCGGGCGGTTCTCTGTGGGGACAAGGTTGCAGGATTCAGCGGTCATTTGTGGGTCTTGCGAAAACCTGGAGTCGTGTAGCCGCGGGCAAGCAGACCCAGCGCAATGGCGGCCACCATCAGGCCAAAGTCACGCAGTGCCACGTCGTAGAAGCCCGAGTACGTGAGTAGGTTGATCACAATGCCAGCCAGCCAGAGGGACACTATCCAAGCCGCGTAGCGTGGTCGCAGGATCATGGCGATGGCGGCGATGACCTCCACGACCCCAATGGCCATCATGGTCCCGTGTGCACTGAACGGGGAAAGATTCTCGATCCACGGGGCGAGGTAGTTTTCCCAGTTGGTCAGGACGTTGAAGAACTTGTCCAAGCCCATGATGAGCGGGATGGCGATGAAGCCAAGCCACAACAACACGAAGGCACCGTAGGCCGGATCCGCCTTCGCACGCGCCAATGCATGTGAGCTCCAACCGGTGGACGGGGCGGGAATTGAATGGGTTGCCATGACTCCTCCATCTAAAAACGTAAGTTATGTTTTTAGAATGCGCCTGAAGTCATCAGGTGTCAATAGCCCGGGTTCCAATGAATCAGGAAACGCAGAAACGTGGGCCGGGGCAGCTGCCCCGGCCCACGCCGTCGAACATGAATAATGACCTGCTTGCGGTGGAGCTACTTGCTGTGGACGTGGTCCTGACCGGTCAATGTGGCCAGTGTGCCGGTGTCCACATTCTGTGACGGGCCGTTGAGGTAGCGCCCCAGGGAATCATCCATGGCGTTGATCCAGCGGGTGTGGTGCCGGCTGGCCATGGTGCCGGTGACAACCGAGCGGTGGGCCATGTCGCGGTAGCCAAGGATGTCTGTTTCCTTGTGGTGCATCCAGTCCTTGAATAGCTGTGAAACTGCGTCCAGATCAAACGGCGGGTAGTCAGTGGCGCCGATGAGCTCGCGCAGGTAGTCGGACTGGAAATCCGCCTCGGCGTTGTGGTCGGGCAGCGCAGCCTGGCGCTCAAGCCATAGCGCGATGTCGGCCTCCCGAGCAGCCAACTGTGGCAGTTCGATCTTGCCTGTCATGACATCACGGGCAAACCATGCCTGCGCGTCAAACATGTTGAACGTGTAGTACTGGTCCTGGGCGCCAAGGTAGAACAGGTTCGTGTTCTGCTGCCACACAATGCCCTTGTATAGATTCCCCGGGTAGAGCACGTTCTTGGACTTCAGCGACAGTTCGCTGGGTAGGAACGGGTACTTGTGCTGGTATCCGGTGCACAGCACGACGGCGTCAAAGTCGCCTTGGGTGCCGTCGCTGAAGTGCGCCGTGGTGCCCTCGAAGCGGGTGACGAGCGGACGTTCCACCGTGTTCTCGGGCCAGTCAAAGCCCATGGGTGCGCTGCGGTAGCTGAACGTGACGGAGGCTGCACCCATTTTGTGGGCCTGCATGCCAATGTCCTCGGCTGAGTAGCTGCTGCCGATCATGAGCATGTTCTTGCCCGAAAAACGCTCGGCGCCACGGAAGTCATGGGCGTGCAGGACTTCGCCTGGGAACGTGTTGATGCCCTCGAATTCGGGGACTGCCGGAGTGGAGAAGTGGCCGGTGGAAACCACCAGTTTGTCAAAGATGTGGTCCGTGGTCCCGCCCGTGGCAAGGTCCTCGACAGTGAGCGTGAACTCCTCCGTGGTCGGGTTCCAGCTCGTGTGGCGGGCTACGGTGTTGAACTGCACGTACTTGCGGACATCGGATTTCTCAACGCGTCCTTTGATGTAGTCAAAGAGGACCTCACGCGGCGGGAAGGAGGAGATGGCGCGGCCGAAGTGTTCGTCAAAGGAGTAGTCGGAAAATTCCAGGCATTCCTTGGGTCCGTTGGACCAGAGGTGCCGGTACATGCTGGAGTGGACGGGTTCCCCGTGGCCGTCAAGGCCCGTGCGCCAGCTGCTGTTCCACTGTCCGCCCCAGTCGGCCTGCTTTTCAAAGCACATGATTTCGGGGATTTGTGCACCGTTTTTCCGCGCTGATTCAAATGCGCGCAACTGTGCCATGCCACTGGGGCCTGCGCCAATGATTCCGACTCGCAATGACATGCTGCTCTCCTCATCACTTGGATAAATTGTGTCGACAAATACCGACGCTTCGAATCCATGCCCGCCTCAAAGAATCGGAGCGGGTTAAAAGGCGCATCCGAGGCGGAACATCAAGGCGCGGTGTGCGCGCGGGCAGGCGTTGCTGCAGTAAAGAACCGGCGGATGGCCGCCGGCGGTTCCAAACTCAACCGCCGCTAGTGGCGGGCTGGAACCGGTCGTGGCGCAAGCGTGCACCAGGATTCGATAAGCCGTTTGCCGCAGATCCAAGACGCAGCAAACATGTTACCTATTGCAACATTTTAGCTTTCATAAGTCAAAATTTGTGAATTCGTAAGATCAGCTAATGTATGCATTTTGGGTGATTGCCCCCTACAGCTCCTGCAGTTGCCCTGCCTTGACCGACCAGCGTGTGTCGAGGCGAACATTTTCCAACAGCCGCCTGTCGTGGGTCACCAGCAGCAGCGTTCCCTCGTAGCTGTCCAGCGCCTCCTCCAACTGTTCAATGGCAATCAAGTCAAGGTGGTTGGTGGGTTCATCCAACACCAGCACGTTGACGCCACGTGCTTGCAGCAGGGCCAGGGATGCACGGGTGCGTTCGCCGGGGGAGAGCGCTCCAATCACGCTGGTGACCTGATCCGCTTTAAGCCCAAATTTGGCCAACAGCGTGCGCACCTCGGCTTGATTCATCTCGGGAACCAATGCTTCAAAGGCTGCGCCCAGAGGATCATGTTCCGGAAACTGGCTGCGGGCCTGGTCAATCTCACCGATGGCCACGTTGGCACCCAAGGAGGCGGTTCCGGCGTCGGGCATGGTCCGGCCGAGCAAAAGCCGCAACAGCGTGGACTTGCCAGCGCCGTTGGGGCCGGTGATGCCAATCCGTTCCCCGGCGTTGACCTGTGCCGAGACCGGGCCGAGGGTGAAGCCGCCCTGGCGCACCACGGCGGCGTTCAAGGTGGACACCACTGTGCTGGAGCGCGGTGCCGCACCGATGCTGAACTGCAGCGCCCACTCCTTGCGCGGTTCCTCCACTTCATCCAAGCGGGCGATCCTGGACTCCATCTGGCGCACCTTCTGAGCCTGCTTCTCACTGGATTCGGCGCTGGCGCGGCGACGGATCTTGTCATTGTCCGGATTCTTCTTCATCGCATTGCGCACGCCCTGGGAACTCCATTCGCGCTGCGTCCGGGCACGCCCCACCAAGTCAGCCTTCTTGTCCGCGAACTCGTCGTACGCTTCACGGGCGTGGCGCTTGGCGATGGCGCGCTCTTCCAGGAACGAGTCATAGCCGCCGTCGTACACGGCTACCTTGTTTTGTGCCACGTCCAGTTCCACCACGGAGGTGATGCAGCGGGCCAGGAACTCCCTGTCGTGGGACACCAGCACGACGCCGCCGCGCAGGCCCGTGACGAACTCCTCCAGACGCGCCAGTCCAGCCAGATCCAAATCATTGGTGGGCTCATCCAGCAGCACGATGTCGAAGCGGCTCAGCAGCAGGGCCGCCAGCGAAACCCTTGCTGCTTGACCGCCGGACAGGCCCGTCATGGCTGCCTCGGGGCCCACCTCCAGTCCCAACTCGGCCAGCGTGGCGGGGATGCGTTCGTCAAGATCGGCGGCGCCGCACGCCAGCCAGTGGTCAAGGGCGTCGGCATACTTGTCATCGTCGGCGGAATTGCCGGAGCCCAGCGCATCGGCCGCAGCTTCCATGGTTTCGGTGGCCAGTGTGCAGCCCGTGCGGCGGCCAATGTACGCGGCCACGGTTTCACCCTCAAGACGCTCGTGTTCCTGCGGCAGCCAGCCCACAAACGCATCCTGCGGGGCTGTGCTCACTGTGCCGGCCTGCGGCGTCCCTGCCCCGGCGAGCAAGCCAAGCAGCGTTGACTTCCCGGCACCGTTGGCGCCCACCACGCCGATCACATCGCCCGGGGCCACCGTGAAGGAAAGGTTGTTGAACAAGGTGCGGTGTGCGTGGCCCCCGGAGAGGTCCTTCACGACAAGTGTTGCGCTCATGAATCCATCTTAAGTTGCTTCCGGGGCCGACTCTGACGGCAGTGAGGTGAGCTTGCCGCCGTCGTGCATGGAAGAACTGTTGCCCCGTGTGACGGTGGGATTGAAACTGGGAGCCCTGGGCAGGCAGACTGATGGGCAGAATCAAGAGTTTCGACCACAGGCCCTGGCCGGTCGAGCGGCAACCCTCGCCACCATAGTGGGGTGCCCCAGGTGAGGATTCGACGCCCCGGCACCCGCCGCCGGCGTAAGTATGGCGCGGCATGCGCCTTCCCGAACGAAGGAACACCATGACTGAAACAATCACCCGCAGCGAGATCCCTGAGACCACTGACGCTGCGACGCAGCGCTCGGCCCGTTTGGGTGAAGCAGGGACCGCGTGGGCCAAGCGCATTGGCGCCAAAGCCGAGAACGCGAAGCTGAGCTACAAGGTGACAGGGGTTGGCGTGGGTTCGGTGGCCACGCGCATCAGCGCCGGAAACCACCAGTTCACGGTGGATGAGCCTGCCGCGTTGGCGGGTGACGATGTCGCTGCAAGCCCGGTTGAGTACGCGCTGGGAGCCGTCATTGCATGCCAGGTGGTGGTGTACCGGCTTTACGCCGAGCAATTGGGCATCCAGATCGATGACATCACCATCGACGCCGAAGGCGACCTGGACGTGCGTGGCTTGTTCGGCCTGGACGAGGCCGTGCGCCCCGGCTTCAGTGATATCCGGCTGGCCGTGAGCATTTCCGGCCCCGAATCACAGGAGCGCTATGAGGAACTGGGCCGGACAGTGGAAGCCCGCTGCCCGGTGCAGGACCTTTTCAGCAACACCACGCCGCTGAGCGCCGTCGTCACGAAGGTCTAGCTGCCGGCGCCGGAAGGACTAGCTGCCAGGAGCTTCTGACTCTGCAGTGCGGCCCAGCGACAGCCAGTTCTCCCGGGTGCGCAGGGCCGCGCCGTCGGCGTCTCCTGCGGCTGCCAACGCAATGATCCCGGCATGTGCCGTCACGGAGTGGCGGGCGGCGTGTGAGCTGAAACGCTGTCGCTCCACCCGCCGCACCACCGGCAGCGCAGAATCCAGCACCGTGGGGATCATGTCATTGCCGCACGCGTCCACGAAGACGGCATGAAAGTCGTCATCGGCGGCCAAGGCGGCGTCGACGTCGTCGTTCTTCAAGGCCGCGGCAAACTTGGCATTGGCCGCCGTCATGGACTCCAGCGCAGCATTTTTCAGAACCGGTACGGCAAGGCGCGCAGCGAGTTCGTGCATGGCGGCCACTACCTGCTGCGCGCTGAGCGTCGATTCAGGGTTGAACGGCGCCACGATGGTGGCTCGTCCGGGTTGGGCAATGATCAGCCCGGCCCGTTCCAGCCGCAGCAATGCCTCACGGATGGGGGTGCGGCTCACGCCAAGCCATGCCTCCAGTTCTGGGTCCCGCAACCTTTCGCCCGGAGCAAAAGTGCCGTCCACAATGGCGTCGCGAATGGATTCGTATACGTCGTTGCGCAAGAGTGAACGTTTGTGGATCCCTTGGGGCTGGGGTGTGGGCATGCAACATAGGATATATCGCGCGGCGGCGGGTGGGGCCATTTTTGATGGTGGTGACGCGTCCTGACTGCAGCTGATGCGGGTTGCTGCCATCGGCGTTCGTTCATTCTGCAGCTGATGCGGGTGCTGCGCCTCGGCACCCGCCGGAGCTGCAGTATGGATGCCGTTTTCTACCAGTAAACCCTTGACAGGCTTTAGATTTGCGTATCCAATATATTGCATACGAAAATACTTGTTTCGGCAGCACAACGCCGGCCCAACCTGAAAAGGAATTCCCGTGGCAATCTCTGATTTCGAGCGTTACCCGCTGACCTTCGGCCCCAGTCCCATCCACGACCTGCCGCGACTCAGTAAGCACCTTGGTGGGGCGAAGATCTGGGCCAAGCGCGAGGATGTGAACAGTGGTCTGGCTTTTGGCGGGAACAAGACCCGCAAGCTTGAGTACATCGTCCCGGATGCCATTGCGCAGGGTGCCGATACGCTCGTTTCCATCGGCGGCTACCAGTCCAACCACACCCGCCAAGTTGCCGCCGTGGCTGCAAAGATCGGTATGAAGGCCCGCCTGGTGCAGGAAAACTGGGTGGACTGGCCGGACCCGCTTTCGGACCGTGTCGGAAACATCCAGCTGTCACGCATCATGGGTGCGGATGTCCGTCTTGACGCCGCGGGTTTCGACATTGGCATCCGCAGCAGCTGGGAACAAGCCATCAAGGACGTCGAGGATGCCGGTGGGAAGCCTTACCCAATCCCAGCCGGGGCATCAGAACACCATTTGGGTGGTTTGGGCTTTGCGAACTGGGCCTACGAGGTGGAGGCACAGGAGCAGGAACTGGGCATCTTCTTCGACACCATTGTGGTCTGCACCGTCACAGGCTCCACCCATGCCGGGATGATCGCAGGATTCGCCGGTCAGGACCGGCCGCGCCGCGTCATCGGCATCGATGCGTCCGCCACCATTGAAAAGACCCGCGCCCAAGTGGGGCGGATTGCCCGGCACACCGCGCAACTGATTGGCCTGGATCGGGAACTGCGCGATGATGAGATCACCGTGCTGGAAGGCTGGGCCGGGGACTACTACGGCATCCCCGTCAAATCCACCTTGGACGCCATCCACCTCACCGGCTCGTTGGAGGGGATGATCATCGACCCGGTGTATGAAGGCAAGTCCATGGCCGGGCTGATTGACCTTGTCCGCAGCAAGGACATCCCGGAAACCAGCAATGTACTCTACGCCCACCTCGGAGGTCAGTTGGCCCTCAACGCCTACAGTGGGCTGTTCCGCTAAGGAAGTTTCGGCGACGTTTCTGCAGGCTCGGTTTCGGCCGCCCCAGCCTCGGCAGCCTCAGCGGCAGAGGCTGCCTGTTCGGCCTTGAGCCGTTCCAGTGTGGTGGCATAGTGCTTTTGGCGGCGTGCCTCGATGAGCAGTTCAGTCCAGTAGGCGCTCTCCCTGGCGCCGTCAAAGCAAGCAATCAGAGTGCGGGTGAACCGATTTTTGGGCCTTGCCGCCATCCTGTACTGCAGGCGAGTCATGTGTGCCGCCTGCGGCTTGCGGAAGATCAGCAGCAAGGATGGTCCCAGCCAGAGGAAGTAGCTCAGCAGCGAAAGGAACGCCTGTTCGTTCTGCCACGCCGCCGCCGCGAAGGGAACCACCACCACCATGCCCACCAACACCAACAGAACCAGAGCATAGCCCAGCCCCACGCCGGGGCGGGGGCTGCTGCGGTACAGCGACACGGCTAGGGCAGTCAGGGTGGCTGCGCCAGCAGCAATCACGGTCAGCAAAAGGGCCGAGACGGCAATCCGCGCAGGAGTGAAAGTGCTGTTCAGGATCAGCGAGACCAACGTGAAGACGAAACCGCTGCCGGCCCACAAAAACACCAATCTGACGATCTTCCTTGGCTGCACCGCAATCATGTTGTGCACGGGAACCCCCCACATACGCTCCCAGCGGTACATGTGCAGCCGCATGGAAGTGGTGAGGTGGAAAGCGTCAATTTCGTGTTGCACTGCCGCGTCGCGTTGGCGGACCACGGAGAAGATGACAAGCATCAGGCATAGCATTCCCAAAAAGAACTTCGGGCCGGAATCCGGGTCAGAGGACAGGAAAACCACATTGTGGAGGGCCATCCACATGGTGGCAGCTGCAGAAATTCCCACCAGCAGGGTGAGTAACTCCAGCAGTTCATCCAGAGCCATAACCTGGGACTCGTTGGCCATTCCCAGCGGATTCCTGCCGCTGAACACCAGCGCCACGAGGATGGTTGCCGTGGATCCAATGATCCAACCCAGCGAATCAATGCCAAAGTCAAAGGTGCCCGGGCTGGTGAAGGGGGCCAGAGCCCGCTCGCTGAAACGGGCCCAGACCACGTTCAAATCGCCAAAGCTGGAAATAACGCCAGTGTCGAGGGGGTGGTGAATCTGCAAGATCAAGAGCCAAAGGAGCCAGCCAAGGAATAGCAGGGTGAATATCTGCCGACGTTGGCTGCGCTTCTCCCGGTGGAATTCGGAGATAGCGGCTGTGTTGTGTTCGTGAAGTGCAACCACTAATACCCCCAAATGAACAGGTGCCAACTTGAGCTGATACTACCTGAAAGACACGGTGGAAACCGCTGGGCTTCGCGGTATGGGCGGCTACCCCTGTTGAGCCTGTGGCAATCGGCGTAACGTTGATCGAGGGGGCAGTTTGGGCCGCACGACCTGAACCGGTTCTACTGCTGAAGGAGCGTTGGAGAAGATGCCAGACAAACAGCCGCACCATCACGAACACAAGAAGCTGGACAAGGGTCATGCAATCAAGGCAAAGCGTGCGGAAAAGAAAGCCCGCGGCGCAGTTGACGAATCAGCAGATCCGGTGGCCCACATGACCAAAAAACGCTGACAAACTGCTTCCCCTGGCCCCGCTGCCGGCAGGCATTTTTACCGCTGTGTGATGGTGGTTCATGCGTCTGCATGGAATAACCGGGGCCGGGCAGGAGTTGCAGCAAGCATGAAAAGCATCGGATTTCTTTCCTTTGGGCACTATGGCCCAGACCGCGGATCCCACAGCAATGCGGCTGCTGACGCGCTGCATCAGGCGATCGACCTTTCCGTGGCAGCCGAGGAGCTGGGCATCGACGGAGCTTTCTTCCGTGTGCACCACTTTGCCCGCCAACAGGCCGCACCCTTCCCGCTGCTGGCGGCCATTGCAGCCCGCACCAGCCGGATCGAAATTGGCACGGGCGTCATTGACATGCGTTATGAAAACCCGCTGTACATGGCTGAACAGGCGGCTGCCACCGACCTCATCAGCGACGGGCGCCTGCAACTGGGCGTCAGCAGGGGATCCCCCGAGCCGGCCGCCCACGGTGCAGCAGACTTTGGCCACCACCCGCTCGACGGCGAATCACCTGCCGACATGGCCAGGCGGCACACTGCCGAGTTCCGGCACGCCATCAGCGGCGCAGGCGTTGCCGAAGCTGCCGAACACACCGCGGTGGACCATGGCTCGCTCCCAGGTAAACGGTTGCTGCGCATCGAACCCCAGTCACCTGGCCTTTCCCGGCGCATCTGGTGGGGAGCAGGCTCGCGCGGCACCGCGGTGTGGGCGGCGCGGCAGGGCATGAACTTGATGAGTTCGACGCTGCTCACCGAAGATACCGGCATCCCCTTCGACCAGCTGCAGGCCGAGCAAATACAGCTGTTCCGGGAGGAGTGGGCCGCGGCAGGCCATGATTTCACACCGCGCGTTTCCGTTAGCCGCAGTGTGATTCCCATCGTTGATGATGTGGACAACATGTACTTCGGTCTGCGTGCCCAGGCTGACAGCAGCGACCAGGTGGGTGTGATCGACGGCTTTCTCTCACGCTTTGGGAAGAGCTATATCGGCGATCCTGCGGACATTGCCCGCGACCTATCCGCCGATGCTGCCGTCCAGGCAGCCGACACGCTCATGCTCACTGTGCCAAACCAGCTTGGTGTTGCCTACAACACCAAGCTGCTGGCCAACATTGCCGAGCACATCGCCCCGGCCATCGGGTGGGAACCGGCCATCGCATAAGGCGTTGGAGGGGCAATCCCGGCAGCAGCCAACCGCGGCGAAACGCTGAGCCATGTGCTCAACGGGAGTGCCGCCGTCGTGTTTCTCGGGCCGCCTGCGGCACGTGGCAGTTCCCGCGCGGCGGCGGTGGTAAAATCGGCTGAGGGAAAACCCGAACTTTTTTGCGATACCGGAGCAACACCTGGCCGAATGCATCGCACCAGAAGGCAGTGCATATCGCCTGCCCGCCACCCACGACACGACAGAGTCTGGAATCCATGAGAAGAACACCACGCCGGACCCCGCCCACCTTGGAAGACGGCGCAATGCGCATCGTCGCCCTTGGCGGACTGGGGGAGATCGGCCGCAACATGACCGTCTTCGAATTCGCAGGAAAATTGCTGATTGTTGACTGCGGGGTGCTTTTCCCCGAAGAGCACCACCCGGGCGTCGATCTGATCCTGCCCGATTTCTCCTATCTGAAGGACAGGTGGCAGGACGTTGTCGGCCTGGTCCTGACCCACGGCCACGAGGACCACATTGGCGGTGTGCCGTACCTCCTCAAGGAGCGCGGCGACATCCCGGTCATCTCGGCCAAACTGACCCTGGCCTTCGTGAAGACCAAGCTCGACGAGCACCGGATCAAGGCCAAAATGATCCAGGTCAAGGAAGGCGACCGCCGCAAGTTCGGCCCGTTCGACGTCGAATTCCTGGCAGTGAACCACTCCATCCCGGACGGTCTGGCTGTTGCCATCCGCACACCGGCCGGTCTGGTGCTGGAAACCGGCGACTTCAAGATGGACCAGTTCCCGCTGGACAAGCGCATCACCGATCTGGCTGGCTTTGCCCGCCTGGGCGAGGAAGGCGTGGACCTGTTCCTGCCCGACTCCACCAATGCCGAGGTCCCGGGCTTCCTGGCTGCTGAAGCAGATCTGATTCCGGCCATTGACGCCGTCATGCGCACCGCGCCGCGCCGCGTGGTTGTTTCCAGCTTCGCCAGTCACGTCCACCGCATCCAGCAGATCATCGACTCTGCCCACAAGTACAACCGCAAGATCGCGTTTGTGGGCCGCTCCATGGTGCGCAACATGACCACGGCACGCGAGCTGGGCTACTTGAAGATCCCGCGCGGCATGCTCGTTGACGCCAAGGAATTGGAGAAGATGGCCCCGAACAAGGCCGTCCTCATCTGCACCGGTTCACAGGGCGAGCCCATGGCAGCGCTGGCCCGCATGGCCAACGGTGACCACCAGATCAACCTGACCGAAGGCGACACCGTCCTGCTGGCCAGCTCACTGGTCCCCGGAAACGAGTCCTCGATCTACCGCCTGATTAACGACCTCACCAAGCAGGGTGCCAATGTGATCCACAAGGGCAACGCAAAGGTCCACGTCTCCGGCCACGCCAGTGCGGGCGAGCTCGTGTACTGCTACAATCTGGTGCGTCCGCGCAACGTCATGCCGGTGCACGGTGAATACCGCCACCTCAAGGCCAACGCCGAACTTGCCATCCGCACCGGTGTCGACCCGAAGAAGGCGTTCATTGTTGAGGACGGCACCACCATTGACCTCAAGGACGGCGTGGCGAAGGTGACCGGCAGCGTTCCGGCCGCCTACGTGTATGTGGAGAACATGGTTGCCGGTGCGGCAACTGAGGAATCCCTGCAGGACCGCCTCCGTTTGGGTGCAGACGGTGCCGTTACACTGCTGCTGATTGTCAACCCGGACACCGGCAAGATCGAAGAGGACCCGGAATTCTTCCCGGTGGGCTTCAACTTGACGGCGAAGGACCTGGAAAAGGCCACGGGCATCGTGGAAAAGACCATCTCCGGACTCCGCGGCGAGAAGACAGGACCCGTAGCGGAGAAGACCATTGCCGACTCACTGCTGCGCTGGTCCGACAGGGCGCTGCGCCGCAAGCCGGTCTACACCGTCATCATCGTGGACGCGTAAACCGCACCACTTCTAAAGGGCCTGGATGGAGCCCATGTCCCTTGCGGATGTGGACGCTGCCCGGGCCCTTTGCTGTCTCCGGGCTCATTGTGCCGGCAAAGAAGCAATGTGGGAGGTTTTCGGTGACTACCATCAGAAGCTGATTGATGTCACTGGAGCAGGCGCTCCATCACGTGGTCCCAATGCAGCAGTTCCTGTTCCAAGCGAAGCTGCGGAGCGAACGTGCCGGCCTGCAGTGCCGCATACAAGGCACTTTCTGCTGGGCCCAAGTGCGTCAGTGCGGCATGAGTCGGAGTGTCCTCGCGACCCCAAAAGGCGCGGTGGGCCAGCAGTGTTTGCTGATCCATCAGGATGCTGCGCACGTGCGGGTGGTGGGCACGCAACTGGTCAAGGATGTGGAAGCCATGCGTGTCAATGTCACCCCAATAAAGCACCTCAACATCCTTTAGCCATGCCGCACCCCCGAGCGCCGCAAAGCCATATCCGCCACCAAAAACTGCCAGCGCCCGGGGAGTAGTGGGCAGCGCTAAGAAGTTGACCAGATTCTCGGTGGCGATGACACGGTCCATGTCCAGTTGCAGGGCAGCGAATCCCGCAGCCGTCACTTCCACGTCCGCCATGCCGGGTACAGGTATCTGGGTGGGGTCTAAAAACCGGATCCGGACCCTGTCCGGTGCTGCCAAGAAGCCGTGCCGGCGGGCATAATTCTTCCCGGACAGCACCCGTTCCGGTGCCAGGGTTGAAATCATCTCGTCGATGATCCGACGGTGAGTTTCCACGAATTTGGTGTGCACACCCGGAAGTGTCAATTGCCTCAGGTGGATTCCCGGATGCGGGTTGGCCGCCAGCCAGATGGCCACACGGGCCGCAACCAACGCGTCCTCACCCTGCCTGAGTAGTTCAAGCGGTCGGCGTAATGTCCAAGCCGACAACCCGGCGTCGAGATTCATCACGCGCTCCCGAAGTTCCGCAAACCTGGCTGCCTTATGGCTCAGCCCCAGAAACGTGATCTCGTCGGCCGCACTGCCAAATACGGCGGCCGACGGCACTGTGTTTGCCCCGATGGTGTTCGCTCCAACGGAGATGCGCTCCAATGAACCCCCTCTCAACCCCTGTTCCCAAGAGGAGGCCCATGCCGCTGCCAAGGCGTAGTCAGTCCGCAACTGGGTGGCACTGGGATGCCTGATGGCACGACGGCGAGGATGCAGTCCTGATGGTGCGCCCATCTCGCGCAGCAGCTCACCATTGTTCCAAGACCGAAGCGAAGCAGCCCGGACATCTGCCGGGGTGCTCCACAGGTGGGGGTCAGCTGCCACGTTTGTCCCGCTCCGCCCGGTATTCTTGAATTGTCATGTTGCGCAGCTGGGAATCTTCTCCTGACCCGTTGGCCACGAAGCCCACATTGGCCACATTGGCCACAAACGGCTCAATAACATGGATTTTTTGCAGCGGTGTGACAATGAGCAGCTGGAGCTTGAGCCGCTTGAACAGTTCCAACCCGTACTTGGCAGATTCGTCGGAGCCACGGCCAAATGCCTCGTCAATGACAACGAAACGGAAGGAACGCTGGTTGCCCGGACCGGCCGCGATGCCAAACTGGAACGCCAGGGCAGCAGCCAAGATGGTGTAGGCCAGCTTCTCTTTTTGACCACCGGACTTGCCACCGGAATCCGTGAAGTGTTCGTGTTCCTCACCCGTTTCGGTCCACTTTTCTGAAGCGGAGAACGTAAACCAGTTACGCACATCAGTGACCTTGGCGGTCCAGCGCTCGTCAAGGTTGGTCAAGCCAACCCTGCCGCGAAAGCGCTCCACCAGGGCCTCAACCTGCAGGAATTTCTGTTCAGAGTACTGCTGCTCCAGAGCGCCGATGGAGCCTTCCGAACAGGCCCGCAGCTCCGCACCGAACTCGCGCACCTCGGCGTCGGAGGTTGGCTGTGGTTCCAGCTGGATGTGCCGGCCCGGGTTGTACTCGATCCGTGCCAGAGACTGGTTGATTTCGTCGATGCGGGAGACGATGTCCTGCCGGCGGGAATCGAGGAACGCGTTGAAGGCCACGATCTCATGGATGGTATTTTGCGTGAGGGATTCCTTGAACCTCTCGGCAAAGCGGGGGAGGTCATTATCCACCAACTGCTCCAGGATTATGTTGAAATCCCCGGCGGCCTCCAGCGACGCATCCAGCTCGGTGGTCTCTGCCGGATACTTGTTCCGGAAATCCACCATGAAACGGATGGTGATCTCTGCCGCCCGGATCACTTGTTTGTTTACGGCGTCGATGGTCGCCGTCAGTTTATCCCTGACTTTGCTTTCCATCCTTGCCGTGTTCTTGTACGTCAGTACCTCAGCCCCGAATGCCGCCTCAACCAAGGTGTCCAGCTCAGCAAGCATGCTGGTTCCGGACGTTAGGGGCGCGCTAGCGAGGGAATCCTGGCAGTCGGCGATCTGCTCTGTAATGGCGTTGATCTCTGCCGTGTGGGAACCGATGCGGCGGTCCAATGCACTGAGTTTGTCATTGGCCTTTGCCAGCCGCAGACCCGTTGCGGATTCGCGTTCCGTGAGCTCGCGCAAGATGTCGGTGGAGGACTCCAACGCTGATTTTTCGTGGGCCAAGTCTTCCATGGTCCTAGCCGTGGTGCGCCAGTCCAAGCTGGAAAAGCCAGCGATGGCAGACACCGTGCCAATGAGCTGCTGCTGGCGTCCTAGATTTCCCAGTTGGGAATCGATGCGGCCTAACCCGTCGGTAGCCGTGCGAACTTGTCCCTCCGCTTTGTCCATAGCGGCGCGGAGCCGGGCAATTTTATCGTGGTTGTCCCAGCCCAGGACATAGTTGGAGCGGTCAGTGAGTTCCTTGCGGTCGTCCTTCTCGTGCCGCCCTCCGCCACCCTTAAGCTGGCCGTTGATGGACAGCGCCTTCGGATAGCGGCGGAAGTCTGCCATGGTTTCGCAGCACTGGTGGTCAAAGCGGCGACCCAGTTCGTTGAGCAGAAAATCCCGGAAGCTGGTACCGGGTTTGATGCTGATCTTCCCCGCCAACGTATCCACAGCGGCGGAGGACGAGGCGGGTTTCTCACCCACTTTCAGGTAGACCAGCCGAGCCCTCAGATTATGGCTGTCAACCCACTCGCTGACGGCCGGGTAGTGCCCATCGGTCACCAACAATGACAGCGCGAAGCCATGCAGGGTGCGTTCGGCCGCACCTTCCCATGCGGACTCGGATTCACGCACGCGCAGCAGTTCCCCGGCAAACGGCAGCTCCGCTTCCGGGATGCCGGTTCCGTCGCACAGTTTCTTGCGCAGCGCGATGAGCCAAGCCGGAAGTAAATTCTGCCGATTCAGCAGGCTCTTCAACTCGGACTTGTGGTCCCCGGCCAGCTCGGAAGCCTCGGCACGCTGACGATCCAGGACGGTTCGCTGTTTCTGCAACTCCGTGTTGGCTTCGAACAGCCGTTTCTCGACCCCGGGCAGGGCTACCGCGTTGGCGTCGAAGACCACTTGGTCCTCGGGCTCGAACAAGCCGAGGACCGTTGCTGCCTCTGAATAGGATGTGTAGCGCTGGCGCTGAGCTGAAGAATCGATGGCCAAGCGGGCCAGCTCGCCTTCGATGGCGGCGATACGGCCGCCGCCGCTGTTGCGGATGTCATCGCGGAGATCGGCCAGTTCACGGTTGAGGCTGCCGACTGTGGCCGTCAGTGTGTTTCGTTCCGAAGTGACCTTGGCTGCAGCGTGTTGCACCTCTTGCAAATGTGCCTCGCTCAACTCCAACCTCTTTGTGGTGAACCACGGTGAGAGCTGTTCGCGTTGCCCGTGGGCGCGGGCATAGTCGGCCGTGAGAGTTTGGTGGCGCTCGGCATTGTGCCGGACGGGTTCCAACATCCGGATCTGGTCCTTGGCCTGCAGGACGGCGTCGTGGGCCTTCTTTAAGTCGTCGAAGTGGTGCAACAGATTCTTGATGCGTGTATCAACATCGTCTTCTTCAAGCATGTTGGTGCGCACAAAGTGGGTGATGTTCTCCACCTGTTTCATGGAGACCGTGCGGTGGAACAAGTCCATGGCCTGGGCTGAACCGATGCCAAAGTGGCGCTTGAAGGCGGCGGCATACTTTTCAAAAACGTCAAAGACCGACACTCCGCCATCACGCAGCCTTCGCTTGAGCTTGGCCATGTCGGTGCCAAAGTCGGAGAAATCCGCCTTGATGCTTTGCTCGCCTTCGGCAATGGAGTAGAAGCGGGTGGGCTGCCCCGCCTCCTGCGTTGCCCACAGCGTGATGGCCAGGCTGACGGTCTTGTCCAAGGCCGCATTGTGAAAAATGCCCAGCACGACGGTGAAGGTGCCCGGGCCGCGGAGTGCAACCGGGCGTGAGGTGTCGCCAATGCCGCTGCGGGCGCTCTTGTGAAAGCCGCGCACATAGGACATGAGGCTGCGTTCCTTCTTTTGCGCCCCAGCGGCCTTGTTGTATTCGATCCTGTTTGCTGGAAGCAACAGCGTGGTGATGGCGTCGACAATGGTGGACTTGCCGGAGCCGATGTCACCTGTGAGCAGGCTGTTTTCACCACCGAGCCGGAACGTGCGCACATCCTTGTTAAAGGTGCCCCAGTTCAGTAGTTCCAAACGGTGCAGCCGGAATCCTGGACGCGCGCCGGCGTCGTCCTCGGTCAGGTCATCCAGGCTAAACAGACCTGGCTGGGTCTGGGTGCTCATGCGGTGGCCCTTTCGGAATGGTTGCCGGTGAGTGCAGAACGGTAGTCGGCAAGCCGGGCGTCGAATTCTTCCAGCCACTGGGCGTCCACGTAGGCCTTGAGAATGCGCGCCACTTCGAAGGTCTGTTCCTGGCCACGCAGTTTGCGCAGGAAGCCCAGTTCAGTGATCTTTTTGATATTGGTGGCCAGCTGGTCTTGGATGCGGGCTTCATTGCTCGATTCGGGCAGGAAGACAGAGACCATGTCCCCGATTTGTTCCGCAGTCAGAATGAGGCGGGTATCGCTATTTTGCGTATCAAACTCGGAGAGCCGGGCGCGCAACAACGCCAGCAGCAGGCTGACATTGAACGTTAGCTGGCGGCGGGGGATGAGCCGGGGCAGCTCGGGATCGGCGTCGGGACTGGACCGGAGGAAGGCATACCCCTCGGTATCGTCGATAACCAGTTCCAGGCCCAGCACGGCCACATAGTCACGTGCCTGTGCGGAGATTTCCAAGAGACGCTGCCAGAGTTTCTCATCTGACTCGCGATACACTACGCCTTTAAAAAGCTTGGTGATGGCCAGGGGTAGGCCGTCCGGAGCCTTGGCAGCTTCGGGGGAGTGCCCACCTTCGGGCATGGTCTTGTCGTCGTTCAGGGCTGGGTTCATGATGGCCTTACGAAGATGATCTGGTCCACAGTGGCCTCGCGCAGGCTGCCGTCGGGCAAGGTCCAGGACAGTGTTTGGGAACGGTCGGAGTTGATGGTGGCCCACATCGATTCGGAGGCCAACTGGAAGTAGGTGACGAGTTCGGCCAGGCCCTGGCTGAGCGGGTAGGCATCGGTGATGTCCGCCAACGTTGCCTGCCCCGCTTCGGTCACGACGGCGTCGATGTTGCCTGCCAGCCGCTGAGGATCAACATGGAACTGTGTGAAGAGTGCGTTTGCGTCCACGTCCAAGTCCTCGGCGACGCCGACGCCGTCGTGGATGGCAATCTGCCTGCTCGGCTCATAGAGAGGACGCTCGAAGGGGAGTGCAACGGGGACGTCATGGCCGGATAGATCGGCGAAGGTGCCCGATGGCGGGTTGGTCCGGACTGCAACAGAGCTGGACTCGATACTGCGAATCAGAGCCATGATGCGTTTGTTTTCCAAGTAGACCTTGTCATCGAGCAGTCGCCGGATTTGAGCGGAGAGCTGGCGGACAGTGGCCTGGGTTTGTTCGACGGCGGGCAGCCAGTCCTTCTGCATGGACGTGATTGATTGCAGTCCATCCTGGTTGGTGAGAGCCTCGATCCGGGTAGCGCGATCCAGGAGTTCGTGGAGTTCGGAGCGCAGTGCCGGGGACATGAGGTAGTCCCAGAAGCCTTGGAAAGTGCGTCCCTGCAAGGATCCGCTGATGTCCTGCTGGGAGGAGAAGATTGACTCAAGAAGATCGCCCTGGCTTCCTTCCCACATGGAAATTTGTTCGCGGAGATTCCGGTCCAGCTTCCGGAAGTTCGTTTCGACTTCGCGGAAGTCAGCGAGAAGGTCCTTGGCCTGCGTCGTGAGCTGGTGGAAGTGGTCTATCGCTTCCGGGCTGCTCATGACAGGAACGTCGCCGGAGCGGATCTGCTGCATTTGGGCGTCGATGTCATCGCGTTGGCGCTGTAGTTCCGCCAGCCTCTCCTCGGGGTCTGTTTCCGAGCCATGAACCAGGGTCTTGAGCAGGTTGAAGATGCTGGAAAGGCGCGACTGCGTGGGGACAAAATCGCGGCCCCGCAGGGCCTCCACCCAGCGGATTACGTCCTCGGTGGCTGCCGTGAGGTCGTAGACAGGTTCGTCTTGTTTGTCTGTGTAAAACTTCCGCAGCCACGCTTTCCCTGGTTCCGCCCAGTCGTCCAGATACTCGGCGGCGGTGCGCGGGAACCGGTCCTCACCGAGGGAGTCACGCAGACTGAAGAGGACGTCCTCCAGCACGTCGATCAGGTCCTGCCGACCCAAGTTGCGCTGGTTGGGAACGGTGAAGGCAGACATGAAGAACGTCAGTGCCAAAGGTGCGTTTTGGGCACGCAGCAGCGACCATCCCGCGCTAGCTTCACGCAGGGAATTGATCGAAAAGTAGTCCACGGCGCCGCTCCCAAGCCTCTAACTGGATCCATGAACAATCGTAGGCGCAAGAGGTGACAAACGTTGATTGTTGCCCCGCTGCTATTCGGTGCGTGGACCGATGTGAGGCGCTCGTGACCTGGTTGGCGGTACTAGTTCTCGGCGTCGAGCTGAGCCAAGGCCGCGTCGGCTTCCGAGAAGTCAACCAAGCCGTTGTCCCGAAGCCATTCGATGGATCGAACAGTCATGACTTTGTCATGGAACGTGTACCACTGGGGCAATAAGTCCGGGAGTTGGTGGACTGCGTTCTTGAAATGTCGGAACGGTTTGCTGCGCTCGATTGCGTGGGTGAGCTGGGCCCGGTGGCTGCTCTCCGCAACGGTGGCGATGAACTTCTCCATGTCCCTGAATGCCTCGTAGGAATCGATGGTGTCGATGCGCACACCATCACGGCTCTCCACATCCCAGCCTTCGGCCTCAGCCTCATCGGCCACTCCTTCGGCCCACAGTTCAATGCTGCCATTGGCAGGATCCACCCAAAAGAATGTTTCATAATCCTCGAAGTGGTTTTCCAGCGCCATGGCCAGCTGTTCAAGATCGAATTTCTCCAAAGGCAACATGGCAGGACTCCTTAGGGCGGTACTTGAAATCTTGGGATGCCTAGGACACCAATGTTTCTCCTTGGCACGGAATAAGGCAAGGGGCTGTTGGCGCCCGAATCACTGGCGGTTCCTGGTGCTAATGGAATGCCCGAATGCCGGTGATGTGGTTGCCCAGGATCAACGTGTGGACTTCATCCGTGCCTTCGTAAGTGCGCACCGACTCAAGATTGTTCGCGTGACGCAACGGCGAATGATCCAAGGTGATGCCGTTGCCACCCAAAATTGAACGGGCCTCGCGGCAAATGCCGATGGCTTCACGGCAGTTGTTCAACTTGCCCAGCGAGATGGCCTCCGCAGTCAGCGTCCCGGCGTCCTTCATGCGGCCAGTGTGGATGGCAAGCAGGGTCCCCTTCTGGATCTCCATCAGCATATTGACAAGTTTTTGCTGGGTGATTTGGTAGGAAGCCAGCGGTTTGCCGAACTGCAACCGCTCCAAGGAGTACGCCAAGGCGGCCTCGTAGCTGTCGCGGGCAGCACCCATGACACCCCAAACGATCCCGAACCGTGCCTCGTTCAGGCAGGAAAACGGACCACGAAGCCCCCTGGCGCCTGGAAGCAGGGCATCGTCAGGCAGACGCACATCGTCCAGATGAACATCGCATTGGATGGAGGCCCGCATGGACAGCTTGGCGTCGATCGGAACTGCTGAAAAGCCTGGCGTTTCCGTCGGCACCAGGAAGCCGCGCACGCCGTCGTCCGTTTGCGCCCAAATCACCGCAACGTGGGCAATGGAGGCCATCCCGATCCACCGCTTGGCCCCGTTGATCACCCAGTCCGTGCCGTCGCGCCGGGCAAAGGTGGCCATGGCTGACGGGTCGGAACCTGCTGTGGGCTCCGTCAATCCGAAGCAGCCGATGATGCGGCCCTGCGCCATGCCCGGCAGGTAACGGTTCTTCTGCTCTTCCGTACCCCACTTGTGGATGGCACTCATGGCCAGGGAACCTTGCACACTGACAAACGTGCGCAAACCTGAGTCGCCAGCTTCCAACTCCATGGCGGCAATTCCATATTCGACGGCGGAGCGTCCCGGGCAGCCGTAGCCGGACAGCTGCATGCCCAGCAAGCCCAACGCCCCCAGCTCCGCGGCGATCTCGACAGGAAAAACAGCGTCCTCATACCAGGCAGCGATGTTTGGCCGGATCCGCACGTTGACAAAGTCGCGGACCTTCTCGCGAAGGGCCAGCTCATCGGTGCTGAGCAGGGTGTCCAGGCAGAGCACATCGGAGCGGCTGGCAGGAAGTGCAGGAATCGGGGTGTTCATGGTTTGTCTCCGGGGGTTGGCTGAGGATTCTGGAAGCTGGAACTGGCAAACGGCTCGACAACCGACCCTTCTGCCGGCATGCCCACAGCCACGTTGCGGGACTCTTTGGCGTCGTGGGGCCACTCGCGGGAGTGGCGAAAGACCATGGCCAGGTGCGACCGTCGGGCAGAGTGGTCGGCTTCACTGTCGGGCACAGCTACGACGACGCCTGCGGAAGGCGCCAGAATGTCCCCGCCAAAACCGATGAACCGTTCGGGGGGTTCGGTGGCGAGGAATGTGCGCCAGTCCCGATGGCGGGCTGTCCGCCGCTGTGGGTCCACGGCGACAAAATCGGTGGAGTGGCTGGCGCCGGGCAACTCAGTGCCATGGCTTGGAATCCGACGGGCATCACTACTGGCTCCGAGTGGTTCGAGTCAAAGAATTCAGGATGGCGGCGTGACTGGTGGTGCCATAGGACACGATGTCATCCCGGCCGACGATCCGACGAAGGACGCTGTCCATGGTGGGCACATCATTGTCGAACGCAGTGTGTGTGGTGGCGGAACTGCGTGAATCCAATGGACCCGACGCGGTCACGGACCACACGGCCTCTGCAATCCCAGTATCTGGGAAGGTCTTGAACAGTGCGTCCAGTTCAGGGTCGTCGAACACAGACTTCTGCAGACCCAGAATGGGTGTTCCCGCAACGGGATCCAGAGCGTTCTGGATCAAGTAGAGCAGTGACTTGCGGTACAGCCCAAACGTGTTGTCGGTCAATGCCACCTCCTGCTGCATACCGAACAAGGAAAGGGATTTGATGCCTGTGCCCAGTAACGGTGCCAAGCCGTTCTTGAAGGACGCGGTGCTTAAGGAAGGTACCAGCAGGTTGCATGTTGTGAACGCGGCACCCCCACTCTGGACTACGTTCGGCACAAAGTAGCGCTGGAAGTTGGCGCCGGCGCTGAACCCGGCTGCATGAATGGTGGCAGGTTCAGCCGCGAGATACGTCCGGAGGGCCTGCGCCACATAGGTGGCACCGCCGTCGGGCTCCGACGCCTGGCGGGCATTGTCCTTCATCGCCGTCCAGACGGCAGGCCCACCGATGGACCGCAGCAGATTTTCAATGAGCCGGTCGGTGAAATCAGTGGCGGCGGCCGGGGCGGCAACGGTCCGCTCCAGCTGTGCCAGTTCCCCGAGGTGGTCTGCCAGCAGGTCGCCGAGTGTGGCCAGAAAACCGGAATGCCACACGAAATGGATGGGGTAGACGCCGTTGGCCAGCCACCAGGGAATATTGCGGTGGGCGTATTTCAGCGCAGAATCTTCACTGACCAAACCACCGTGGGCCCAAAAAACCACTTGAACCGGCCCTGGGCCTTGACTGCGCGCGAACGCCGGAAGATGTGTGGCGAAGATGGCGTCCACATCCGCCTTGGTGGTGTTGAGTTTTGCTGTGGTGGCAAACTTTCCGTTCTGAAGTTCCACCACATAGGGCCGCAGCGCATCGAGTTCAACCGAGTTCAGCCGCGTGGTGACGGCTTTTCCGTTGTCCTGTCCCATAGTGGCCTCCTTGCGGCACGGTGCTCTGTTGATGCCATGTTTGCCGTGCCACGGTGGGCTGTCAAGGGATGACGTCGGATGGCAAGCACTCCTGTCACTGGTCTCCGCGCAGCTTGTCCATGTCGCGGCGGTCCTTCTTGGTGGGCCGGCCTGTCCCGCGGTCACGCTGGGGCAGGCCCAGAGCGGGCAGCGCGGGGCGCGGGGGAGTGTGGTCGGTGAAGCAGTGTGAGGCAGCTTCGGCGCCAACACGCTTGTTGATGAGCTGGCGGACTTCCAGGATTCGGTCGTAGCCGGGCTGGCGGACACGGATGGTGTCGCCGGGAACCACGGTGTGGGAGGCCTTGGCGTTGACATCGTTGAGTTTTACGTGGCCGGCACGGCAGGCCGCCGTGGCCATTGACCGTGTTTTGTAGGCGCGGATCGACCACAACCACGCGTCTATGCGGACCGAGGCCGGTGCGTTCTTTGGAATACTCATGGTGAGTTCCACTCTAGCTTCGAGCCGGAGCGCACAGGCCCGATCACCGGCCGCCGGGTCAGTCCTGGTTGCTGAAGGCAGCGTCAAAGGAGAGCTTCGACGGAGCGAAGTTGAACCTTTTCAGTGCGGCCAAGGCTTCAGGAGCGCCCTGTAGTCGGTCCATGCCAGCGTCTTCCCACTCGATGGAGATTGGGCCGTCGTAGCCGATGGCCGTGAGGGCGCGGAACGCGGATTCCCAGGGCACGTCACCTCGGCCCGCGGAGACAAATTCCCAGCCGCGGCGTGGGTCGCCCCACGGCAGGTGGGATCCCATGACCGTGTTCCGCCCGGTCAGGCGCATCTTCGTGTCCTTGCAGTCCACATGGTAAATCCGGTCCTTGAAATCCCAGATGAAGGAGACCGGGTCGATGCCCTGCCACATGAAATGCGACGGGTCCCAGTTCAGCCCAAACGCCTCCCGGTGGCCAATGGCCTCCAGCGACCGCACGGTGGTCCAGTAGTCGTACGCAATCTCGGAGGGGTGCACCTCATGGGCGAACCGGACGCCGCATTCGTCAAAGACGTCCAGGATGGGGTTCCAGCGGTCGGCAAAGTCCTGATAGCCGGCGTCGATGACGGATTCCGGCACCGGCGGGAACATGGCCACGTACTGCCAGATCGAGGAGCCGGTGAAACCCACCACGGTCTTCACCCCAAGGGCCTTGGCCAGGCGCGCGGTCAATTTCATCTCCTCGGCGGCACGACGGCGGACGCCTTCCGGTTCGCCATCGCCCCACACCTTGGTACCGACGATGGCTTGGTGGCGGAAGTCGATCGGGTCATCGCACACGGCCTGGCCCTTGAGATGGTTGGAAATGGCCCACACCTTCAGGTTGTACTTCTCCAGCACGGCCAGCTTGCCCTCGACGTATCCGGGCTCGTCCCAGCGCCAAGCATCCAAGTGGTCGCCGGAACAGGCGATTTCCAGCCCGTCGTAGCCCCACTTGGAAGCAAGGCGGGCCACTTCCTCGAAGGGGAGGTCGGCCCATTGGCCGGTGAACAGGGTATAGGGGCGGGGCATGGTGTCAGTCCTTTGCAACGGGAAAAGTGGATGGGGTCTCGGCGGGCTCGGCCACCGGCGCGGGCTCGGCCACAGTGATGGTGGTTCCGCCGGCTGCGGAGGAGGCTTCGATGGCGGCCAGCACGTGTTGGACGCCAAGCCCCTCTTCGAACGACGGGGATGGGTCGGTGCCGGCATCAATAGCCAGCAGGAAGTCGCGGATCTGGTGGGTGAAACTATGCTCCCAACCAAGCACATGCCCCTGTGGCCACCACCCGGAAATGTAGGGGTGCTCCGGCTCGGTGACGAGGATCCGGCGAAAACCCTGCACCTCGATGGGCTCCGTGCCGTTGAGGAAGTACAGCTCGTTGGGGCTCTCCAGATTGAAAGTGAGCGAGCCCTCAGTGCCATACACCTCCAGGCGCAGTGCATTCTTCTGCCCCAGGGCCACGCGGGACACCTCCACGCTGGCCACCGCGCCACCGGTCATGAACAGGGTGGCCCAGGCGGCGTCGTCGACCGTCACCGGCTCCGGTCCGTCCGGCCCGGGACGCTCGGTGACAAAGGTGTGTAGCCGGCCGGATACCTCAGTGACGGTGTCCCCGAGCAAGTGCTGGACCTGGTCGACGGCGTGGGAGGCGATGTCACCCAAGGCGCCGGAGCCTGCGGTTTCCCTGCGCAGACGCCACGTCATGGGGGCCTCCCGGTCCGCGAGCCAGTCCTGCAGATACGACGCGCGGACCTGCCGGATGGTGCCCAGCCGACCGTCCGCGATGAGCTGGCGGGCCAGTGCCAGAGCGGGCAGTCGCCGGTAGTTGAAGCCCACCATGGAGCGGACTCCGGCCAAGCGGGCCGCCTGGGCGGCGGACACCATGGACTCGGACTCGGCCAGGTTGTTGGCCAGCGGCTTTTCCACCAGCACGTGCTTGCCTGCTGCGAGGGCTGCCGTTGCCATTTCCGCGTGCAGCCAGCCCGGAGCGCAAATATCCACGATGTCGATATCGTCCCGCGCGATGACTTCCCGCCAGTCGGTCGCGGACTCGCTCCAACCGTACTTCCGCGCAGCCGCCGCCACGGCTTCCGCGTGCCGGCCTACAAGAACCTTTTGTTCAAAAGCCGGTACGTCGAAGTGGCTGGCGACGGTGCGCCAGGCGTTGGAGTGCGCTTGGCCCATGAATGCATAGCCGATGGCGGCGACGCCGAGCGGACGCTTCGATTCGGAGGGCTGGGGGGAGGTCATCAAGGGGTCCTAGAGGGTTGCTTCGGTGGGGTCCCAGCTGGCTGGCAGCGGTGCCGAGGCCGGGGCTGTGCTGTTGACGGCCACAAATTCGCCGCTTTCCACTGATTCGGAGATTGACACCATGGCGTCCAGCACGTGGTACGCGAGCTCGCCGGGTGCCCGGTGCGGAACGCCGGCACGGATGGCTCGGGCCATGTCCAGCACGCCCATGCCGCGCCCGTTCTCGGCTCCTTCGCAGGGGATCGTAGTCCAGTCTTCCTCGCCGCGCCTGCACAGCCGGATGTCGCCGTCGAAGTTGTTGGGGTCCGGCAGCGAGATGGTGCCCTCGGTACCGGTGATTTCCACAAAACCCATGCGGGCCCGGGGAGACTCGAAGCTGAACACGCTGTGCGAGGAGGCGCCGGAGGCAAACTGCGCGATGGCGCTCACGTGGGTGGGAACTTCGACGTCGAACACCTCGCCTTCCTTGGGGCCGGAGCCGATGGTGCGGGTGGGGAAGGCGGTGTTGCCGACGGCGGCCACTTTGGTGATGGGGCCAAATGTCTGGACCAGGGCGGTTAGGTAGTACGGGGCCATGTCAAAGAGCGGGCCGGCACCTGCCTGGAACAGGAACGCCGGGTTCGGGTGCCAGGATTCGGGGCCGGGGGACTGGAACATGGTCAGTGCCGTCTGCGGTGTACCGATTTCCCCGGCGTCGATCAGGCGGCGGGCGGTTTGCAGGCCGGCACCCAGGAAAGTGTCCGGGGCGCAGCCGAGACGCACGCCGGTGGCCGCTGCTTCCTGCAGCAGACCGAGGCCGCTTTCACGGTCCAGCGAGAAGGGCTTCTCGGTCCACACGTGCTTGCCAGCGTGCACGGCCGCCAAGGCAACCTCCACGTGTGCTGCCGGGATGGTCAGGTTGACGACGATCTCCACACCGGGGTGCTCGAGTGCCGCATCAACGCCGCCGGAGGCTTCGATGCCGTATTCCGCGGCACGGGCTGCCGCGGCCTCCTCAAAGAGGTCTCCGATGACAAGCACCTTCACGTCGGGGAACGTGGTCAGGTGGTCCAGGTACTGCTTGCTGATGTTCCCAGCTCCAATGACGGCGACGCCGACGGGTCCCTTCGTGGGCATGGCGGTTCAGGCCTTTCCGTTGTTCAGGTAGGCAAGGCTCTCGGCGATGCCCTCAAAGATGTCCCCAGCGTAGTCGTCAAATTCCACGACGCCGGTCTCCAGCGAGCTTGCGGCGTCCAGAACGTCCCAGATGGCGACCCTGCCTTGGCCAGCGGGGAGCTGGTCAAGGTTTTCGGTGGTCAGCGGGCCGTCCTTGATGTGGATGAACTTCACCCGGTCCCCGAGACGCCGCAGCAGGGCGGCGGGATCCTGCCCGCCCACGGCCGCCCAGTAGGTGTCCACCTCGAGCACCAACTCAGGATCGAGGAGGGATTCGAAGTACTCCAGGGCGGTGGTGCCGTTGATTTTGGACTCCAACTCCCACGCGTGGTTGTGGTAGCCAACGCGGATGCCGTAACCGGCGCCCTTCCGTGCCGCGGCGTTCAGCCCTGCGGCCGTCTTTTCAATGTTGGTGGCGTCCTGCCACCGCTCGGCCGGGATGAACGGGTCGATGACAGTGGTGATGCCCAACTTCTTGGCGGCGGCGAAGATCTCATCCTGGTCTTCGGCCAGCAGGGGTGCGTGGCCGGAGGGAGCGCTGATTCCGTGGGCGGCAAAGGCCTCGGCAAGGGCGTCGGCGGTGGCCACGAAGTTGTAGGGCTCCACCTGGGTGAAACCAATCTCCGCGATGCGGGCGATGGTTCCGGGCAGGTCCTCCTCGAGGGGCCTGCGCACGGTGTACAGCTGCAGGGAATACGTCACTGTGAATCTCCTGAAAAAGTTGCGGACGGGGTGTTCCATTTCAACTTAGGGGAACTTATGACGAGCGTCAAGCAAAAGTTGCCGGCGAATCAACATTTTTAGGAATTGTCAGAATAGAAGCCGTGTGTTATTTATTGTGAATGCCGAAGACATCAGCCCCGAACCGTTCCGCGCAGGCCACCCCCAGCAGTTCCGTCGGTTCCAACGGGGTGGGTGTCTCGCGTGCGGGGGACGTGTTCCAGCTGTTGCGCGACGGTCACGCCAGGACCCGCGCGGAACTTGCGGACATCACCGGCCTTGCCCGTTCCACCGTGGCTGCCCGCATCGACGCCCTGGCGGCGGCGGGCTTGATTGGCCCGGCAGGGGAGGCCGTCTCCTCCGGTGGCAGGCCGCCGTCACGCTTTGCCTTTCAGCCCGCCACGAGGGTGATCCTGGCCGTCGACATCGGAGCCACGCACGTGCTGATCGGCCTAACCGACCTCAGTGGCAAGCTGCTGTGCGAAATGCGTGAACACATTGACGTCGCCACCGGCCCCGTCCCCGTGCTCGACGCGGTCCTTGACCATTGCACGCAGCTGCTGGCTCAGGCCGGGCGCCACGCCAGCGAACTGGCAGGGATCGGGATCGGGCTGCCCGGGCCGGTGGAACACTCCACCGGCCGTCCGGCGAGCCCGCCCATCATGCCCGGCTGGGACAGCTTTGACGTGCCCGAGTACGTTCAGCGACGGTTCAGGACGGACGTCCTGGTTGACAATGACGTGAACATCATGGCGCTGGGCGAGCGCGCCGCATTCTGGCCCGACGCCGAGAACCTGCTGTTCATCAAGGTCGCCACGGGTGTCGGCGCCGGCATCATCAGTGGCGGGCTGCTGCAGCGTGGCGCCGACGGCACAGCCGGGGACATTGGCCACATCCGCGTTCCGCGAGGGGCCGACGTACTCTGCCGGTGTGGGAACCACGGCTGCCTGGAGGCCATGGCTTCCGGACCCGCCGTGGCAGCCGCCCTCGCCGCGGGTGGAGTTCCCGCCGTCACCGGCGAGGACGTGCTGGATTTGGCCCGACGTGGCAATTTGGCGGCAATCTCGGCCATGCGCCAAGCAGGACGCGACGTCGGCGAGGTGCTGGCGGCCTGCGTCAACCTGCTCAATCCCTCCATTATCGTCATTGGCGGGGGCCTCTCCTCGGCTGGCGAGTACCTGCTGGCCGGGGTCCGGGAGATCGTCTATCAGCGCTCGCTACCGCTGGCCACCGCACGGCTGCGGATCGTCCAATCCATGGCCGCCGACCACGCCGGAGTGCTCGGCGCAGGGCAGATGGTCATAGACCACGTGCTGGCCGCGTCCGGAGTGGAACGCCTCCTGGCCGAACAACAGGCGTCATGACGGACACGGCCGGCGGCACGGCCGGAAAAGTCACCATCAAGGGGCTCGCCGAGCGCCTCGGCATGTCCAAGGCGTCGGTTTCCTACGCACTCAACGGCCAGCCCGGGGTCAGTGATGCGACTCGTGCCCGTGTCCTGGCGCTGGCCGCGGAACTTGGCTGGTATGCCAGTTCCAGCGCCCGTGCGCTGTCCCAATCCCGTAGCGACGCCGTCGGGATCGTGCTTGCCCGCTCGCCCGAGGAAGTCGGCTCGGAGTCGTTTTACATGAACGTGCTGGCAGGTATCGAGGCCGTGCTCAGCGACCATGACATGAACCTGATGCTGCGCATGGTGGCACCCGGGCCCGAGCCGCGCCGCGACTTGGGCGTTTACCGGCGCTGGGCCGGGGAGCGGCGCGTGGACGGCGTCATTGTCTTTGACCACACCGTCGACGATCCGCGCCCGTCCATGCTGGCCGCCCTGGGAATGCCGCATGTGCTGGTGGGTGCGGCCGTGGATGCAGAACCAAGCGCCTTCGGGGCCAACACCACGGTGGATCAGGGGCGCGACGCCGGCACCGTGATGGAGGCTCTGCACCGGCTCGGCCACCGACACGTCGCCTATGTTTCCGGCCCGCAGCGGTTGACTCACGAGGCGGCCCGAGCGGCCGGGGTCCACGCCCACGCGGCACGATTGGGTATGACGGCCGCCGTCAGCCACTCGAACTACGCCGCGGACGACGGCGCGAAGGCCACCATCGCCGTCGTCGCCGGCGTGGTGCCGGGGTCCGCATTGTTTCCCACCGCACTGGTCTATGGCAACGACCTCATGGCGATGGGCGGATTGCGTGCACTGAAGCAGCTTGGCCTCGCCGTGCCTGGGCAGGTGTCGGTGCTCAGCTGGGATGATTCCATCCTGTGCCAGCTTGGCTCTCCGTCCGTGGCTGCCCTTGCCCGCAACACCATGGACCTAGGGCGGAGGTCGGCCCAACTGCTGCTGGAGGCAGTTGCCGGGCATCACTGTGCCAACGCCGCCATGCCGGCAGGCGTGCTGCAGGTCAGGGAAACCCTGGCCGGAGTGCTCCCGTAACACCAAAAAATCATAACGAAGCGATAACGATCCCTCATTGCTGAACCGGTTCAGTTGCGCCCGTCACAGTCTTTTGTACCTATTTTTGTTCCACCAATCCGCATGATATCAGTCATTTTGGGCAGTATTGACGGGGTGGACTTCACTTTCCAGCATTCTCTTCGACGGTATTCGGACGATAGTGGAGAAAAAGAACCTTAACTTTTGATTGACGCTCGGCATAAGTTCATCTAGGTTTGGTTTCACGAAGAGAAATGGGCCCGCTCGAAGTGCCCCAAGAAGGATTCTTCGGGTATCCCACGACTAGGACAAGGAAGTCATGACAGTGAAAATTCGTACTTTTGCCGCAGCGGCGGCAATTGCGGCACTCGCAATCACAGCCACCGGCTGCAGCGGCGGCAACAACAACAGCTCAGCGGACGGCGGCGGCAAGACCCTCACCTACTGGGCCAGCAACCAGGGCACCAGCCTGGACAACGACAAGGAAGTGCTCACCCCGGTACTGCAAAAGTTCCAGGATGAGACAGGCGTCAAGGTGAACCTCGAGGTTATCGGGTGGAACGACCTGCAGACCCGCATCCAGACAGCTGTCACCTCCGGACAGGCCCCCGATGTGCTGAACATCGGCAATACGTGGGCGGCTTCGCTGCAGTCCACAGGCGCGTTCCTGCCGTTTGATTCGGCAGCCTTTGACGCGATCGGCGGCAAGGACAAGTTCGTGAAAACGGCCATGGACACCGGTGGTGTACCCGGACAGGATCCCACCTCGGTGCCGCTCTACGGACTGGCCTACGGCCTGTACTACAACAAGGCCATGTTCAAGGACGCCGGTCTTACCCCGCCCACCACTTGGGAGGAAATGGCTGCCGACGCCAAGGCCCTCACCAAGGACGGCAAGTACGGATTCTCCCTGGCAGCAGGTAGTTACACGGAAAACTCACACTTCGCCTTCATCAACGCAGCCCAGAACGGTGCTGACTTCTTTGATGCCGACGGCAAGCCCACTTTCACTTCCGATGGCATTGTTGACGGTATTGCCCGGTACCTGGATCTGATGCAGACGGATAAGGCAGTCAACCCCTCCAACGCACAGTATGACAACGGCACCCAGGCCATCAATGACTTCGCCAACGGCAAGGCCGCCATGATCCTCAGCCAGAACAACGCCGACAGCTCCATCGCCTCCCAGGGGATGAAGAACGACGAGTACGGTGTGGTTGCCTTCCCGGCACCCGAAGGCGGAAAGCCGATTGCCACCATGGTTGCCGGCATCAACATGTCCATCTTCAAGAACACGAAGAACAAGGACGCCGCGCTGGAATTCGTGAAGTTCATGACCAGTGAAGCCACCCAGGCCACCCTGGACAAGTCCTTCGCTGCACTGCCCGTACTCGACGGGGTGACCCCTAGCTTCACTGACAATGCAGAGGAAGCCAAGACCTTCTCCGACATCTACTCCAACAAGTCCAAGCCCCTGCCGCTCGTGGCAGCTGAGGACCAGTTTGAGAGCACCGTCGGCAAGGCCATGAACCAGATGTTCGCCACCATCGCCTCCGGCGGCACCGTCAGCAAGGCAGACATCAAGTCCGCACTGACCACCGCGCAGCAGGCAGTGGAAGCCGCCGGCTGACACCCTTCCGCTTCAAACAGCCATGAAGGGGCGGGGCCCGCACTCCGCGGCCCCGCCCCTTCCCCTTTTCCAGTCCTCCGAAGAAAGGTGGGTGTTCGCAGTGTCTGCTTCCACCACCACTAGCAAGTCCGCCGGGGCGTCCGCCAAGGCGCCGCGGGGCGGGACCCGCAAAAACCGCCGTCCAGGCTGGTGGCTGCCGTATGCGCTGCTTGCCCCCGCAGTGGTCTTCGAGCTCGTCATCCACGTCATTCCGATGGTCACCGGCATCTGGATGAGCTTCCTCAAGCTCACCAAAATGTTCATCTCCAACTGGGGCAACGCGCCCTTCATCGGCTTCAAGAACTACGCCGTCGCACTCGACTTCAACGCGGCCGTGGGGTCGGGGCTGCTCAAATCCTTCCTCATCACCTGCGCCTTCACCATCCTGGTTGTCGCCATTTCCTGGGGACTGGGCATGGCGGCCGCCGTCGCATTGCAAAGGAAGTTCTTTGGCCGCGGCTTCTTCCGCACCCTGTTCCTTGTTCCCTACGCACTGCCCATGTATGCCGGCATCATCGCCTGGAAGTTCATGCTGCAAAAGGACAACGGCGCACTGAACCACATCTTGTATGACAACCTCGGGCTGCCGGGGGACAAGCCATTCTGGCTGATCGGCGACAACGCCTTCGCCGCCGTCGTCATTGTGGCCATCTGGCGGCTGTGGCCGTTCGCCTTCCTCATGCTCATGGCAGGGCTGCAGTCCATCCCCAACGACGTCTACGAGGCCTCCGCTGTGGATGGTGCACGGCCGCTGCGGCAGTGGTCGGCCATTACGCTGCCCATGCTCCGCCCCGTCAACATGGTCCTGCTGCTGGTCATGTTCCTGTGGACCTTCAACGATTTCAACACGCCGTTCGTACTCTTTGGCGGTTCCCAGCCACCGGCCGGCGACCTGATCTCCTTCCACATTTACAACGCCTCCTTCCTGACCTGGAACTTTGGCTCCGGCGCCGCCATGTCGGTGCTCCTGCTGCTGTTCCTGCTGGTGGTCAGCGGCATCTACCTCATCATCATGAACCGGAGGTCGCATCGTGCGTGAAACCAATCCAGCCAAGGTCTTTCGGATCGTCGTCGTCACATTCCTGACCATCTTCACCGTCATCCCCGTCTACGTCATGGTGATTTCCGGGCTTAAGCCGCTCAAGGACGTGCAGGGCGCATTTTCGTGGTGGCCAAGCACCCTGACCGTTCAGCCCTATATCGACATGTGGCAGACGGTCCCCTTGGCCAGCTACTTCGTCAACTCAGTGATTGTTGCCACCGTCGCCACGGTGCTCTCCCTGATCATTGCGATCTTCGCCTCCTACGCGATCTCCCGCTACCAGTTCCGCGGCCGCTCGCTGTTCTCCACCACGGTGCTCTCCACCCAGATGCTCCCCGGCGTGCTGTTCCTCCTGCCGCTGTTCTTGATCTTCGTGAACATCAACACGAACTTCGGCATCCAGCTGGTGGGAACGCGCACGGGCCTGATCATCACCTATCTGACGTTCTCGCTGCCGTTCTCGATCTGGATGCTTGCCGGCTACTTCGACGGCATCCCGAGAGAGCTTGACGAGGCTGCCAAGGTGGATGGGTGCGGCCCCATGCGTGCACTGCTGACGGTCATCCTTCCAGCAGCCCGCCCGGGTTTGGTGGCCGTGGCCATCTACAGCTTCATGACCAGCTGGGGCGAGGTGCTGTTCGCCTCGGTCATGACAACAGATGCGAACCGAACGCTGGCTGTCGGCTTGCAGCTCTACTCGACGCAGACCAACGTGTACTGGAACCAGATCATGGCAGCCTCCGTGGTGGTCTCCATCCCGATCGTCATCGGGTTCTTGCTCCTGCAGAAGAACTTTGTGGCCGGGCTGACAGCCGGGGCCGTCAAATAGCCCGGTCTTTGGCATCGAGGGCGTGCCGTGCCGGCGCGGGCGGGTGAAATTTCACGGCCCGCCGCCAGCATGGCACGCCCTCGCGTTGAACGAGGGACCGCAGCTAGGGAATAGTCCCCAACGTGATCGTGGTGGTCGCCGTCTTGCCGTTCCGGACGTACGTTGCCACGACCTTGTCGCCCGCCTTCCTGGCAAGTGTCACTTCGGTCAAAACGGCAATGCTGGTGGCAGGGCGGTCATCCAGCAGGGTTACGACGTCGCTGGCCTGCAGACCGGCTT
>NZ_JAUNVV010000002.1:54870-86996 GCF_030540645.1 Arthrobacter sp.
TGAGCACGGCAAGATCCGACTTCGGATCGCGTCCCACCAACTCCACCACGGAACTGTGGCCGTCGCTGAAGAGGACATCAATGGTGCCAGCCGTTGCCGCAGCGGCAATAACGTGGTTATTGGTCAGGATGCATACTTCCTTCCTGACCATCACGGCACTGCCGACGCCGGGCAGCGTCGCCACTGCGGATGGAAACGGTGACGACGCCGGGCAGCACACCTTGGGCGACTTCCGTGGCATCACAGCTGCCCGCGGCAAAGGAAGCCGGGCGCACCAAAAGAGAGGTGATCCACCCGCCAGCCAGTCCTGCCACCAGGGCCAGCACCGCTGCACCGGAAATGATGGACGAGAGCGACAATCGCCGGAGCCAGGGGGTGCTTTGAGCAGGGCGCACGGAATACTCCGATTAGGACAAGTGCCAAGGCGATGGAAACCTCATGCTGCGGCACCCTGCAACAAAAAAATCGTCTAGATGGCGCAGCCGTCCGGGCCGCAGGCTTCTGCGGAATCTGCTCCGTTGGCATTGACCATGGTGAGAGGGTTCGCTTCCAGCCACGCCTGCTCCAGTGCCTGCGCGAACACATCGGCCGGCTGGGCGCCGGAGATGCCGTATTTCCTGTCTAGAACGAAGAACGGAACGCCCGTCACGCCGAGGGCGCGGGCTTCGGCAAAGTCATGCCGGACATCAGCTGCGTACTTGTCGGTATCCAGGGCCTCGTTAATATCGACGGCGGACAGCCCCGCTTGGGTGCCGATGCTCACCAGCTCATCGCGGTTGCCAATGTCAGCCCCGTGCTCAAAGTGAGCCGAGAGCAGGGCTTCCTTGACGGCGTCGGACGTGCCGTGTGCCGCTGCCAGATGGATCAGCTGGTGGGCGTTGAAGCTGTTGGCGACCACCACGCCGTCGAACTTGTAGTGCAGGCCCTCACCCTCGGCGGCCTCCTTGACATGACCCAGCATGCCCATGAGCTGTGCGCGGTCCATGCCCTTGCGCTCAACGAGGTAGTCGAGCTCGGTGCCGTCGTAGTGCTCGGGGAGGGTGGGGTCCAGTTGGTAGCTGCGCCACTGTACCTCCACGGAATCCTTGTGCGGGAAAGCGTTCAATGCGGTTTCAAAGCGGCGCTTGCCAATGAAGCACCAGGGGCAGGCCACGTCGGACCAGATTTCAATCTTCATACTGGCGGAAACAGGTGCGGTGCCGCCGATATTCCGCCCAGTATTCCAAGGGGCAAAAATCGAGACGGGAGTAGCGGGCAATGTTGTTTGAGGAACATCGCCAACTGCTCCCGCCTCGATGTGGGGTGGAGCTGAAATCAGGTGGAGCTGAAGCAAAAACGGTTGTAGTGGCTGGCTGCCGGGGCCCGACGGTCGGGCCGGCAGTGGCGGCGTGTCCGGCAAGCCAGCCAAAATTGTGGTGGCTAAGCCGTTGCCATGGCCAGTTCCCGGACCCGTGCGGGCTCCGGGGTCGGATGCAGATAGTCGGCGTAGGCCGAGAGGGTCAAAAAGGCCGGAAACTCTTCGCCGAGGGCGACGTCGCTGAAGATGTCCAAGGCGTCGTCAAACCTGTCCCCATCAAATCGCGGCAACCTGTCGAACTCCTCACCCAGCAGCTCCAGAACCCAGTCGAAGCTGATCAGCTCGCCGGTGTCGGTGATGGCCTGGCTGTGGATCCACTGCCAGATCTGTGAGCGGGAGATTTCCGCGGTGGCGGCATCCTCCATGAGGTTGTTCAGGGCGACGGCGCCGTGGCCGCGCAGCCAGGACTCGATGTACTGGATACCCACCCAGAGATTGTCCCGGATACCCTGCTCGGTAATGGTGCCCTTGGTACCGGCAACGTCCAGCAGGGCCCGACCGTCCAGCTCCACGTCCTCGCGGAGACGGTCGAGTTGGTTCGGATTCCAGCCGAGAGCCTCGTCAAAGACGTCCATGGCGACCGGAACCAGATCGGGGTGCGCAACCCAGGAACCATCGAAGCCGTCGTCAGCCTCACGGGACTTGTCAACGCGGACCGCCTCCAACGCGATGGCGTTGGCTTCGGGATCGCGACGGTTGGGCACGAAGTTGGACATGCCACCAATGGCCATGGCGCCGCGGCGGTGGCACGCACGGACCAACTGCTCGGTGTAGGCGCGCATGAACGGAGCCGTCATGGTGATCTGGTTCCGGTCAGGGAGCAAGAAGCGCGGGCCGCGGGTGCGGAAGTTCTTGATGACGGAGAACAGGTAGTCCCAGCGGCCGGCGTTCAGGCCGGCGCCGTGGTCGCGCAGTTCGTAGAGGATCTCCTCCATTTCAAATGCTGCCGTGATGGTCTCAATCAGCACCGTGGCCCGGATGGTGCCCTGCGGTATACCCAATAGGTCCTGGGCCTGGATGAAGATGTCATTCCACAGGCGCGCCTCCAAATGGTTCTCAATCTTCGGCAGGTAAAAGTACGGCCCCTTGCCCTGGGCGATCAGCCGGTGGGCGTTGTGGAAGAAGTACAAGCCGAAGTCCACGATGCCGCCGGCCATCTGCTTGCCGTTGATGAGCAGGTGCTTTTCCGGCAGGTGCCAGCCGCGGGGGCGGACAATGATGGTGGGCATGTGTTCGGGAGCGTCGAGGCGGTATTCCCTGCCCTCGGGCGAAACGAAGTCGATGCGTCGTTCCAGTGCATCAATGAGGTTCAGCTGGCCGCGGATCACGTTGCCCCACGTCGGCGTGGAGGAGTCCTCCATGTCCGCCAGCCATACCTTCGCCCCGGAATTCAAGGCGTTGATGGTCATTTTCCGGTCCACCGGACCGGTGATTTCCACCCGGCGGTCCTCCATTCCCGGAGCCGGGGGAGCGACGCGCCAGTGCGGGTCATCCCGGATGTGTGCGGTTTCGCGTAGGTAGTGCGGATCGATGCCGCTGGAGATCCGGCTGCGGCGGGTGCGCCGTGCTGCCAGCAGTTCAGCACGTCGCGCTGTCGTGCTGCGATTTAGGGCTGCAATGAAATCCAGTGCCTCAGGGGTCAGGATTTCGCCTTGGCGGTGGATGGGTGGAGCTGTCAGGGTGATGCCGTTGAACGTGATTCCGTTCAGGCTGTTCGTTGAATTCATGGGAGTGTCTCCTGTGCAAAAGTGCCGGCGGCCGGGGATCTCAACGTGCTTGATGACCCGGCGCGGCCGCCGGCAAAGATTTAGTGGAACTGCTCGGCTTCTGTGGAGCCTGCCAATGCGAGGGTGCCGCTGTTGGGGTTCAGTGCTGTCGCCACCGCGTCGAAGTAGCCTGTGCCCACTTCGCGTTGGTGTTTGGTTGCGGTGTATCCGCGGGATTCGGAGCCAAATTCGCGCTCCTGCAGTTCGACGTAGGAGCTCATGCCGTTGCGGGCGTAACCATGGGCAAGATCAAACATCGAGTGGTTCAGGGAGTGGAAGCCTGCCAGCGTGATGAACTGGAAGGTGTATCCCATGGCGCCAAGCTCACGTTGGAACTTGGCGATCGTTGCGTCATCCAGGTGCTTTTTCCAGTTGAACGACGGCGAGCAGTTGTAGGCGAGCATCTGGTCGGGGAACTCGGCCTTCACTGCTTCGGCAAACTTTTTGGCGTGTTCCAGGTTGGGTGTGCCGGTCTCCATCCAGATCAGATCCGAACACGGTGCGTAGGCCAGGGCCCGGGCAATGGAGGGCTCAATGCCGTTGCGGACCTTGTAGAAACCGTCCTCGGTGCGCTCTCCCGTCAGGAACTGCTGGTCGCGTTCGTCGACGTCGGAGGTGATCAAGGTGGCTGCCTCGGCGTCCGTGCGGGCAATGATGACGGAAGGGACACCGGCGACGTCGGCCGCAAGCCTTGCCGCGTTCAGCGTGCGGACATGTGACTTGGTGGGGATCAGGACCTTCCCGCCCAGGTGGCCGCACTTCTTTTCGCTGGCCAGCTGGTCTTCCCAGTGGACGCCGGATGCGCCGGAGATGATCATGGACTTCATCAGCTCGTACGCGTTCAAGGGGCCACCAAAGCCGGCCTCGGCGTCGGCCACGATCGGCACCAGCCAATCCTCAACGCTCTGGATCCCTTCGGAGGATTCGATCTGGTCCGCCCGCAGGAGTGCGTTGTTGATGCGGCGGACCACCTTGGGCACCGAGTCCACGGGGTACAGGGACTGGTCCGGGTAGGTGTTGCCGTTGGAGTTGGCATCGGCGGCAACCTGCCAGCCGGAGAGGTAGATGGCCTTCAAGCCGGCCTTGACCTGCTGGACAGCCTGGTTGCCGGTCAATGCGCCCAGGGCGTTGGTGTAGCCGCCCGGCTCGGCATTGCGGAGCTGGTCCCAGAGCTTTTCCGAACCACGGCGGGCTAGCGTGTGTTCCTCGTGCACCCTGCCCTGGAGCTTCACGACATCTTCGCCCGAGTAGCTGCGCTCAATGCCGTTCCAACGTGGGTTGGCGGCCCATTCGAGTTCGAGAGCGGCGGCAGCCTGTGCGTTGTTCTGCTCCGGCGTCGTTGCGGGTTCAAATGCTGCAGTCATGGTCTCGCTCCTTGTTGTAGGCGATCTCCACACTTCTTCGCTGAAGCCTCATCGTTGAGAGTGGAGATCTAAAGTCCTTCTTTGTGATTTCTACTATTCAGTGGTTATCCAGAGTCTTCTAGGGGTAAGCACTGGAAAGATTTGCACTTCTTCGCGTATGGTCAAGAAATGACTAATACGGGCTGGAATGTGAACGACGCGAAGGCTTCGGGTGGCAAAGTGGCCGGGACACCCGATGAACTGGACATCATTTCGCTGGGCCGGCGTGTGCGGCACCTGCGCAAAGGCTTGGGCATGACCCTTGACGATCTCAGCGAGAAGGTGGGTGCCGCACCCTCCCAGCTTTCGCTGATTGAAAACGGTAAACGTGAGCCCAAGCTGACGCTTCTGCAGCACCTGTCGGGGGCACTCGGTGTCGGGCTTGAACAACTGCTGGGAGCAGAGCCGCCCAGCCGACGGGCTGCGCTGGAAATAGAGCTGGAAAGGGCGCAGCGCGGACCTCTTTACCAGTCGCTGGGGCTGCCCACCGTGCGCGTCAGTTCGCGGCTTTCCATGGAAATCCTGGAGTCGCTGGTGGGGTTGCAGCATGAGCTGGAGCGGCGGCTGGATGAGCAGTCGGCCACCCCCGAGGAGGCCCGCCGCGCCAATAACGAACTGCGCCAGGAAATGCGCGAACGCAACAACTACTACCCGGAGATTGAGCGCCAGGCCCAGGACCTGCTCAAGGCGGTGGGGCATGACCACGGGCCGCTGTCCCACCACGTGGCTGCCGACGTGGCCGAGCACCTTGGTTTTGACCTGCACTACGTGGGGGATTTGCCGCATTCAACGCGTTCGGTGACGGATTTGAAGAATCGCCGAATTTATCTCACGCACGGCCAGCGCTCGGACCACGACCCCCGATCGGTGCTGCTGCAGGCGCTGGGACACTACGTTCTGGGGCATGAGACGCCCCGGAACTACGCCGAGTTTTTACGCCAGCGCGTTTACACGAACTACTTCGCCGCATCGCTGCTGATGCCGGAGCGGGCCACCGTGGACTTCCTCAAGGAGGCAAAGGCGGCCAAGGAACTGGCCATCGAGGACATCCGCGATGCTTTCGCCGTCTCCTACGAAACGGCCGCCCACCGCTTCACGAACCTGGCCACGGAGCATTTGGGCATCACCACGCACTTTCAAAAGGTGCACGAGTCCGGGATCTTCCACAAGGCCTACGAGAACGACGGCGTGAACTTCCCCGCCGACCACACCGGCGCCATTGAGGGGCAGTCCGCCTGCCGGTACTGGACCTCACGTGCCGTGTTTGATGTGCCGGACAAGTTCAGGGCGTTCAACCAGTACACGGACACGGTGGTGGGGACGTTCTGGTGCACGGCACGGACGGAGCGGCATTCTTCGGGCGAGTATTCCTTGAGCATCGGCGTGCCCTACGAGCACGTGAAGTGGTTCCGCGGGCGGGAAACCACTGAGCGCTCGCAGTCCAAGTGCCCGGATCCAAGCTGCTGCCGCAGGCCCCCAACTGAGCTTTCCGCGCAGTGGGCCGGCCAGGCGTGGCCCTCCACACGGGCCAACTCGCATCTACTGGCAGCCATGCCGCAAGGTGCCTTCCCCGGTGTGGACGAGACCGAGGTGTACCGCTTTCTCGCCGCGCACGAAGGGCGTTGAGCTGAAGCGGGAAACCGGAGAAAAGGATTCGCGCGGCCATGTCGTAAAGTCAACGCATGGAAGATCTCAAATGGACCACCACCGCCCCTGCCAAAGTCGCCTGGGCGGCGATGCCCTTCGCTCCGGGCCTCTACAAGTGCTACCTGACCGGTGCTATGCCCAAGAACGTGAATTGGCCAGCAGAATTGACGCCGCTGAAACGCGGTGACTTGATGTACGTGGGAAAAGCCACGAACTTGAAAAGCCGTGCCAAGCACCACGGCGTGCAAACATCAAAGTCCACGTTTCGCCGTTCCCTGGCAGCGCTGTTGGGGCTTCAGGCGCAGTGGCATGGCAGGTCCGCCCACCCGCGGCTGACCGACACTGACGAAGAACTACTCAGCGCCTGGATGGTGAAGAACCTTGGTATGTCGTTTTGCCTCGTGCAGGACGCGGAACTCCTCGAGGGCCTCGAGGACGCCATGCGCTCCGAACTCTGCCCGCCGCTGAACCGCGACGGCCGCACTCCCGAGCAGTTGCACGTATCGGCGGTTGCCGCCGCCGCACACGGCAACGCCCTGCGTGACAAGGGCTGAGCCAAAAGGGTGTAGTTGGCGCCTGCCAACCCTTGACCGCCGGCACATTCGGCAGCATGCTGACAGCAAGCATGTACCGCCGGGCAGACGGGACAAACGGAAGAGGCCTCCATGGTTCAGGACAGCACGCCCCCAACAGTGCATCCAGCCCAAATCTCGGCTCGGCACCCAGCCCAGCGGTTCCTCGGCAAGACCGCCATCATTACCGGTGCCAGCCGGGGGATCGGGCTGGCCATCGCACAGCGCCTGACGGCGGAGGGTGCCCGTGTCATGATCACCGCCCGGCATCAGGACCAGCTGGATGAGGCGCTCGCCTCCCTGGGTGGTAATGCCCTTGCCATGGCCGGCCGTGCGGACGACCCGGACCACCGCGCGGAGGTGCTGGCCGCCGTCGAACATGAATTTGGCGGGCTGGATGTGCTGGTCAACAACGCCGGTATCAACCCCGTGTACGGGCCGCTGGAAACCGCGGATTTGGACGCTGCCCGCAAGATCTTCGAGGTCAATATCCTGGGGACCCTCGGCTGGACGCAGGCCGTGCTGGCGCATCGCGGATTGGGGTTCCGGGCAAGGCGCGGGAATGTGGTGAACGTGTCATCCATCAGCGGCGACGTGCCCGCCCCGGGCCTGGGCTTGTACGGGATCAGCAAGGCCGCCGTCTCCCACCTCACCCGCTCGCTGTCCGTGGAACTGGCGCCGGACATCCGGGTCAACGCGGTGGCGCCGGCAGTGGTCAAGACTGTTTTCGCCGGCGCGTTGTACGAGGGCCGCGAGGAGGCAGTGGCCGTCACGTATCCGCTGGGGCGCCTTGGCGTGCCCGACGACGTGGCCTCCGCCGTAGCCTTCCTCGCCTCCTCCGACGCCTCCTGGGTGACGGGGCAGGTGCTCACGCTCGACGGCGGGCTGCTCAACGCCGGCTTTCCGGCCTGAGCGGCCCGCCGGAAACCTTCACTTTCGAGCAAGGAGCATTACGTGACCACCACCCCACCACCCGCAGGCCCACCACCCCCCGCCAGCGCCCCGGCCGGTCTGTACCCGGACGCAGTGGAGGACCTCCGCCGCCGCACCCGGGACTTCATCCGTGCAACCGTGATCCCAGCCGAACCGCGGCCGGGCCAAGCACTGGACCTGGGCGTCCGGCGCGAGTTGTTTGCAGCGGCACGGGAGGCGGGCGTGTTTGCCCCGCACGTGCCGGTGGAGTTTGGTGGGCAGGGGCTCGCGGTTGAACACTGGTCGCCGGTGTTTCAGGAGGCTGGCTATTCACCGATCGGCCCGGCGGTACTCAACGCCATGGCACCGGATGAAGGCAACATGCACATGCTGAACCTGATTGGCACGCCGGAGCAAAAGCAGCAGTTCCTGGCCCCCTTGGCCGCCGGGGACATCAGTTCCTGCTTTGCCATGTCGGAGCCGCATCCTGGGGCGGGCTCTGACCCGTCAGCGCTGGCCACCACGGCCGTCCGCGACGGAACCGGCTGGCGCATCACCGGACACAAGCGGTTCACCAGCGGTGCCACGCTTGCCAACTTTGCCATTGTCATGGCCCGCACCGGGCCATCCGGTCCGGGCAGGCCTGACGCCGCCACCATGTTCCTGGTGCCGATGGACACCCTCGGTGTGCGGATCGGCGCACCCATTCACACCATGGACAAGTACCTGCCCGGCGGGCATCCGCATGTGCACTTCGAGGACGTTCACGTCCCCGATTCCGCCGTACTGGGAGAAGCGGGGCTGGCCTTCAAATACGCCCAAGTGCGGCTGGGCCCTGCCCGGCTGACCCACTGCATGCGCTGGCTGGGGCTGGCCCGCCGCTCCATGGACATCATGCTGGACCGCGCCAACACCCGGGAGATGTTCGGCGCGCACCTCTCGCAGCTGGGCATCGCCCAGGAGTTGATCGCCCAGTCAGTCATTGACGTGGAAACCTCTGACGCCGTCATTGCCAAGTGTGCTGCGTTGCTCGCCGTTGACCCGAAGGCCGGGGCTGCGCTGTCCTCCGTGGCCAAGGTGCACTGCTCCGAGGCCGTGTACCGGGTGATCGACAGAGCCGTGCAACTGTGCGGCGGCGACGGCGTCTCCGACGGGCTGCCGCTGATCCAATACCTGAACGAGGTGCGCCCGTTCCGGATCTACGACGGCTCCACCGAAACCCACAAATGGGCCATTGCGCGCCGGGCCGCATCGGGGCGCCGCCGCGCCGTCGACTCCGGTGAACCGTTCCTGGGCACGGCCCGCATCCACGAAGGAGAACCCTGATGGGCAGAATGCAGGATGTGGCCATGACGCAGGCCGAGGCGGAACGAATGGACACGCCGCCGCTGCTGGTGGTGGAGTGCGTGGAGGAATTCCTGGACGCCGCGGACATCGGGACCGGTCCGCTGCGCTGGAACCGCATTGGCGAGGGAGCCTCGAACGTGACCTTTCGGATCGAGAGGAGCGGGGCCGACGTCGTGCTTCGCCGAGGTCCGCGGCCGCCGCTGCCCAAATCCACCCATGACATGGTGCGCGAGGCCCACATCCAGCAGGTGCTGTCGCCGCAGGGCATCCCAGTGCCGCAGATCCTGGCGGTGTGCGCCGACACCAAGGTGCTGGGCGTGCCGTTTTATGTCATGACGTTTCTGGATGGGGACGTCATCACGGACGCGGTTCCCGCACACCTGGACACTCCCGGGCAGCGTCGCGCGACCAGCGAGGCCGTGGTGGACATGCTGGTGCGGCTGCATCGGGTGGACACCGGCCACAGCGATATTGCGGTGATCGGGCACGCAGAGGGGTACCTGCAGCGGCAAGTAGCGCGCTTTGCCGGGCTGTGGGACATGGGCGCCACCAGGGACCTGCCGCAAGTGCTGGAACTGGCGCAGTGGCTGGAGGCGAACCGGCCGGACACCCAGCGGGCGGCATTGATCCACGGTGATTACCGGGTGGGCAACCTGATGTTCCACCGCGAGGGCCCGGCGCAGGTGCAGGCGGTGCTGGATTGGGAAATGGCCACCCTCGGCGATCCACTCGCGGACCTGGGCTACCTCACGGCCACCTACGCGCAAGCGGGAACGCCCGGCACCATCATGGAGCTGACCGGGGTGACGGCACTTCCTGGCTATCTCTCGCGGGAGGAACTGGCGCAGCGGTATAACGAGTCCTTTGGGATGGATCTGTCCGCACTGCCCTGGTATCAGGGGCTGGCGTTGTGGAAAGCGGCAATTTTCACCGAGGCGATCTACTCCCGGTGGAAGCAGGGGGAAAGGGACGACGGCGATCCTAGGCTGGGTGCCTTGCTGGAGCAGGGCGTGCCGCGGCTTCTGGAAGCTGCGGCGGACTGCGCGCAGCGGCTGTAGTTCGCGGTTTTTGGGGCTGGATTTGATGCTTTTTTGAAGGCTGCCTGGGTGGCCGGAGGAATCAAAGGTTGCGTGATCTGCCACACACAATTATGCTTAATGTGCGCTATTAGAACGCTGTGTTCAAATAGCGAACATTTTGAGGATGGTGGTGAATGAGCCGCCCCAGTGCAACGAGGAGAACCCTGTGCAATTCCACCACCACGGATACGTTTCCGGTGACCCACGCATTCACGAGGCAGCAGGGACCGGCATCGACCGTCCTGAAGAGCTGCCCGAGGAAGTTGATGTTCTGATCGTCGGCTCCGGTCCGGCAGGGATGCTCACCGCAGCCCAGCTGTCCCAATTCCCCGACATCACCACGCGGATCGTGGAGCGCCGCGGAGGCCGGCTGGAAATTGGCCAGGCAGACGGCATTCAAGCCCGCAGTGTGGAAACGTTCCAGGCCTTTGGCTTTGCCGAGCGGGTCATCGCCGAGGCCTACCACATCACCGAGATGGCGTTCTGGCGCCCGGACACGAAGGATGCCACGCGCATTGTGCGAGGCGGCCGCGCCGTCGACGACGCAACCGGGATCAGCGAATTCCCGCACCTGATCGTGAACCAGGCCCGCGTGCTTGACTACTTTGCCGAAGTTGCGGAAAACTCACCCACCCGCCTGACTCCCGACTACGGCTGGGACTTCCAAACGCTTGAGGTCGCCGATGAGGGCGAATACCCCGTCAAAGTCACACTCGTCCGCAGTGCCGGTCCGGACGAAGGCGCCGTTCGAGTGGTGCATGCCAAGTACGTCGTCGGCTGCGACGGGGCCCGCAGCAAGGTCCGCGCGTCGATCGGCGCCACCATGGCGGGGGACAAGTCCAACCACGCATGGGGCGTCATGGATATTCTGGCCACCACGGACTTCCCGGATATCCGGACCAAGTGCGCCATCCAGTCTCACACCGGCGGTAGCATCCTGCTGATCCCGCGCGAGGGAGGCTACCTGTTCCGCATGTACGTGGACCTCGGGGTTGTTCCAGAGGATGACAACGGTGCCGTGCGCAATACCAGCATGGATGAGATCATCTCCAAGGCCAACGAAATCCTCCATCCGTACACGCTGGACGTGCGCCATGTTGCGTGGAACAGCGTGTACGAGGTGGGACACCGCCTAACAGACCGCTTTGACGACGTCCGCCTGGAAGACCTCGGGACGCGCACCCCACGTGTCTTCATCACCGGCGACGGTTGCCACACACACAGTGCCAAGGCCGGTCAGGGCATGAACGTCTCCATGCAGGACGGCTTCAACCTCGGGTGGAAACTTGCCCACGTCCTCGAAGGACGCAGCCCTGAGACCCTACTGTCCACGTACTCTGCCGAGCGCCAGGTGGTGGCCAAGAACCTCATCGACTTCGACAAGGAATGGTCAACGCTGATGGCCAAGAAGCCTGAAGAGTTTGAAAACCCGGAGGAGTTGGAGGACTACTACGTGCGCACTGCCGAATTCCCGGCAGGGTTCATGACCGAATACGCGCCGTCGCTGATTACCGGCGAAGCCGTGCACCAGGAACTGGCCGCCGGGTTCCCGATGGGTAAGCGCTTCAAATCCGCACTGGCCTCACGCATCTGTGATGCGAACCCGATCCACCTTGGCCACCACGCCACGGCTGACGGCCGTTGGCGGATCTACGTCTTTGCCGATCCGGCTCTGCCCGGAACAGGCTCGCCGACCGACGCCCTCGCAGAATGGCTCTCCACGGCACCGGATTCACCCCTTGCGGCAACACCGGCAGGGCTCGACGCCGATGCCTGGTTCGATGTGAAGGTCATCTACCAGCACAAGCACGAAGACCTCGACATCAATGCTGTGCCCGCAGCGTTTAAGCCGCTCGTGGGACCGTTCAAGCTCACCGACTACGAGAAGGCCTACGGGATCATCCCCGGCAACGACATCTTTGATGTGCGCGGGATCGAGCGCACCGGTGCCGTCGTCGTCGTGCGTCCGGACCAGTACGTGGCCAACATCCTGCCGTTGACGGCCACCGACGAGCTGGGCAAGTTCTTTGCACAGATCCACTCGGGTGAGCGCGTCGAGCAGGGCAGTGTCTAGTTAGGGCACTGTCCAGCTAGGACAAGCGACAGTAAAGGGGAGGCCCCGCAGTGATCTCACTGCGCGGCCTCCCTTTTTTGTGGATGGGGGTATGACCTGGCTTAACCCAGGTCCACAACCTCAAATTCGAGCAGGTCCATGCCGCTGGCAACGGGTGCCTGGGCGGCGTGGTCGTGACCGGCCCGGTTGGCGCGCCAGTTCTCGAAGTCTTCGCGGGTGGCCCACTGCGTGTAGACGAAGTAGCGCTCCTCCCCGGCGACGGGGCGCAGCAGCTTGAAACCCTCGAAACCCGGGGAGCCGTCCACCGAGTGCTTGCGCGCCGCGAAGCGCGTTTCCAGTTCGGATCCGGCCTCGACGGGAACCTTGAGGGCGTTAATGACAACGATGGACACTTTTGCTCCTTCCGGGCCCGGATTCACCGGACCGCTTGTCCTTCCACGCTACCGCAAGCAGGCCCCCGGCATACATGCCGGGGGCCTGCTTTAAAAGACTCTTACATCACTGTTTTTGAACCGGGGGTTGGCCTACGCGTAGGGGTCTGCGATGCCGATGTACTGCGTGGTGGTGTATTCCGCGATGCCCTCGGAGCCGCCCTCACGGCCCAGTCCGGACTGCTTGACGCCGCCAAACGGTGCGGCCGCGTTGGAGATCATGCCGGAGTTGAAGCCCACCATGCCGAATTCCAACTGTTCGCTGACGCGCAGCAGGCGGGAGAAATCCTTCGTGTACAGGTAGGACGCCAAGCCGTATTGCGTGGAGTTGGCGAGCTGGATGGCGTCGTCCTCATCGGTGAACGTCGTGACGGGTGCCACCGGGCCGAAGATCTCCTGTTGCAGGATTGCCGCGTCGTTGGCGACGTTGCCCAAGACAGTTGGCTGGTAGAAGTATCCGTCTCCCTCGACGACGTCGCCTCCAGCTAGGACGGTGGCACCTTCGGCGACGGCGGCGGTGACCAGTGCGTGGATGTTGGCGCGCGCCTTTTCCTCAACGATGGGTCCGACGTCGGTCCCTGCCTCGGTGCCGCGGCCCACCGTCAGCGCCCCGATGCGGGCGGCAAGCTTGGCGGTGAATGCGGTGGCCACTGATTCGTGGACCAGGAAGCGGTTGGCGGCCGTGCAGGCCTCACCCATGTTGCGCATCTTCGCCGCCATGGCACCCTCGACGGCGGCATCCAGATCGGCGTCCTCGAACACCAGGAACGGGGCGTTGCCGCCCAACTCCATGGATGTGCGCAGCACGTTCTCAGTGGCTGCGGCCATGAGCTGCTTGCCCACACTGGTGGACCCGGTAAAGGAGAGTTTGCGCAGGCGTGGGTCTGCCAACAGCGGCCCGGAGATGGAGGAGGCGCTGGAACCGGCGACGACGTTCAGCACGCCGGCGGGCAGGCCTGCCTCCTGCATCACGGCGGCAAAAAGCTGGGACGTCAGCGGCGTCAGCTTGGCCGGCTTGAGTACCATGGTGCAGCCTGCGGCCAGCGCCGGGCCCACTTTGCGGGTGGCCATGGCCAGGGGGAAGTTCCACGGTGTGATCAGCAGGCACGGGCCCACCGGCTTCTTCGCCACGAGGATCTTGTTCTTGCCCTCGGGCGTGGTGACGAAGCGGCCGTAGTCGCGCACCGCCTCCTCGGAGTTCCAGCGCAGGAACTCTGCGCCGTAGGCGACTTCCCCGCGGGCCTCGGCCAGCGGCTTGCCCATTTCCAGCGTCATCAACAGTGCAAAATCCTCGGCGCGCTCCGTGATCAGTTCAAAGGCCTTGCGCAGGATCTCGGCCCGCACGCGCGGCGCGGTCCTGGCCCAGGAGGCCTGGGCTGCGCAGGCAGCGTCAAGGGCGGCCATGGCGTCCTCGCCGTTTGCGTCCGCTATGGACGCCAGGACCTTGCCGGTGGCGGGATCGTGGACGTCTAGCGTCTTCCCACTGGCAGCGTTGCGCCATTCGCCGTTGATGAGCAGCCCGGTGGGGACGGAGGCGAGCAGCTCCGCTTGGCGGCTTGCTGTGATGGTCATGTCGGTGCTCCTTGAAAAGTGTGTTGGAGGGATGGGAGGAGCCGGGGTCAGTAGCTTGTGGTCGGGCCGGCGTCTGCGGCGGGGACGTATTTGCCGGCCAGGGCTTCGCTGCCGCGGGCGAGCAGTGCGACGTCGGCGCCGGTGAGGATGAAATCCACCCCGGCGTCCAAATAACGGCGCGCGGTGGCTTCGGCAAAGGCGTTCACGCCAACCGGCTTGCCAACCGCCTTGGCCAGTGTGATGCAGTGTTCGACGGCGGCCACCACGTCGGGGTGTTCCTGCTGCCCCAGCACCCCCATCGAAGCTGCGAGGTCGGACGGACCGATGAATACGGCGTCGATCCCGTCCACGGCCATGATCGAGTCGATGTTCTCCACGGCTTGGGTGGACTCGATCTGGACGATGACGGTGATGGTGTCCGTTGCCTGGGCCAGATAGTCCGGGACGCGGTTCCACCGTGCCGAACGGGCCAGCGCCGAACCCACCCCACGTACACCTTGCGGCGGGTAGCGGGTGGCGGCGACCGCAGCCCGGGCGTCGTCGGCCGTGTGGACCATGGGGATCAACAGGGACTGCGCGCCCAGGTCCAGGTACTGCTTGATGATCACGGTGTCATTGACGGGCGGGCGCACCACGGCCGTGACCGGATAACTGCTGACCGCCTGCAGCTGGGCCAGGATGCCCTCAAGCCCGTTGGGGCTGTGTTCGGCGTCAACCAACAGCCAGTCAAGCCCGGCACCGGCACAAATTTCCGCCATGAGCGGGCTGCCGGAACACACCCACATTCCCGCCAGCGGCCGGCCGGCCGATGCCAGGGCGTCCTTGAAGGATGGGGCAAGGCTCACTCGAAGCGGCATGTGATGGTCCCCAGCTTTCCGTAGTCGGCAAAAACGGTGTCCCCGGCATTGACCCACATGGGCCGCGTGAAGGAGCCGGCGAGGATGAGTTCCCCGGCCTTGAGCCCGTCCCCGTGCGGGGCGATCTTGTTGGCCAGCCACGACACGCCCTGGGCGGGGTGGTTTAGTACGCCCGCCGCGACGCCCGTCTCCTCGACAGCCTGGTTCTTGTACAGGATGGCGGCCACCCAGCGCAGGTCCACGTCGTCGGGCCGTACCGGGATGCCGCCCACCACCATGGCGCCCATGGCGGCGTTGTCGCTGATGGTGTCCACGATGGTCCGGCCCTCCATCTCGATCCGGGAATCCAGGATCTCCAGGGCTGGCACCACGTATTCGGTGGCGCGCAGTACGTCAAAGATGGTGGCGTTGGGCCCCTTCACGTCCTCCTTGAGCAGGAACGCCAGCTCCACCTCGATGCGCGGGTGTGAATACTGCGACCATTCCACGGTGCAGCCATTCTCCAGGATCATGTCCTTGAAAATGACCCCGTAGTCCGGTTCGGTGATGCCGGTGGCGTACTGCATGGCCTTGGACGTCAGGCCGATCTTGTGCCCGCCCAGCACCCGCCCGGCAGCTTCTCCGCGTTCACGCCACAACCGCTGGACACGGTAGGAATCCTCCACCGTCATGTCCGGGTAGCGCTGTGTCAGTCGAGGCACCGGGACCCGGCTCCTACCGGCCTCCACAAGTTCGTCGGCAATGCCGGCAATAGTTGCGTCATCGAGCATGGTGTATCTCCTAGCGTTTGAAGGGCTGAACCCGAGTGTCGTGAGTCGATCGACGGGAGCCGGGTGAGGCCATTTTGCCCGCGGAATCTATCGGGCGTCCGCGGTGGGCCCCCGGAAGCGAGGAGCCCACCGCGAGCTTGCGAGCGTTGGGAGCTTCCGGGGACGGGCGGCGGGTAAATGCCTCACCCGGCGAAGTCGATCACCGCGCGAAAGCTCGTGGTCAGAGCTGGGTGCCCAACTTGAACCCGCGATCCTCGCCCGGCTCGCGGGTGTAGGAGAAGCCGTCGGCGCCGACGGTGACTGCCATTTCGGAGGTGTCGGTGCGCTTGATGACCGGCTGCGGGTTGCCGTCGAGGTCCAGGACCAGGGAAGCTTCGGTGTACCAGGACGGGACCACGGCGTTGCCCCACCAGTCGCGGCGCTGGTTGTCGTGGACGTCCCACGTGATGGTGGGGTTGTCCGGGTCGCCGGTGTAGTAGTCCTGGGTGTAGATTTCCACGCGGTGGTCGTCCGGGTCCAGGATGTACAGGTAGAACGCGTTGGAGACGCCGTGGCGGCCGGGGCCGCGTTCGATCCGGTCGGAGATGCGCAGCGCGCCCATCTTGTCGCAGATCTGGATGATGTTGTGCTTCTCATGCGTGGCGAAGGCAACGTGGTGCATGCGGGGTCCGTCGCCGCCGGTCAGGGCCGTGTCATGGACGGTCTGCTTGCGGTGCATCCAGGCGGCGTAGGTGACGCCGTCGGAGTCCTTGATGTCCTCGGAGACGCGGAAGCCCAGGTCTTCGAGGTACTTGCGGCCGCGGGGCACATCGGGGGTGACCTGGTTGAAGTGGTCCAGGCGGACCAGCTCGCCGGCGGAGTAGAGGTCATAGCGCTGGGTGAGACGCTCCACGTGTTCGGTCTCGTAGAAGAACTCGTAGGGGAAGCCCAGCGGATCCTCGACACGGACGGAGTCGCCAATGCCCTTCGTGAAGCCTTCCTTGCGGCGCTCCGTGCGGCAGCCCATCTCCTTGTAGTAGGTTTCGGCGGCGTCTACCTCGGCGGGGGACTTCACCCGGTAGGCGAAGGCGGCGACGGCGGCAATGGGGCCCTTGCGCAACACCAGGTTGTGGTGGATGAACTCCTCCAGGGAGCGCAGGTAGATGGTGTTCTCGTCTTCTTCAGTCACGTGCAGGCCGAGCACGTCCACATAGAACTCACGGGACTTGGACAGGTCGGTGACGACGATCTCCATGTAGGCACAGCGGACAATATCCGGTGCCGGGGAGGTGGGGGTGGGAATAAAGTTGGTCATGATGTACTCCTCGTTGAGTGGTGTGCTTTGTGGGAGATGCTTGGTGGCGGATGCCTAGTTACTGGCGGAGGCGCCGAATTTTGGTGTGTGGACGGCACCGAGAGTGATGTGCACGGCCTGCTGGTCGGTGTAGAAGTCGATCGAGCGGAAGCCGCCCTCGTGGCCCAGACCGGACGCCTTGACGCCGCCGAACGGGGTACGCAGGTCACGCACGTTGTGGCTGTTCAGCCACACCATGCCAGCCTCGACGTTCTGGGCGAAGTTGTGGGCGCGGGTCAGGTTCTGCGTCCAGATGTAGGCGGCAAGACCGTACTTGACGCCATTGGCCAACTCCAAGGCCTCTTCGTCGGTGTCGAAGGGGGTGATGGCGACGACCGGGCCGAAGATCTCCTCCTGGAAGATGCGCGCTTCGGGCTTTACATCGGCGAAGACGGTGGGGGCCACGTAGTTGCCGTGGTCCAGTCCCTCGGGACGACCGCCGCCGGCCAGCAGGCGGCCCTCGGACTTGCCAATATCAACGAAGGACATGACCTTGTTGTAGTGCTCGGGGTGGACCAGGGCGCCCACCTCGGTCTTGGGGTCGTGCGGGTCCCCGACCACGATGTTCTTGGCGCGTGCGGCGTACTTTTCGCAGAATTCGTCATAGATGGGGCGCTCAACCAGGATGCGTGAGCCAGCCGTGCAGCGCTCGCCGTTGAGGGAGAAGACACCGAACAGTGCGGAGTCGATCGCGGCGTCGAAGTCGGCGTCGGCAAACACCACGCAAGGGCTCTTGCCGCCCAGTTCCATGGACAGGCCCTTCAGGTTCGTGGCGGCGTTGCGGAAGATCGTCTGGCCGGTGGTGGTTTCGCCGGTGAAGGAGATCAGTGGGACGTCGGGGTGCTTGACCAGTGCGTCTCCTGCTTCCTCACCGAGTCCGTTGACCAGGTTGAAGACGCCCTGGGGCAGCCCGGCTTCCTCGAAGATTCCGGCCCACAGTGAGGCGGAGAGCGGGGTGAACTCGGCCGGCTTGAGCACCACGGTGCAACCGGAGGCCAGTGAGGGGGCCAGCTTCCAGGACTCGAGCATGAACGGCGTGTTCCAGGGGGTGATGAGCCCGGCGACGCCGATGGGCTTGCGGTTCACATAGTTGATTTGTGAGCCGGGGACCTTCATGGCGTCGTCGAACTGGGCCACGATCAAGTCGGCGAAGAAGCGGAAGTTCTCCGCGGCGCGCATCGCCTGGCCACGAGCCTGGGTGATGGGCAGGCCCGAGTCAAAGCTCTCCAGCTCGGCCAAGCGCGCTTCCTGGGCTTCGACGGCGTCGGCGATCTTGTTCAGGATGCGTGAGCGCTCGCGCGGCTTCATGCGCGGCCACGGCCCGTCATTGAAGGCCCTGGTTGCGGCGGCCACTGCCAGCTCGATGTCTTCCTTCTGGCCAGCGGCGGCGGTGGCGTAGTTGGTGTTTGAGACAGGGTTCAGGACGTCAAACGTTGCACCGTTGACGGAGTCGACGAACTTTCCGTCAATGTAGTGCTGGATGCGGGTGGGAAGGTTTTCCGGTACGTAGTGATCAGCCATTGAGTTGGTCCTTTTCTTCAGTGCTGGGTTGGGTGGTTGGTTCGCGCCAGGTAGGCGTCAAGAGTGGCGGTGCGGTGGGCGCGGGCGGCGTGTTCGACGTCGTCGGGCCCGGCACCGCTTTCGATCAGGGCAAGCAGTGCCTCATGTTCGGCTACCGACTGCTGTGCGCGGCCGGGGACGTAGGTGAACGTGGAGGAACGCAGCGCCTGCAAACGGTTCCAACCGCGGTGGACAAGGTCCAGGATGTGCGGGTTGGGGCAGTTCTCAAACAGGATGCTGTGGAAATCCAGATTCAGCGACGTGAACAGAACCGGGTCGAAGTCGGCCAGGCATTCGCGCATTTTTGTGTTGACTGCGCGGGCCCGGGCAATGTCGGTTTCCGTGATCATGGGAGCGGAAAGTGCCGTGGCGGCGCCTTCCACAATGCTCAGGGTCTGCATGGTGTACAGGTATTCCGTAGGGTCTATCCCGGCCACCGTGGCACCGATGTTGCGTTCAAACGTGATGTAGCTTTCTGCTTCCAGGCGGCGGATGGCTTCGCGGACCGGGACCACGGAGAATCCCAGATCGCTGGCGATCTTGGCGAGCACCAGCCGGTAGCCGGGGGTGTATTTCCCCGCCAGGATCTTGTCCTTGATGGCCGCGTAGGCCTGCTCGGATTTGCTGCCGGCAGGGGTGCCGGCTGACTGGGTGATCATGGCTACACGGCCGGGTTGGGATGGGTGAGCGCCCACTCGGTGAATTTTGCCCGCCAGTCGGCATTCATTGGGTACAGGCCCTCGACGCTGTTGCCTTCGGCGACCATTTGCGCGATGAACGTTTCCTCGTGTTCCTGGGCGATGGAGTCGTCCGCCACTTCCTCCGCCAACGACGGCGGGATCACCAGCACCCCGTCCGAGTCACCGACAATGATGTCGCCAGGCTGGACCGTGGCGCCGCCGCAGGAGATGGTCAGGTCGGTGTCCCACGGGATGTGCTTGCGGCCCAAAACGGCGGGGTGTGCACCGGTGAAGAACGTGGGCATGTCCAGTGCTGCCACCGCGTCAACGTCGCGGACGCCGCCGTCGGTCACGATGGCCACGGCTCCGTTGATCTGTGCACGCAGGGCCAGGATGTCCCCGACGGTGCCCGTGCCGGGCTCGCCGCGGGCTTCCATGACGAGCACGTCGCCGTCGTTCAAGTTGTTGATGATGCGTTTCTGGGCGTTGTAGCCGCCGCCGTGTGACTTGAACAAGTCCTCACGGTTGGGTACGTAGCGCAAGGTGCGGGCGGTTCCGGCGATGCGCATTTCGGGGCGGGTCGACTTCAACCCGTCGATGCTGACGTTGTTCAGCCCGCGCTTGCGCAGTTGTGCGCTGAGTGTGGCGGTGCCGACGCTTGTCAGCTTGCGCTTGAGCTCGGCGCTGAGACCCTGCGGTGCCAGGCCGGCTGCTTCGGGGGAGCCCCAGGCATCCACGCGATCGGCATCGGTGGTCTTGGGGCTGTTGCCGAAGTCTGCCATCTCGACGGTGCCCTGGGTGACGGTGGTGCTCAAGCGTCCTGTGGACAGCCCGGCGTCGGGGGCGTCCACCTCGACCTCAATCACGTCGCCGGGGCCGGCCACGGAGGATCCCGCGGGGGTGCCGGTGAGAATCACATCGCCGGGCTCCAGCGTCATGAGCTGGGACAGGTCCGCCACGATCTGGCTGAAGGAGAAGATCAATCCTGCGGTGGTGTCATCCTGGACAGGTTCGCCATTGACCCAGGTGCGCACGCGAAGGGCGGCCGGATTGACGTCTGCTGCAGGGATGAGTGCGGGGCCGAACGGGGTGAACCCGTCACCGGATTTGGAACGGACGTTGGAGCCCTTGTCCGCGTACTTGAGGTCGTAAACGCCAAGATCGTTGCTGGCCGTGATGTGGCTGACGTGGGACCAGGCGTCTTCGAGGCTGACGCGGCGTGCCGCGGTGCCGATGACGAGGGCGATTTCACCCTCGTAGGCGAGCAGTTCGCAGCCTGCCGGGCGCTCGATGTGTGAACCGCTGAGGCTCAGTGATGAGGACGCCTTCAGGAAGTAGGACGGTTTGGCGGGTGTGCGCCCGCGCTGGTCGGCCCGCGACTGGTAGGCGAGGTGGACGGCGATGACCTTGCCGGCCTGCTTGAGCGTGTCTGCGGTGACTTGTTCCACGAAACTCTCCTGGGATCGGTTGCGGGCCGATCTATCCGGCCCTCATATCAAGTACGATATCGTATACGATTACCTTAGTCGTGTTATCCCCGTCACGTCAAGGGGTAGGGAGGAACTATTTTGCAGGGGTTTCTCTGGTGGGTGGGATCTCTTGCCGGTACGCTACTTATGCCCTGGGCTTCCGAGATGGGGAGCAATCGCGGCAGTCACAGATTTTATGCAGTCTTTGCATTTGCCACGGCGGCCGTTTTGTTCACGTTGCCAGCATGCTCGGCGTGGACGGCAAATCTGGCGTGCCGGATCTTATGTGCATCAGTACCGCAGGCAGCGGAGCCGACGCTACCCAATGGAGCGATGGTGGCACGACGGAAGGCCTCTACTTCCAAAAGATGGAACTCATCATGAAAGCAGGAGCCGCCTTCACACTCGGCGTCCCTCAAGAAATACGCGGGACCATGAAGATCGGCTGGTCCAATTCTGGATCGACGCTTGCCAATGAACTGGTCAATCCTGGTTGCACCTCCAACCGAAGCCAATACAGACCGGCTCGTCTACCCCGGCGGGTTCTGGCTCAAAGAACCCGGAGGCATTCCTCCCGCTATAACGAAAGATCAAGCGAGCCAAACGATCCACATCCCCATTGGCAGCAACCGCGCCAGGCGGCAGACTTGCGCAACGGCTGTTGCGCTGAGTTTTCTAATAGTCCTCGGTGTCACCGGATGCGGAAAGACAGCTGTCGCAACACAGCCAAGGCCCACGCCTGTCCTGACGCAGCCTGAATTTACGGCGCCCGTTGATCCCCAAAGTGCTGCTGCCATGTCTGCCGAACTCAAAGCGGCGATCAAGAACCTTAAGGAACCGCTGCCGTCAGGGATTCAATGCCCTTTACTGAGAGCCGCTTCAGTGACCCGGACCACGCTTGGGAAAAGGCAATTCTGACTCCCGCCAAGTTGGGGGATCCCACGGCGATGCGCTCGAGCTTCAATAGCGATTGCCGGGAGTACACGGCCGCTAATCCTTAGCCTTGGGTCTGCACCGAATTTGCGTGGCTCCACCATACGGCAAAGAGAGTGTTCCCCGGAGCTTTTCCCTATCGGCCACTCTTCGCCCGAGCACCGAACTCGTCAAGGACCCTAACAACATCCTTTGCCAACCAAATGCGGTTGCGCTTTCCGGTCGAGATCTGCCTCAGGATGTCAGCATCAACAAGGCGGTTAATCGCAACCTGCGCGTTGACGGCCGAGGAGTGAGCACCTTGCCTTAACGTGGTCACTCCACTCAAGACGCATCGTTTCGAGGTCGTCGACGAGAATTCGGCCGTTATGTATCGCCGCGAACGATGCCTCAGCAATCGAGCGGACTATGGGTGCGACGTCCCCCGACCGGTAGGCGATGAGTGCGTCGACCGACTCTGCCATTGCCATCAGGAAATGCGTGAACCGTAATCATCTGGCACGATTTTGCCAGGTCCGTTCCGGGGCATCCAGCCGGCTCTACTACTGCAGTTGCGCTTCGATGGCCCGCGCGCTGGAGGCCAATCGAGCCCCGATGGTGGCCGGCTGGTCTTCGGCGCCCAGAAAGACCACGCAGATGGAAGCAGGCATGCCGCCGGGGATATGGATGGGCGCGGCGATCGCGGAGACTCCGGGGAGCACTTCGTCGTGGCTCGTGGCATACCCGGCAGTGCGCGCGGCGCGGGCTTCCGGCCGGTACGGCAGGCCGGGGGCAAGACGTGCCCATTCATTCTCGCTGATGGCGGACTGAATGGCGATGCCAGGTGCCCCGGAGCTGAAGGAATGGCGGGTGCCGGGGCGCTGCGCCAACGTGGCGCCGGAGCGTCGAGGCTCCACTGTCAGCAGCGTGACGGAATCACGGTGGTCCCACACTGCAATGAACGCCGTCATGGACAGTTCGTTGGCCAGTTCCGTCAGCTCCGGAAGGGCTGCAGTTTGCAGGTCGCGGGAAACGCCGCGGGCCAGGGCTGCCAGTCCGGGGCCGGCCTGGACGCGGCCGGCGTCGTCCCGTGTGAGCAGTGCGTGATCCTCAAGCGTGCGCAGGATGCGGTAGGCGACGGAGCGATGCACGCCCAGCGCCGTGGACAGCTCGGCGATGGTCATCGGTGCGGGGGCTGCGGCCAGGATCTCCAGGGCACGGATGCCGCGGGACAGGGTTTGCGAATGGGCAGGTGGCTTCTCCGCGGAACCCTCAACTGCGTCTGTGCTCACGTCATCATCCTGTTCATTCGCCGCCGAAACAACCGTTCCTTATGTGGGACGGAAGTTCAATTATAGAACTCTCACCAGGCTTCGTGAATCAGCGAAACGGACGACGGCGGCACCCGCCCAAGGTGGGTGCCGCCGTCGTTCTTGATTCAGCGGAGAGTGTTTCGCTCTCGAAGCGAGTCAGGACTCCGTGGTGGTGGAGCTCAGAACGGGCTCGCGCTTGTCGAAGATGGTGGCGCCAACTTCCTGCTCCGCCTGGTTCGTGATGCTGAGGCTGATCCCAGGGCGGTCCTTGAGCATGATCACCGCCGCCATGCCGAGCAAGGTCATGACCAGCAGGTAGGCGGAAATGGCCAAGCTGGTGCCGGTTGCCTGCAGGAGTGCTTGGGCGATCATCGGGGCAAAGGCACCGCCAATGATGGCGCCGATCGCGTAGGAGATTGAAACACCGGAGAAGCGCACGGATGCCGGGAAGATCTCGCTGTACCAAGCCGCTTGCGGTCCGTAGGTCAGGCCAAGGCCGAACGTGAATAGGAACAGGGCCAGGAACAGTGCCCAGAGCTCACCGGTGTTGATAAGCAGGAACAGTGGGAAGACGGTCAGCGCCTGGGCCGTGAAGCCGATCAGGTAAGTGTTTTTGCGCCCAATCTTGTCGGCCATGCCGCCGGCCAGTGCCGTGAAGATGAGCCACGTAGCCGCCGCGAACGTCATGGCAAGCAGTACTGGTGTCTTCTCCAGCCCCACGTTGCCGTCCGGGTTGGTGGCGTAGCTGGGGATGAACCCGCCTGTGGCCATGTAGCCGGAGGCGTTGTTGCCGGCGAAGATCAGCGCTGCCAGGACCACTAGGAGCCAGTGCTTGCGGAACAGTTCGATGATGGGGACCTTGGGCTGCTGCTTCTTTTCAGCGATCTCCAGGAACACCGGGCTTTCCTCCACTGCGCGGCGGACGAAGTAGCCCACACCGATCAGCACCACGCTGAGCAGGAACGGTATACGCCAGCCCCACTCCATGAACGCGTCGCCTGGGGCAATCACGCCGGTCATCAAGGCCATCACGCCGGAAGCCATCAGCAAGCCCAGCGGCACGCCGAGCTGCGGGAAGGAACCTGCCCGGCCACGCTTGTTGTCAGGGGCGTGTTCGACGGCCATCAAAACGGCACCTCCCCATTCACCGCCTGCGGAGACACCCTGCAGGATGCGCAGGATCAGCAGCAGGATGGGAGCCAGCACGCCAGCTGTCGCGTAGGTGGGCAGCAGGCCGATCAGCGTGGTGCAACCGCCCATCAGTAGCAGCGTCATTACGAGCATGGCCCGGCGGCCAATCCTGTCGCCATAGTGGCCTGCCAGAAAGGCGCCGAGTGGGCGGAACAGGAAGCTGATGCCTACGGAGGCGAAGGAGAGCAGCAGCCCGATCTGGGGTCCGGCTGGCTCGAAGAATAGGTGCGCAAACACCAAGCCGGCGGCCGTGGCGTAGATAAAGTAGTCGTACCACTCGACGGTGGTGCCGATGAGGGTAGCCATAGCCACGCGACGCTGCGTGCGTCGTGTGTCAACGACGGAAGGGATGCTCATGGGTTCGTGTCCTTGACTTTGCTCCGGGGGAACTGTTCGACCCTGGCTGACGCATCGTTGCGGCAGTGTGGCGGAATCAGTCTAGATGTAACTAGTGTCACACTTTGCGAACAATGAGTAAACTTATAAAAATAGCAAAACATATTCGGTTTTATGAAAGAAGCTACTTTGGTCAAGTTCACTTTCCGCCAGCTGGAGCTGTTTGTGGCCCTCGCGGACTTCCCCACGCTGAGCGACGCCGCAGTGTCCTTGCACTTCTCAGAATCAGCACTTTCCCAGGCCATTACCCGGTTGGAAAGCTCCGTGGGCGAGCAATTGTGCATCCGCCGCAAGTCCCGTGGCCTGCAACTGACCCCTGCCGGGGAGCACTTTGCGGTGCGGGCAAGAGGGCTGCTGAAGGATGCCGAAGACCTGTTGTCGGAGATGAGTGGAGCAACGGGGGAGTTGAAGGGCCCGGTGAAATTGGGCTGCTTTGCCAGTTTTGCGGCCAGCGTGCTGCCAGCCATCTTGGATGGTTTTCCCAAGCGGTATCCAGGCGTCCAGGTGGAGGTGGTGGTGGGAACGCACGATGAGCTGCTACCGGCGCTGGAGAGCGGCCGACTGGACCTGGCCATCGTCTACGACATGGAACTGCCACCTGGCTTCCAACGCCGGATCATCTATGAGACCGAGCTGCAGGCGGTGCTGCCCGTGGACCATCCGCTGGCACAGCAGGAATCCGTGGACTTGGCCGAACTAGTCACGGAACCTCTGATCATGTACGACTCCAGCCCCAGCACAGCAAATACTCACCGCGCTTTCGCGGAGCGCGGGCTGCGGCCTACCATTGTGGCGCACATGCCACAGGTCATCCTGGTCCAGGCGCTGGTGGCCCGAGGCCTTGGATATTCGCTGCTGATGTCTAGACCAAACTGCGCCCCAGTCAGCTTGGAAGGGTTTCCTCTGGCAATTCGCCCCTTGTCGCCGCCAAGCAGTCAGACCAGCATGGCGGGCATTTGGCCCGAGCACTTTAGGCTCAGCCCCAGAGCGCGAGCCTTGCTCGACTTCGCCGTTGAGACGTTCGGGGCAGCAGAGCAGGTTGCGACTCAGCCCCTGCCCGGCTGACGGTGCTACGCTCCAAACAGCATTTCGTTGGGAGGCCACCGTGGCCACATTGAGAATCACCGACTGGTGGGACAAGCTCTTCGTCATCGGGATCATCTTCAAGGGCCTTGATGGTGTCCTGGAGCTGATTGGTGGCACGCTCCTGCTGTTCGTTCCGCCGGACAGGCTCAAGCAGCTGGCAATCTTGGTGACCCAGCCGGAGCTGACCGAGGACCCGGATGACTTCATCGCCAACCACATCCTCCAAGGTGCCGCCGGGCTGACCGACCATGTGGTGTTTTTCGCGGCGCTGTACCTGCTGGCCCACGGTGTTGTGAAAGTGGTTTTGGTGGCGGCCATCCTGCGGGACAAATTATGGGCCTACCCCTGGATGATCGCCCTTCTTGTCATTTTCATCCTCTACCAGTTATACCAATTGACGCAGACGCCGTCGCTGGGGCTGGCGGCCCTGACCGTGTTCGATATCCTGATAGTGGTGCTCACCTGGCATGAATACGGGCGGCAGCGCCACCGGAGGATAGAGACACCATGAAGATTCTGATCGTAGGTGCCGGGGCGACCGGCGCATATTTTGGCGCCCGTTTGGCTGCGGCCGGACGAGACGTTACATTTCTGGTCCATGAGAAACGGGCCCAGTTCCTGGCCCAACGCGGGCTGCGGATTGCCGGTACCGACCCTGAGCTGCGGATCGAACCGAAACTTCTCACGGCAGGGCAGCTGCAGGAGACGTTCGACGTCGTTGTTCTCACCGTCAAGGCTTCCGCGCTGGCCGCGGCCATTGCCGACCTTGCCCCCGCTGTGGGGCCGGACACTGTCATCATCCCGTTCCTGAACGGCCTGGGCCACATGGATGCGCTGGTCGCCGCGTTTGGGGCTGAGAAGGTGCTTGGCTCTGTGGTGCACCTCGTGGGCACCATCAACGGGGAGGGCGATATTGAAGTGCGGGACCCGATTTCACGCTGGACCATCGGCGAACAAAACGGTGGTGAGATGGGCGAACTTTCACCTCGCGTGCAGGTGCTGCTGGAAGAAATTACGGTGCCCGGCATCACTGCGGTTGCTGTGCCAAACGGGATTGCCACCATGTGGGAAAAATGGGTGTTCATTGTGACGGCGGCAACTGTGACGTGCCTGATGCGCGGCTCCGTGGGCGACATTGTGCAGTGTCCAGGCGGCAGCGACTTTGTCGGGACGGTGCTGGCGGAGGCTGCTGCAATGTCCGCCGCGGCGGGGTTTCCGGTTTCAGCGCAGGAGCTTGCTGGTTCGCTGAGCTTCTTGACAGCGCCCGGATCCCTTTTTACGTCCTCGCTGTATCGCGATGTTACGGCCGGGTTGCCGCACGAAGGCGAGCACATCGTGGGCGACTTTGTGCGCCGCGCGCGAGAGCTGGGCGTGGACGCCCCACTGCTCAACCTGGCGCTGTTGCAGCTGCGCGTCCACGACGCCGGAATGGCCCGTCGCAGCTGATAGGAACACAGAAAGCGCAAAGTAGCCAGACGCCCGAATGAAAAGTTGGGAACAGCTCCGGGGGTTTTCCTGACTTGACCGGCGTAACTCCCGGTTAGACAACATTCTTAAACGAATAGCTCGCAGCAGTTGCAGTGGAAACCGCTTTCACGGTGCCCTTTTCTGCAACTGCTGCGAGCTATTCTGCCGTTAAGGCCCAGGGCTTAGTGCCTTGCCCGCTTTCGGCGTGCCGCGATGGCAAGTGCCATTCCCGCGCCAGCCAGAATCAGTGCACCCAGCGCCAGAGGAAGCACGGTTGCCCCCGTGGATGCGAGATCATCGTCCTGTGCGGTATCCGGAAGGGGCGATGCCGATTCATCTGTAGGGGTGGTCTCCGTGGCTGTGGCGGAGGGCGATGCCGATTCATCTGTAGGGCTGGTCTCCGTGGCTGTGGGCGACGGGGTTGCCGGTGGCGGGGTGGTCTCCGTGGGGACTGTTGCCGCGGGGGTGATGGCCCCCGTCTCCAGCGAGAACGTGACTGGTCCGGCGATTGTGGACCCTTCAAATGGTGCGAAGGTTCGCAGCAGGCCGTCCTGCGTCCGTTCGAAGGGAAGCCACCCTTCGACCTGGACGTCGTTGCCCTTGACCTTCACGATCTTGAAGGCCCAGCCTGAACCGTCCGCTGCCTTCACGGTCATCCACCTACCGGCCAGGTCCTCGCTGTTTTGCAGTTCCTGATCGATGGTGATGATGCTCGCACCAGCGGTGCCGCCAGTTGCGGTCCCATCATTGCTGCTCGTGCTGGCAGTGACCTGGCCTGAAACGGAGACTGCGGCAGTCTTATTGGCCTTGGCGAGCCCGCCACAACGAACCGTCGTGTCGCCATAGGTGTAGATGCGCGCCTGATCATCACACTGACCATTGCCATTCCCATTGACAGGCGTCTTTCCGGCGTTCGAATGCCCCTGCGCGTCATTGCTGACCCGGACTTGGGCGACCTTGCCGCTGAAGGTGATCCCGTCGATCGTCCGGGGCTTGTTGTCGTCGCTGAGGTAGACGTAGTCGGTGAAGCTTGTGCCCTTCACCCGCGCCACGGCGGTATTGGGGTCTCCATCGGGTGCCTTGAGCCAGTCGACGGACTGTACCAGCGGGGTTTGGTTCTTGCGTGATGTTTCGTAGATGCTGCCGTAGATCGTGGTCTCGTCCGGATCGACCTTGGTGAGGCGCTGGAAGTGCTCACCAGGGAAGGCGTTCTTCTTTGCAGGGTCCTGCAATGTGCGCCGGTTTGTGGGAATCGTCGAGAAGATGACGTCGTCGCCTTTGACCCCGTTCATGAAGGCGTGCATTGTGGTGCCGCTGTCCTCTCCGGTCCAGCTGAAGTTGAAGTCCTGTGACCCGTCGGCCAGCCGTGGATCGGTCATCATGTCACGGCCATCGGCGAGTCCGTAGGTCGTTCCCCGTTCAGCTAGCAGGTCCTTGACGAACCCGGTGTGTTTGCTGACGGGCAGTTGGCTGCTGAAGTCCGTGTCTTCCTGCTCGCTGGAGCGCAGGAAGATCTGGTGTGCCTGCCCTCCCTTGAGTCGGCTGACATCCACGGCGTAGCTGCGCCCGCCCTCCAGGGCGACGGTCATGACCAGGCGTCGTTTGCTGGTGGCGTGGTCCCCATCTGGGCCCGGCAGGCTCGACTCCACAAAGGAGACCTTCTCGTTGCTGCCTTCGCCGGTTTCGATCCCGGTAACAGAGGCATGGGTCGGTTCCTGTGCCTGTTCGCCGTAAGGTTCCGCCTCTGGGCTCCACACCCAAGGCGCGTTCGCGGTGGAGGCGCTCATCTGGAAGTAGCGGTTCACATCGGTTCGGGAGGCATAGCCGACATAGGGGAGGGCCTCGGTTCCACTGCCCCAGAGCGAGATGCCCAGCAGGTTCCCGTGAGAGTGGCCGCCAGCGTACGGCAGGCCGCGGGCAATCTGCGGAGCCTCCAAAGTAATCTGGGTGGCTTCACCGTATGGGCCCGCCTTCTCATCACCCTGGGTGAGCGCGTAGAACCCGTAGCCGTTGAGGGCGATGTCATCCAGGTTCTCCTTCAGAACGGGAGAGGTCTCGTCATACGCGGAGAGGTTGCCCGAGCCGGCCCACGTGTCATTGAGCGGGATGATGTGCCCGTTGGGCTGCGCCGTCGTGGTCGACAGGCTCGTCGACTTTTCAAAGATCGGATAGTGCTTCGTGAGGTCCGTGTGGTTGAGCTTGAGCCCCATTTTCGTGTCGTTATAGTCGGCGGGGTCCACAAAGTTGGCCTGGACCAGCTGGTAGAACTGCTTTAGGTTTCCCAAAACCTGGTCCTGGTAGCTGAGCGTGGCTTCCTCCCACAGCCCGTCCGAGTGCCACCACTGTCCGGAGACCAGGGTCTGCGCCGTGGGCAGGAACAGGCGCAGCAGATCCGGGTCACCGAGGACGACGGCGATGCCGGCGGCTGGCTTGAGCCCGTACGGAGTGATGTTGTTGACAGTGCCTGCGTTCATGGTCCAGGTGTCCACCGCCGACTCACGCAACATGTCCTCCACTGCGCCGCGGGACTCCGGGGTCCAGGAAGCGGCGTGGTAAATCGTGTCATAGGCATACACCACGTCGGCAGAGACCGCCGTCTCCCACGACTTGAAGCCACCATGGAGATAGGGCACCTGTTCGTAGGTGTCGGCCATAGCGGTCATCACGGTGATGGCGGACTTCGCGTAATTCTCATCGCCAGTGGTCGCATACAGGTCCGCCATCCGGCGCACCTGCTTCTCGATGTCCGGGTGCTGATGCAGGCTGGTCCGGCCCAGATTGGCCTTCTTAGCCGCGGCGGTCAGCTCCGGCGCCGAAAGGGACATGAGGCCGGCGACGGCGGTGAGGCGCTGCTCGGTGCTCTCATCGTGCAGCGTGGTCCAGGCCGAGCGGACGCCGAACATGACCTCGGGACTGTTCATGGGGTGCTGGATACGTGAGCTGGGATAGTCGCCGACAACATCCTGCCATTTCGGGTTCTCCACCGGTTCCCCGCCCGGGGCGAAGCTGGCCGTCCCGGGGCCTTCGAAGTAGAGCTCGAAGCGCAGCTCGTCCGCACCAGCCGGCGCACGCAAGTGCAGGAAAAGGTCGGATTTGGCTGTGTTTCCGGTGATAGTGGCTGATTCAACCCGGGCACCGGGCACCGCGGCGTCCAACGCGCGGCCGTTGGCGTAAGCGGTGGCAACCAGACGGACCTTGCTGGAACTCACGGCGCCCCTGACAGTGACGTTGCGATCCAGGCCGTAAGTGCGGCCCGGGATGGCCGGCAGTGACTTGACGAACGAACCCGCAGTCTTCTGGGCGGCGTCAATCTGCAGGGTCTTGTCAGCGAAGGAGAATCCCGGGGCGGTAGGGCTGTGTGAACGCATTCCCCAGCCATCGAATTCACCGGGCAGGTCTGTTCCGGTTTCCACGCTCGCCACGATGTCATCGACATCGGCAACCGCCGTGGTGCCAACGGTTCCGGTCTGGGTGAAACGGATGCTCTGAGTGGATTCCCAGATGCCACTGGCAAGCATCCGGGCATCCCTGAGGACCTGTTTACCATCGATCCAAGCCGAAACAGTGCCATCGGTATGGTTGATCGTCGCTTCGAGGTCATACCATTTGTCTGGACTGTACGTCAGGTCGGTGGGTTGGCCCAGCAGCTTGACCGTCGCGTCCGGGTTGAACGTGAAGATCGTCTGGTAGACGGTCTTGCCACCCACTGAGGAATGCATCAGGAACGCCTCGCGCTTGTGCGTGGCGTCACCCATGCGGAACGAGGCACGCAGTGAAAGCTCGCCGGACCAAGTGCCATAGCGGTAGAGCGTTTCCGTCGTTGTCGCGGATTCGGAAGTCATCCGGGCAACTCCGTTGCCCGGATCGTTGTCCCGATCAGCGATCACAATGCTGTCAGGTGCGGTGGCAGTTCCTGTAAACGGGCTGAGGGTGCCAGAATTGAAATCCTGCTTAAAGACCAGCGTAGCGGCCGTGGCAGGCAGGGCGGTCAGGGGTGAGATCGCGGCGACGGCGAGGGCGACAGACATTGCAATCGTCATGCGCGTGCGCCGGTGGTGATACGCGGGGGACATCGTTGGCTCCAGTGGTCGTGGGTTCGATAGACCAGGTCGAAGGGACGATTCACAGTGAATTCTCGGTCAAATCAAAGTAAACGGACAGGCCACAGCAGGAATCAAGACGAAATTTGATATACGTCACATTTTCTGGTTCAGATGACGGCTCTGGACGCCGCGCGTAAAAGTTGGGCGCGGCATGCGGCGTGGGCGCGAGCTCGCGGTCAGCCTTTGTCCAGCAGTACGTCCAAATCCGTGCCAGCGCCGGGGCCAACCGCCTGGATGCTGAAATCACCCCGCAGCATTTCGAAGAGTTCCAGCCGGAAAGCCGCCGGGACTTCCACGTGCGTACCCACGGCGACCAGGCCCTCCTCGGCCCAGTGGGCAATGTTTCGGACCAGAAACAGCAACTCCTCATCCATGGATTCCGGTGCTGCCACGGCGTCCACGATGAAGTCTGATTCTGGCGGGGCTGCGGAGGCGCTCTGGATCAGCAGGTGGGACATCTGAAGGTGCCAGGCCTCGTAAATTCCCGGCTCTGAACCGTCCAGGGTGACCATAAAAATAAAGTGGCTGATCAAGTCACGCATTTTCTGGACCATGGCTTCGTCAGTGTCGAGGGAAGCGACAACGTCCTCATTCAGGTGGACATGGGTCGCTGAAATGGTGATGAGTCCCGTAAGATCCAGCAGTTCCCAATAGACGTTCAGCCTGGCAAGGGCATGTTTCTTGGCGGATGTCAGTTTGGCGGCGCCGGCCAGGATCCCCAGGCCTCCATGGGTGAGTTCGGCGGCAGCCTCAACCCGTTCCTTCTTGCCCAGAACACCTTTCGCGGTGACTTTCCTGCCATCACCAATCCAGTCCAGGAGAGCCAGCG
>NZ_JAUNVV010000002.1:87096-96194 GCF_030540645.1 Arthrobacter sp.
ACACCTTTCGCGGTGACTTTCCTGCCATCACCAATCCAGTCCAGGAGAGCCAGCGCGTTCTTCCACAGCGGCGCATCCGCCATGGTGGAGGTGACGAGTTCCGCCGTCAGCTCAGGAACGAACACATCGGGTGAATCCATTTCGGCGGGGTCCGGTTGGTCAGTCTCCGGCCCTTCGCCCACCATGCCGACATCGGGCAGCACGACGTCAAGGTTCAAGTCTGTGCCCGGTTCCATGCCCGGCCACGCAGGTTGTGTGAGGATGTCCCGCAAAACCGGCAGATCATCTGCACTACCGGTCCAAAGTGATGCCTGGACCAGGTAGTCGACGTAGTCTCGGATGCCGCTGCGTATGGCAAAGGTGGCCTGCGGGTTGGCAGCGGCGGAAGCCTGCACCACTTCGCCCACAGCGTCCGGCACCAGCGCCCTGGCATCCGTCTGCGGCTCGAGCATGCGGTACAGGTCGAAGAAGTCGTCAAGGATCATCAAGGTGATGTCCACGGAGGATTCGCTCCGGCCGCAGGATTCCAGCCACAACGCAAACCCAGGTGCCAGGGCCTCCATGGACCGCTCCAGCCGAACATCGGCCAATGAGACGGCATCGATGCGTGCGGTGGCATCTGCGGCAGCCTTGGCTGGATTGCCGAAACGGGACTTCTTGATGCTCTTGGGCTTCTTGGCCACAGGGTTCCTTGCAGTCAGTGGGGGAGGACCCCTTAACCGTAGCCGCCCAGGAAGGGGCGAGCCGCCGTCGTCCGTTTAAAAAAGTTAGCTGCTGAACTCCGTCAAGACGATCTTGCCGCTTCCGTGGCCGGACATGCTCGCCTCGAAGGCGCCGGCAGCCTCTTCCATGGGGAAGCTTTTGGCTACATCGACGCTGAGCAGGCCGTCCTCTACGAGCACGCTCAGCCGCTCGAGTTCGGCGACGTCGGGACGGACCCAAATGTAGCGGCCGCCGTGGCTTTGGACGCTCCAGTCGGCGATCGATGCCTGCTGGCCGCCGTCCTTCAAAACAGCCAAAGTGTCTTCGAGGACGCCGCCGGCAAAATCAGCCACGGCATCCACGCCGTCCGGCGCCAAAGCACGTACCCGCTCCACCAAACCGGTTCCGTATTCAACCGGCTCGGCGCCGAGCTCACGCAGCCGGGCATGGTTTTTGGGTGAGGCGGTGGCGATGACACGCGCGCCGGCAAGAGCTGCCAGCTGAATGGCCGTGCGGCCCACACTTCCCGAGCCGTTGTGGATCAGCAGAACCTGTCCGGCTCGCAGATCCAACGCTTCCAAGGTGCGCTGGGCCGTCAGTCCCGTCAACGGGAGGGCGGCCGCCTGCTCCCAAGAGAGAATCGCAGGCTTGTACGCGACAATGCTGGCTGGCAGCGCCACGAGTTCCGCAAAAGTGCCGCCCTGGATGGTGTCGCGACGACCATACGAGTAAACCTCGTCACCGACTTCGAATTCGGGGGTGTCAAAGCCCACGGCCTCCACCACTCCGGCCACGTCCCAGCCCGGTGTGACTGGGAAATTGACGTCCATGAGCCCGTCGAGTCCACCGGACATGATTTTCCAATCGACGGGGTTGACCGCTGCCGCCTTGACGCGGATGAGCACGGCTCCGGGCGACACCTTCGGTATGGGCCGTTGCGTTTTTTCCAGCACCTCGGTGCCGCCGTACCGGGCGTAGGTCATGGCCTTCATTGTTGAACTCATGCTATTTGTTCCTTTCATCTAGCTGCCCGCTCCGCCCATTGCCTGTGCAGGCTGGTATCGAGTACGGCTTCCACCCAGCGGCCCATGCCCGCATATGCCTGCGCCCGGATGCCGCCCGGGGAGAGGAATACGTCATGAAAGGCACCGGGAATCCTCTGCAGGGTGACCAGGCGCCCCAAGTCAACGGCACGGTGGGCCACCGCATCCACGTTCAGCACCACGTCAGCGGCCAGCGCGGAGGAGGACCACTTGGGCTGCAAATAGCTCTTGTCCGAGAGCATGACCAGCACCGGCACCTGTAGGTCCAGTCCGCGTGCCACCTGCGCCTGCCCCTGGAACACGGCGTTGAGGAACGACGGCGTGACCGGAAACCCGCGGTCCGGGCGCCATTCGGACTCGTAGTCCCACTCGCCGTCGAACTTTTTGGAAACGGCGCGGGTGTAAAAGCCGGGATCGATTCCGGGCAGTGGTGCAAGGGGCCTGAACCAGGTCCGGGCCTGGATGAGCGGCGCCACCATGGCCCGGCCCACCTCACTGGCCTGAAACTCCAGCCACGGACTATTAAGCACGACGGCGGCCGCCGCGCCCGGGTGCCGGGCAGCCCACAGGCTCAGCGTCAACCCGCCGGTAGAGTGCCCCAGCAAAATCAGCGGCCGTTCGCGCGGGACATCCCGGTGGTCGGGGCGTTCCCTACCGGTCAGCGCATCAAAAGCGGCACCGAGGCGGTGTCGGGCCTCTTCCAAAAAGGCCAACTCAAAGGAATGCTGCTCCGCTTCACCGGTTGCCGCCGGAAGCACCATGACTTCTTCGGGGGCCACGGAACGTCCCATGGCGGTCAGCGCGGCGGAGATGTCGGCGTCGTAATCGGTGAGGGAGGTGACTTGTCCGGGCGCCATGCCAGGACGCAGGCTCCTGCCATAGTTGTGCAGGTCCAGGGCATAGAAATTCGCTCCGGAGCGGTGCCAAAATTCAGCGAGCTCGTGCTGAAAAAAGTAGTCCGACCATCCATGGACGTACAAAATATCCGCTCCGGTAATGGGGGATTCGGGCCACTGTGGCGCGTTACCTGCATAGCGCACGAGGGTCGCTGGCGAACCGGAGGGCAGGTCGAGGGTGAGCTGTTCAAAGTCCGGTCCGAGGACGTCCTGCTGCCATGCCGTCATAGTTTGATGCTACTGCCCCCTCCTGTGTGATTGCCCCAACAAACCGTGTGCCGCGTGCTGCGGGTATGCCTATGCTGGAAGAGCCCACACGTGCGGCCCGATTTCCGGACAGAACGTTGTCGGGAATGACTATTGGTGCGCAGAGAAAAAGGGTGAGGACATGGGCTCCTGGCAGCATGAATTTCATAACTGGGTCCCGGCATGGGCCGCTTTGCACGATCTGGCCCCTGAAGCGGACGGTGATGTGATCACCATGGGTGCCAAGCGCGTGATGGCATGGCCAGGAGATGACGCAGCCGCCCAGGCAGCACAACTTGGCTCCGAGGCAGAACTTGTTCTTGTCACCGAGGACCCCGCCGGCGCCACGCAGTTTGCCACATCCCAGGGGCTGAATGAAACGAGCCGCGCGGTGTTGCTGCGGGCTGAGACTGAAAGCCTTGACCTGGTGCCGCACCTTCCCTCGGACGCCAACCTGGCTGATGCACCCTTGGAAAATTATGACCTGGTCGAAGTGTCACTTTTTGACCGGCCGGTGGCCAGCGGACGGCTGCGCCTGGCGGAGGACCTGGCCGTCCTTTCGGAACTGAAAGTAGACGACGGGCATGAGGGCCTGCGCCAAACCCTTGAGCTGGCCATGGTGGCGGAACTCGGCGAAGAGGCCTTCACCCATGGCGCGGATGCGCTGTACTTGATCGCCGGAGCGGAACAGGCGGAGCGCTTTGCCGCCGTCGAAGGCTGGGGCAAAGTGGCAGCAATCCTCAGCTTCGGCAAATAGCGCCGAGCGGGCCGGCAGCAGAAGCGCGGAACGGTAGTTCGTGGCAGAATGGGGGATGGCCCGGGTGCAGACGGGCCCAGTGATAATACAGCCGGCCACCGGTGCCTCCCAGCGAGGCGGTGGCATGAGCGAACCACTTAGCTAAAGAAATTTGAGACTTTATTATGTCCCCGCTGCAAAGCAACGCTTCGGCAACCCCGTTTAAAACCAGAGCCGCCCCCTCCTTCGCCTCCGTCGGCAGCCCCTATTTTGGGATTCTGCTCGCGTGCATGGCCGTCATTGTGATCCTCTCCAACATCGGAGCCTCCAAAGGGGTCCAGCTGGGCCCGTTCGTGACCGACGGGGGGTTTTTCCTGTTCCCCTTCGCCTACATCCTGGGTGATGTTATCAGCGAAATCTACGGCTTCAAGGTCACACGGAAGGCCATTTTCGCCACGTTCGCGCTCTCCATTTTCGCTTCCCTGGCCTACTGGGTGATCATTGCGCTGCCCGGATTCACCGACGACTTTGGCGTGGCCAAGCAGCAGGCGCTGGAACTTGCGCTGGGACCGGTACCGCAGATTGTGCTGGCCAGCCTGCTCGCCTTCCTGGCCGGGCAGACCACCAACTCCTGGATCATGGTCAGGCTCAAGGCCCGCCAGGGCGAGAAGAAACTGTGGGCCCGGCTCATGGGCTCCAGCGGCGTTGGCGAATTCATCGACACACTGATCTTCTGCGCCGTGGCGGCCCCGGTGATCGGGATCGTGGGCTTTGGCATGTTCGCCAACTACGTGCTGGTCGGCTTCCTGTACAAAGTCGCCGTTCAGTATGCCCTGATCCCTGTCACGACCTTGGTCATCGGCTGGTTCAAGAGCCACGAACCGACGTACGGGGCGTAGCCTGCGCTTCGGGGCTGCTGGCTGCAGGAAGCCCCGGCGCGGGGATTCCGGCGGCCCGCACAGCCAACGCCATCGGAATGAACACCGCCAGCAGCGCCAGTGCGCCCACCAACGTGGCGGCCGTCCCGCCCATGAAATCCGTGACGGTGAAGATGAGCGCGGCGACAGGAACCCAAACGGGAACCACTTTGGCCATGCGCATGCCCAGCGCAAGGAGCAGCATGCCCACACTCAACCCCGCAATGAACACCACCAGCAGCACGGTGCCTAGCACGTAGCCGTCCTCCGCTTCAAGTAGGGTTTGGGCGGAGGGCACGGGCAGTCCGCTGTGGGCCGCCGAGCCGAAAATACCGAAGAACATCGCAAAATGCCCCACACCCACGGCCAGGCCGAATGACATCAGCAGTGAGCCGAGAACAGTCAGTATGCGTCCCCGCCGCAGGGCTGTGCCACCGGCAGCCAGCAGTCCCGGCAGCCAGAGGATGGATCCGGCAATGGCGAGCGTGGCGGCCAGCAGCCACATTCCGGGACTGTCGGCGACCAAGGCAAACGTGGCCGCAAAACTATCGTCGGCAGGCTGGTTCACCAGCGTCAAAAGATTGCCGGCCACCAGGCTGGCGGCACCCAGCAGTATGCTTGCACAAGCAACGTTGCGGGTAAGCCAGGGAATATTCATGGGAATCACCTCTCGTAAATCAGTGGAACCTTGGAACTTCAGGATCCCCCTTCAGCCCTGCCCGCCGCGTCCCCACCATGGGCTAATTCGGGGCGGAACCGTCCGCCAAATGGGGGACGACAGCGGGCCCTCCCGGACTTAAAATAAGAGACATGGCACGCTCGCCAGCTCTTTGGCTGAACGCCCGGCCGGCAGGATTTCCCGCCCTGGACGTGGCCTTGGCTGCGCTCATGCTCATCGTTGCCGTTGCTTCCGTCGCCACCGGCCAGCCCTATGAGGGGTCGCCTGTCTTCACGCTGCCCACTGCCGTGGTGATGGGGGCGTCGCTGGCATGGCGGCGCAAAGCGCCGCTGGTGACTGCGCTGGCCTGCGCTGGCGCGAACCTTTTCCAGAGCGCAGGGGCGCAATTGCCGGGGTCGCTGTGGTCGCTGGCCGTTTTGGCCGTAGCCATGTATTCGGTGGCCGCCTGGAGCAAGGAGGCCACCGCTGCCATCGGCGGTGGCGTGCTCCTAGGTGCCCTTTTGGCCAGCGAGTGGCTGGGGCAGGGCCCCGACTACCTGTTCCTTGTGCTGGTGTTTGGCGGGATCTGGCTGTTGGGCCGCGCCGCCCGCATCTGGCGTGCCAGGCTGCTGGAGCAGCAGCTGCACGAAAGGGATGCCGCTCGGCTGGCCGTCGCACAGGAACGGCTGCGCATTGCCCGCGAACTTCACGACGTCCTGGGCCACAGCATGGGCGTGATCGCCGTGCAGGCAGATGCCGCAGGTGCCGCCTTGGACAGCAGCCCGGAGCTGGCCCGCGAACCCCTGCGGGCCATCAATGCAACGGCTCGCGGCTCCCTGGCCGAGATCCGCGCCATGCTGGAACTTCTCCGCGGCGACGACGACCCCATCTCTGGTGCTCCCGGTCTGGCCCAGCTCGGTACGCTGCTGGACGGCAGCGCCGTTGCTGGCCTGCCTGTCACCTTGAACATGGCCGGGACCCTGCCGACCGTGGCACCCGCGGCCGGTCTCGCCATCTACCGCGTGGTGCAGGAATCACTGACGAACGTCATCAAGCACGCAGGCCCGGTGCCTACCAGCGTGTCGGTGCAGCCGGTTGCCGGGTGCGTGCAGGTGGAAGTAGTCAACGGCCCCGGCGCAGGAACCCAGGCAGGGACCGGTTTCGGGTTGCAGGGCCTGCGGGAGCGTGTGCTGCTGATCGGTGGCAGCTTCGAGGCAGGGACAGCGGACGACGGCGGCTGGCGGGTTCTCGCCGTCATCCCCGCCTGGGGCGCGGCGCCGGCAAGCCAGCTGGGGCACGAAGGGGAGGCGGAGATATTGCAGCCGGGGGGAGGTGCGGAATGATTTCCATTGTGATCGTGGATGACCAGCAACTGATCCGCGACGGGTTCAAGCTGATGCTCAATCTGGAGCCCGATCTTCACGTTGTGGGTGAGGCGGCCGACGGGAAGGCGGGACTGGAGCTGACGGCGCGGCTGCATCCCGACGTCGTCCTCTTGGATATTCGCATGCCCGTCATGGACGGGTTGGAGACCACTCGACGGTTGACGGCTGCGCACACCACGGCCGGCATCTTGGTGCTGACCACCTTTGACCTGGATGAATACGTGTATCAGGCGCTGCGCGACGGGGCCCGCGGCTTTCTGCTCAAGGACGCCCCGCGCGAGCAGCTTGTCCACGCTGTCAGGGTGGTTGCGGGTGGGGAGTCGCTGCTGGCCCCAGCCATCACCCGCCGCCTGATCGAGCGCTTTGTGCAGCACCCGCCTCAGGACTTGGACGCGCCCGGTGCCGGGCTGGCCGGTGCCGGGCACCCGGCTGTCCAACTGCTGACGGGGCGGGAGAAAACCGTGCTGCGCCTGCTCGCCAGGGGGTTCTCGAACGCCGAAGTCGCCGCCGAACTAGTGGTGGGTGAAGCCACCGTGAAGACGCACGTGGCCCGGATTCTGGGCAAGCTCGGCGTCCGGGACCGGGTGCAGGCCGTCATTGCCGCCTATGAGTGCGGTTTTGTGGAGCCCCCGGCGCGGAACGCTACCGCTTCGGGTAGTACCGGCGCAGCGTCTCGGCCTTGAACTCGAAGAACGTGCCGTCCTCGATGGCGAGGCGGGCGTCGTCGACCATTTTCACCACGAAGCGCTCATTGTGGATGGATACCAGCGTGGAAGAGACCATCTCCTTGGCCTTGAACAGGTGGTGGATGTAGGCGCGCGTGTAGTTCTGGCAGGTGTAGCAGTCGCACTCCTCTGACAGGGGCGTGAAGTCGCGCTTGTACTTGGCGCCGGAGAGGTTGAAGCGGCCGTCCGGGGTGTAGAACGCCGAGGTGCGGGCAACCCGGGTGGGGGAGACGCAGTCAAAGGTGTCCGCCCCGTTTTCAATGGCCGTGAAGATGTCGTCCGGTTCGGAGATACCCAGCAGGTGCCGTGGCTTGTCCTCCGGCAGTTCCTCCGAGCACCAGCGCACAATCGTGCCGAGGTTTTCCTTCTCCAGCGCACCGCCAATGCCGAAGCCGTCAAAGTTCATCCCACCGAGGTCATGGGAGGCCTTGCGGCGCAGGTCCTCATACTGGGCGCCCTGAATCACGCCAAACAACGCCTGGTACGGCTTGCCCACGCGCTCCTCGGTCAGCCTGAAGTGCTCCTCGATGCAGCGCAGCGCCCACAGCCGGGTCCGTTCCAGTGACATCTCCTGGTAGCCGCGCGAGTTCAGCAGCGTTGTCAGCTCGTCAAAGGCAAACATGATGTCAGCACCGATCTGGTGCTGGACCTGCATGGAAACTTCCGGGGAGAAGCGGTGCATGTCACCGTTCAGGTGCGATTTAAACCAGACGCCATCGTCGTCAATGTGGGCCAGCCGTTCCTTGCCCACAGCCACTGAATCGTCGGCTCCGGCGTGCGGGGAGGCTGCCACGGCGTCCATGTTGATGACCTTCTTAAAGCCGGAGCCCAGGGACATGACCTGAAATCCCCCACTGTCGGTGAAGGTGGGCCCCTGCCAGTTCATGAACTTGCCCAGCCCTCCGGCGGCGTCAAGAATGTCCGCGCCGGGCTGCAGGTACAGGTGGTAGGCGTTCGCCAGTAGCGCCTGCGCACCCAGCTCGCTCATGGATTCCGGCAACACCGACTTCACGGTGGCCTTGGTGCCCACGGCAATGAACGCCGGGGTCTTGATGGTACCGTGCGGGGTGGTGATGACGCCTGTGCGGCCCTGGAAGGCCCCGCCGTTTTGCTCAATGGCGTCGGCACTGGGGGAGCACGTCTCGTTCAGGCGGGTGGTGACTTCAAAGCCAAACTCACTTTGCAACGCTGACTGCCCGGCGGTGGTGCCGGGAGCCTGGCCGGGCGCCTGAGCAGGTGCTGTGGCGGGCGCGGACGCGAGAAGGTCAGTGAACGATTCGGGGGAAGGCATGCATCCATTTTGCCAGTGTTTCACGCGGCCCCGGTTCACGGACGGCTTGGGCAGGGCTATTCGTCCGGGTAGTGCGTTTCCATGAAGGCATCCCATTGGGCGCCGATGGATTCGAAGGCGGCGGCCCCCAAACCATAGGTGGAGGCGATGATTTGCGCTCCCGGGTGTTCGCGTACACCTGCCACCGGCGCCTGTTGGGCCAGGACCAGCAGTCCGTCCCCGTGCTCGGCATAGTCCGCCACGGTCAAGCCCAGTTGGGTGTCGCTGCGGTACCAGACCTTGCCTGTCAATGTGGTTCCGGTGGTCAGCGCCAGTTCATACGGCTCGCCGGGATCCGGCAGCCAGCCGGTGTCAATGCCCAACGCGTCCCACAACTTCGTGTGCGCGGAGCTGGTACCGTCCACGAAGATGGTGCGGCGGGGCGCCTTGGGGTGGCGTTCCAGGGCGAACTTGAGCTGCTGCAGGAACGTGGCCCAGCCCTCGGTGATGTCGGCGTCGT
>NZ_JAUNVV010000148.1 GCF_030540645.1 Arthrobacter sp.
GACGCCATGATCGACGCCGGATTCCTCGCCGTGGCACGCGGCGACAGGATCGAGGCGCGCGTTGAACTCCAGCGGGCTCGGGCACTGCTGCGCGGCATCTTGATTCGCAACTTCGGCCGTTTCCGCAACGACTTTTACGACGACATGGCTTGGCTGGCGCTCGCAGCCGGGCGGCTGGACACGCTGTCCGTCCGTTTGCTGGCCCGCCACGACGGGCTGGCCCGACGCGCCGTCAAAACCCTGGCCGGCGAACTTCACGGAGCACATGACGACGTGCTTGGCGGTGGCATTTACTGGTCCCGCAAGCGCGACTTCAAGAACACCCCAGCCAACGCCCCGGCCGCCTTGCTGTTTGCCCGCATCAGAGAAATTGATCATGCCCAGTCCCTCCTCGATTGGCTGCGTGCAGAGCTTTTTGACCCGGACCTGGGTCTGTACATCGACGGTATCCACCCCACCTCAAACGGTCGCAGCGTTGAGCGCACCATCTACACCTACAACCAAGGCCCCGTTCTTGCCGCCATGCTGGAAGTGGGCCGGCCCCAGGACCTGTTGAATGCCGCCGCCCTCATCGATGCCGTGCACCAGCAGCTCTATACGCCAAGCGAGGGAATACGTCTGGAAGGCGGTGGCGACGGCGGCTTGTTCACCGGCATCCTCTGCCGCTATTTGGCCCTCGCCGCACACGACCCTCGCCTTCCCGTCCAGGCCCGGCGAACGGCGTCGGCCCTTGTGAGGGACACGGCTCTCTACGTGGCCGGGCAGTCACCGGATCAGCTGTCCAAAGCCGTGCAGCGCTGGAGCATACTCTCGGCAGCTGCCACGGTTTAGGGTCAGCGCAAGGCTGCCTCGGCAACATCCATCCGAATCGGATCCGCAATAACCGTGTCCGCGGCCATCTCCTCGCGGCTGGACGCAACTGGTTCGAGGGCCTGCGCCAAATCGTTGATCAGATCCTCCACGTTCTCGAGTCCAATCGACAGGCGTACCAGGTTGGGCAGGGGCCGAGCCTCAGAGGCAACCGGCCTGTGGGTCAACGCGGCCGGGTGCTGAATGAGCGAGTCCACGCCGCCCAATGAAACAGCGTGGGTGAACATGCGCACGCCTGAGGTGAGCTGCTTGGCCGCCTCAAAGCCGCCGCTCAGACTGATGGAGACCATCGCCCCGGTTCCACGCATCTGATGCTGCAACAAGCCACGCGGATCGCCGTCGCTGCCCGGATAGTGAACTTTCTCCACGCTTGGGTGGCGCTGCAGCCACTCCGCGACCCGGACGGCGCTCTCCTGCTGCGCGCGTACCCTGATGGGAAGTGTCGTGAGCCCCCGATGCAGCAGGTAGGCGCCCAACGGATGCAGGATGGCGCCGGTAATGGCGCGGACGCGGCGCAGCGCCTCGGCTGTCTCCTCACTGCAGGCGATGACACCGCCCACTGCGTCGCCGTGACCGCCAATGTACTTCGTGGCACTGTGCAGCGACATGGCCGCACCCAGGCTGATGGGGTTCTGCAAGATGGGCGTGGCAAACGTGTTGTCGACAAGGACGGGAACATTACCGACTTGCGCCACAACACTGCTGATGTCGACAAGGTCAAGGGTCGGGTTGCCCGGAGTTTCAAGCACGATCAAAACCGTCTCCTCCCGCACTGCCGCGGCCACTTCATGTTCCGTGCAGAACGTGGCATCCACACCCAGCAGACCCGAAGCCAGGAGGTGGTCGGTGCCGCCGTACAGTGGGCGCACAGCCACCACATGCGGCCTTGTTGCCGGATCTACCGTTGACTTCATCGTGTCTTTACTGGCCAGAATGGCTGCGGTCATGGCCGCCATTCCAGAGGCAAAGGCCACGGCTGCCTCCGCTTTTTCCAGCTGCGCCAGGCCGGATTCAAACCGGGCCACTGTCGGGTTCCACAAGCGGGCATACACCGCACCGCCCTCGGAAAGGGGATGTCCGCCAAGCGCCATGGACTCATAGGAATCCCCGCCGTGCTCAATATCCGGCAGCGGGTAGGTCGTAGACAGATCCAGCGGCAGGGCGTGAACACCCAGTGCCTGCAGATCCTCCCGGCCACCTCGCACCGCCACCGAGTCAAGATTCATGGACCCACCATTCAGAAGTTCACTAGTCATGACCCAAGACTGAATGAACAAACAACAAATAACTAGATAAATGATTGAATGACTAATAAAGTTGACTAAATCTGCATTCTTCGCCAACTGTAGCTGATGTAACGGAGAACACATTGCCGAAAACGCAACCGCCGCTAGACTCGACAGACCTTGGAATTTTGCGTGCATTGGTGGCCGACAGCACCCTGACGAACAAGGCCATCGCCTCACGGCTGGGCCTCGCCGAGTCAACCTGCGCGTACCGCCTGCGCATGATGCGCGACGCCGGCGTGATCCTCGGCAGCCGCGTCACGTTGAACCTCTCCGCATTGGGCTTTCCCATACAGGCAATCATCAAAGTGCGGCTGGGAAGCCACGATGCCGCGCACGTCACCACCCTCTACACCAAGCTCACACAGATTCCCGGTGTCATCCAGGCATTCCACGTCGCCGGGGAAGACGACTTCCACCTACATGTGGCCGTTGAAAACCCGGAGGCGCTGCGTGACATGGTTCTCCAGCACATCACCGTCAACCGCGTGGTCCGGCAAACAGAAACGCAGCTGATCTTCGAGGCACGCGACGGCGTGGGAGTGTTGGCGCAATAGCCGCGCAACGCCTGCCACAGTTGGTATTTTTGTAGTGATCACAACCTTTGGAGAGTCCATGCTGCGCGTTCGTCCGATCATTTTCACGTCAGCTTTCGAAGACACCCT
>NZ_JAUNVV010000060.1 GCF_030540645.1 Arthrobacter sp.
AACGCCGGTGTCACCAACCTGGGCGACGGCTGGGCCGTGACGTTCAAGATTGAATCCCACAACTCCCCCTCCATGATCGAGCCGTACCAGGGTGCCGCAACCGGCATCGGCGGCATTGTCCGTGACATCATCTCCATGGGCGCACGTCCCGTGGCCGTCATGGACCCGCTGCGCTTCGGCGCCATCGACCACCCGGACACCGCACGCGTCATGCACGGGGCAGTGGCCGGCATTGGCGGCTACGGCAACTCCCTGGGCCTGCCGAACATCGGTGGCGAAATGGTCTTTGACTCGGTGTACCAGGGCAACCCGCTGGTTAATGCGCTGGCAGTGGGCGTCATGCGCCACGAGGACATCCGCCTGGCCAACGCTTCCGGCAAGGGCAACAAAGTTGTGCTGTTCGGCGCCCGCACCGGTGGCGACGGCATTGGCGGGGCCTCGATCCTGTCCTCGGAATCCTTCGATGACACGAAGCCTTCCAAGCGTCCCGCCGTGCAGGTTGGCGATCCCTTCGCCGAGAAGGTGCTCATCGAGTGCTGCCTGGAACTGTTCAAGGGTTCCCTCGTTGAAGGCATCCAAGACCTCGGCGCGGCAGGCATTTCCTGCGCCACCAGTGAGCTGGCCTCCAACGGCGACGGCGGCATGGAAGTTGAGCTGACGTCCGTGCTGTTGCGCGACCCCTCCCTGACCCCGGGTGAAATCCTGATGTCGGAGTCCCAGGAACGCATGATGGCAGTGGTCTCGCCCGCGAATGTGGCAGCCTTTGAGGCCGTCATGGACAAGTGGGCCGTGGAGTACTCCTGGCTCGGCGAAGTCACCGCCACGGGCCGCTTGATCATCAAGTGGGACGGCGCAGTCATTGTCGACGTCGACCCGCGCACCGTGGCCCACGACGGCCCCGTCTATGACCGCCCGTACGCACGCCCGAACTGGCAGGATGCGTTGCAGGCCGACGTGTTCAACGGCTCCACCGCCGACTCCGGACGCCCAGCCACCGCCGACGAGCTCAAGGCCGCCGTGCTGGAACTCGTCGCCTCCCCCAACATGTGCTCAAAGGACTGGATCACCAACCAGTACGACCGCTACGTGGGCGGCAACACCGCCATGGCCTTCCCCGACGACGCCGGCGTGATCCGTGTCGACGAGGAAACCGGACTCGGCGTTGCCCTGGCCACCGACGCCAACGGCCGCTACACCTTCCTGGACCCGTACCATGGCGCCCAGCTGGCCCTGGCCGAGGCCTACCGCAACGTCGCCACCTCCGGCGCCATCCCCATGGCCGTCAGCGACTGCCTGAACTTCGGCTCCCCCGAAGACCCGGACGTCATGTGGCAGCTCGCCGAAGCCATCCGTGGGCTCTCCGACGCCTGCATGGTGCTGGGCATCCCGGTCACCGGCGGCAACGTTTCGCTGTACAACCAGACCGGCAGCACGCCCATCCACCCCACCCCCGTGGTGGCAGTGCTGGGCAAGTTCGACGACGTTGCCCGCCGTACGCCGTCGGGCTGGGCTGAGGACGGGCAGGCCATTTACCTGCTCGGAACCACCGCCGATGACATGGACGGCTCCGAGTGGGCCAACCTGCGCGGACACCTGGGTGGTCTCCCGCCGGCCGTGGACTTGGAACGCGAGCGTGAATTGGGCGAAATCCTCATCAACGCCTCCCGCGACGGCATGATCGACTCCGCCCACGACCTCTCCGAAGGTGGCCTTGCAGCGGCCCTCGTTGAGTCGGCGCTGCGCTTCAACACCGGCGCCCGCGTGGCACTGGACGAAGTTGCCGCCCGCGACGGCGTCGACACCTTCACGCTGCTGTTCTCCGAAACGCAGGGACGTGCCATCGTGGCCGTGCCACGCAGCGAAGAAGTCCGCTTCAACGACATGTGCACCGCAAGGCGCTTCCCCGTCTCCCGCATCGGAGTGGTGGACGCCGCCGGCGGCGCCCTGGACGTGCAGGGCCTGTTCAGCGTCCCGCTGGAGGAACTCCGCGAAGCCCACGAGGGGACACTGCCGAAGTACTTCGGCTGAGTCCACACGCTGTAAGTCCACACAGAATACCCCGGTCAGCTCATTTCGAAGCCGGCCGGGGTTTCTTTCTGCGCACAGTTCATGGTGGGCTGGACGCCAGTGCAGATATGGCGCCCCGTTCGCTACTAACGAAGCGCACAAAGCCCGGCTCTACGTACCGGGTGGGGGTCTGCCGCCACGACGCGGCCCGCTCAAGTCAGCAAACAGGCGCTAGAAGCCGCCGGCGAGTGAGCGGGCAGCCTGCTGATAGGAACGCGAGACACCAGCCTGAGTCAGTTTTGTGACAGGGGCGCCCAGCTTAAAAATCAGTCCAGCCGGCTTACTGAAGGCCAGCAGCCTGAACTGCACACCGCCGTCGGCCGTCATCATCGCGATGAACGCTTCCTCACCCACCGCCGGATGCCCAGGCAGCGTCCCGTAGCCGAACCCCGCCATCTGAACGTCCGCGCCGTCCGGGCCCGCCGCCTTCTGCGGTTCCATGGCCCACACCACCTCGCAGGGCACGGGCAGGCGCAGGTTTCCCACACCGAAGCCACTAAGCACCTTCGCACCCACCACGGCTCGCGGCGGTGCCGCCACTCGCAGGCCGGCACGTTTCTGGATCTCCCAACTCAGGACGCCTTCGGCCAGCGCCGCAAATGCCTCCTCCCCTTGGCCCACGGAGAGCGTCTTGTCCACATGACCGAAGCCCTTGGGCCAGTGGCCGTCCCCGGCAGGCTTGTGTGCCATCAACCGGGTGAGCCCCAGGAACGGGTAGTCCAGGTTAGCTTTTCGCGACATGTGCACTCCACTTCAAGGCTTGTTGCAGTTTCTTGGGCAGTCCGGCAACCACCAGATCATAGGAGTCTTCCATCATTTCCAACACCATTCGTTCCTCCACCGCCGAGGTGTCCACCGTGTTCCAATGCCGTTTGTTCAAGTGGTAGCCAGCGGTAATGCCTGGATTCGCGGCCCGCAAGGCTGGAGCCAGTTCGGGGTCGCACTTGTAGCTGATGCATAGCGGCAGCCCGTCAAGGTCACTCAGGGCAAACACTTTTCCCGGACGATCGCCACCTCCGGGTGCCTTCACCTTGAAGACGCTCGTTTCCGGCCCAAAGGGGAAGTCTTCGTAAGCGCCGGGCATGGACAGTGCTGCGGAACGAAGTCTTTTACCAGTTTCGCTCACGCCTTGCTCCCTGGAGTCAGAACGGCATAGGAGAGCACGGCAAATTGTCCCTGCTGGCTTGCGCTTTGCAGTTTGAGCCTATCGGCCCCCACATTCCGTGGCAGCAGTGGTGCACCCGCGGCGAGGGTGGCCGGTGCAAAAGTGATGACAAGTTCATCGAGCGCACCGCAGTCCAGGAACTGCCCGGCCAGCTCCCCTCCACCCACCACCCAAACGTTCCGCGAGCCGGCCACCGCCCTGAGTTCACCCAGGACCGCGGCCACGTCGCCGTTGACGAAGCGCACGTCCGCACCGTCCGGTACGGGCAAGGGGCGGCTGGAAAAGACGTAGGTGGGCCGCGAACCGTAAAATTGCTGCCACCTGTGGGGTTCAGCCAAAAGGTTCTCAGCCTGCAGCACCCATTCATACGTGGAGGAGCCCTCCACGAAGACGCCCACACCGTTCATGAAATCCGCCATGTCCGGGCCACCGGTATCTTCGACAGCAAAGAGCCAATCCAGCGAGTGCTCTTCATCCGCCAGAAAGCCGTTGAGCGTAGCTGCCGTGTAGTACACAAATCGTGTCATGGGCTCAACGCTACCGGGTGGCCAGGTAGTCCTCGAGCAGCACGACCTTCAGCCCCGCCGCTTGTTGTGCCGCAACGAACGCCGCCAAGTCCTCCGGGAACTCCGGGCGGAAATGCATCAGGACAATGTCTCCGGGGCGCAACCCTGCCCCCACTTGATAGTCCATGCCCCTGGCATTGGCCTTCGCTTCCCAGTCAACAATGGCCTTTAGCCCGCATGCTGCGGCGGCTTGGCGAGTGGCCTGGGTGTAGGGGCCGCCCGGTGGCCTGAAGAACACCGGCCGGCGTCCGTAGTGCTGCTCCTCGAAGTCGGCCATGCCGCAGATCTCAGCTTTTTGCGCTTCATAGCTCAGCTGAATGAACCCCAAATTGTGGGTCATGGAGTGGTTCTCAATCAGGTGCCCGGCAGCCGTGTACTTTTCGTAGAATTGCGGCTCCCCGGCAATGAAGTTGTGCGCCAGAAAAAGCGAGGCCTTGATCCCGTGCTGCTCCAGCAGGGCCAAGTCTGAATCCCGCTTCACCGCGCCGTCGTCGATCGTCAAAAACACCACTTTTTGCTCGGTGGGTACCCTCGTCAGCACCGGAACCATGCCGTTCTCAATGGGCGGCAGAACATAGTCCGGGACCAGCCAGTCCAGCGTGTCCACGCGCCCCGTGGCCGGGTTCGTCGGCGCAGCACTGCTGGGAATGGACGACGCCGGCACTTGAGCCAGCTGATCCGGATCACCTGCCGCTGTGGCGCTGGAGGGTGTGGTGCTGGGAGCTGTTGTGAGCGCATCAGTCGCTGTGGAGCCAGGCCCGGCGCCTGTGAATGGGGCCACCCACCAAATGCCCGTTGCCACCAGAGCGAAAGCCAAGGCCAGGGTGATGAATCCAATCAACCGGGCGCGGGGGCGGGCTCGACGAAAATGACGTGGCATGGAGTCTTTCTTAACAGAACTTCTAGTTTGTACTGTGGTCTGGGGTCAGTGGGTTAACGCCTGAGTGCCTGTGTCAGATTACTTAAAGCCCGATTCTTGCGGCCTCAATTTTGGGGCATGTGTCCATCACTACGTCAAGGCCGGCTTGCAGGGCACGTTGGGCCGCTTCCTCATCCACCACACCCAATTGCAGCCAGACCGCTTTGGCCCCCACCGCAATTGCTTCATCCACCACGGCCCCCACTTTCGTGGAATTCACAAAACAATCCACCACGTCGATGCTCCCAGGTACTTCGGCAAGCGTTTTGTATCCTGTCGCTCCGTGCACGTCGTCACCCTTCAAACTGACGGGGATGATCTCGTGGCCCAGGTCCTGTTGCAGGAAATACGAGACGTCTACGGCAGGGCGCAGCGGGTTCTTCGACAGGCCCACAACGGCCCACCGCCCCGGCGTCGTCAGCAAGCGTCGAATAGTCTGCGGATCATTGATTTGTGCCATGTTTGAAGCCTAATCGTCCCAGCCACGGATGCCCTAAAGCTACGGCGGTTGGCTGGATGCTCAGGCGTCCACGAACGACTCGTCGGCGCCGGGCCTGTCATTGTCTCCGGAGTCCGGTTCCGGATCCTCTTCCTCAACAGGCACGTCGTCAATGTCCACATAGTCTTCGTTGGTGAGTTCATCCGTGTACAGGGACCAGAACTCATTGGTGGCAGCTGCCTGCGGATCCAAAAGTTGCAGTTGTTCCTGGAAGGATTTCTTCACCGCCGAAAAATCTTCGTCGTCTTCGGGCCCCACGGTGTCGTTGTCGATGGAGTTCCACGCAGCAACAATGGCTGGCAGGGTGGCCAGGGAGGAGGCCATCAGCGTTTCCTCGTCTTCACAGACGTACAGAACGGCCCCGCTTTTGCGGTTCACCACAACGAATTGGAAATCACCGTCATTGCAAACGACGGCCCGCCCTGCGGCGTCGTTGGCAAACGGGGGTTCCAGCCAAGTGCCATCCAGCGGCATGTCCTCCAGCACAGCCGGATGCATGGGCTTCAGTACCGACCAAATTCTGCTGTCGTTCATGACTACCTCCTCCTTCTAGTGCTGACACTAATCACTGCCGCTGGCTGCGTCAACGAGAACTTTAAGCCACCGGTGCAACCACTGAACTACTTTCAAAACGTCGGTTTCGCAGCACCGGAAGGAACTCGCGAACGTCTTCAATGCGTTTGTGTGTCACGTCTGCCGTGGCCACACCTTCGGATTCATCGCCAAGGAAATCCACGGGAATGCCCATGGGGTCCAGAATCACCGAATGCCCAATGCAGTGCTCGCTTGACGTCCCCGCTGCCGCCATCCACACAGTATTTTCTATGGCCCGGGCCTTCATCAGCGTCTCCCAGTGATCCACCTTGTGCTCGCCCTTGAACCAGGCCGCAGCCACACAGATCAAATCCGCACCTGAGACTGCCAAGGTGCGCGCCAATTCGGGGAAGCGGATGTCGTAGCAGGTCATGAGGCCGACTTTGAAGCCACCAATTTCCACGATCGTGATGCCCTTTTCACTGGGCTTGATCCGCTTGGATTCCTGATAGGAGAAAGCGTCGAAAAGGTGCAGCTTCCGGTACGTTCCCAAGATTTCGCCGCCGTCATCCACAGCGACAACCGTGTTGTAGGGGCGCGCTTCACCGCTGGCTTCATAGCCTCCGGCAATGACGGCGATCCCGAGGTCGGCAGCGATCAGTGACAAGCCCTTGACGAACGTAGTCCATTGGGCGTCGACGGCGGCGGCAAAGTCACCCACCACCTTACCCACCGAGAACATGGCTTCTTCCGGGAACAGAATGAGCTTGCTGCCCTCTTCGGCCGCAGCAGCGGAAAGCCTGCGCATCGTGGCAAGGTTCCCTGCAACATCTGCACTGGGATTGAACTGTCCAACACTGACTTTCATGGCCGTGGGTCCTTCCGCCGGGTTCCTGTACACCAAGCCTAGTCCTTCCCGCACTCGCCCATGTTCGCGGGAGAATAATTTCCCCCGGCAAAAAGGGAAGGACGACGCCGGAACCCAAGTTCCGCCGTCGTCCTTCCCTTTTTGCCGGGTAGAAGTCAGCTTCCGGTGATCAGATCGTGGCGCACGATCGTCTGGTCCCTGTCAGGGCCAACGCCGATGGCGGAGATCCGTGTGCCAGACATGCCTTCCAGTGCCAACACGTAGTTTCGTGCGTTCTCCGGGAGGTCTTCCATGGTGCGGGCCGTGGTGATGTCTTCGGTCCAGCCCGGGAAGTACTCGAAAATAGGCTTTGCGTGGTGGAAGTCGGTCTGCGTCATGGGCATCTCGTCAAAGCGGACACCGTCCACGTCGTAGGCCACGCATACGGGGATCTCTTCGATCCCGGTGAGCACGTCCAGTTTCGTGAGGAAGTAGTCCGTGAAGCCGTTCACGCGGGATGCATGGCGGGCCAGGACGGCATCGTACCAGCCGCAACGGCGCGGACGGCCGGTGTTCACACCGAATTCGCCGCCGGTTTTCTGCAGGTAGATGCCCATGTCATCGAACAGTTCGGTGGGGAACGGCCCTGCGCCAACACGGGTGGTGTAGGCCTTGATGATACCCACCGCGCGGGTGATGCGGGTGGGGCCAATGCCTGAACCAACCGAGGCGCCACCGGCGGTCGGGTTGGAAGAGGTCACGAACGGGTAGGTGCCGTGGTCAACGTCCAGGAACGTGGCCTGACCACCCTCCATGAGCACCACTTCACCGCGGTCAAGAGCCTCATTCAATACATAGGTTGCGTCAATGACCATGGGGCGCAGACGCTCGGCGAAGCTGAGGAAGTAGTCAACTACTTCCTCGACTTCCACATCGCGGCGGTTGTAGACCTTGACCAGCAGCTCGTTCTTCTGCTTCAGCGAGCCTTCCACCTTTTGGCGCAGGATGGACTCGTCAAAGACGTCCTGGACGCGGATGCCCAGGCGGGCCACCTTGTCCATGTAGGCCGGGCCAATGCCGCGGCCGGTGGTGCCGATGGCGCGCTTGCCCAGGAAACGCTCCGTCACCTTGTCAAGAACCTGATGGTACGGGGCCACCAGATGCGCGTTGGCGGAAATGCGCAGTTTGGACGTGTCCGCCCCGCGAGCCTCAAGGCCTTCCATTTCCTCGAACAACGCCTCGAGGTTCACCACGCAGCCATTACCAATGATGGGTGTTGCGTTGGGACTCAAAATACCTGCGGGAAGGAGCTTGAGCTCATACTTCTCACCGCCGACGACGACAGTGTGCCCGGCGTTGTTTCCACCGTTGGGCTTCACCACATAGTCGACTAAACCACCTAAAAGATCTGTGGCCTTGCCTTTTCCTTCGTCACCCCACTGGGCGCCGACGATTACGATTGCTGGCATGGGACCCTCCCCCTTGCTCATAAGTTGAGCCGGGCGCTGCATGATTCGGCGATTGCCGTGCATCGTCCGGACACGAAAATACCCCTTGGAAACCACTTGGCGGAACGTGTATGCGCAAAACGCACCTCTGCCCACGGCCAAGCGAAAAAGGGGGTCTTACTTTTGGAGTTTACCGGAACGACTCCGAAAGGTGCACATCGAAGTCGCGAGTCGGTCGCGGAACTCGCAGACATTCTCGTTGACACAGCAGGCCCTGGATGTGCTGGAGGGAGGGTTTATCGGCTGGCGCCCGGCAACGGCGGGGGTGCGTGAGCCATGTGCTGGACATGACCCGCGCAGCCCCGCCGCCGGTGTAACGGGAGTTACCTATAGTGCTCCGGAATTACCCGGCGTTGGCTGCTCGGGGTGCCCCAATGCCGGGGTTGACTTGGTGCGGCCCGGAGGCGGAGGGCCGGACGTCGAAGTCAAACATGGCTGTGGGCAGGTAGACGGTGGAGCAGGAGTTGGGGATGTCAACCACCCCGGACAGGCGTCCTTCGATGGGTGCTGCACCCAACAGCAGGTAGGCCTGCTCCGGGCTGTAGCCGAACTTGACCAGGTAGTCGATGGCGTGCAGGCATGCGCGCTGGTAGGACAAGTGCGAATCGAGGTAGCGCTGTTCGCCGTCGAGGGTGACGGAGGTGCCGGAGAACGCAAGCCACTCACTGAACCGCGGCTCCACCCGTCCTGGCATGAAAATCGCGTGCTCGCTCACCCCGTAGGTATCCATTCCACCCTTGAGGATGTCCACTCGCAGGTCAATGAACCCGCCCATCTCGATGGCACCGCAGAACGTGATCTCGCCGTCGCCCTGGGAGAAGTGGAGGTCACCGACGGACAGGTTGGCCCCGTCAACAAACACCGGGTAGAAGATGCGCGATCCCTTGGACAGGTTCTTGATGTCCTGGTTTCCGCCGTTTTCGCGTGGTGGCGCGGTCCGGGCACCTTCGGAACCAACACGTGCCCACTGGTCCCGGGGCAGCCCGCCGAGGACGGCATGTTCGGCCTCCGGAGGAAGAGCCAGCGGCGGCACACGCAGCGGGTCTGTGGCAATGAGGTCACCTTCGCGCTTATTCCATTTGGCCAGGAGTTGCGCGGACGGTGCGGTGCCCATCAAGCCGGGGTGGATGAGCCCTTCGAAACGGACTTCAGGGATGTGGCGGGAAGTTGCGACTTGACCGGTGAAGTCCCAGATCGCCTTGTACGCATCCGGGAACTGATCCACCAGAAAGCTGCCGCCATTGTTCTTGGAGAAGATGCCGGTGTAGCCCCAGCCCTGCCCGGCCAGCGGGCCGGAGTCTTCCTGCGGGATGGGCCCCACATCAAGGATGTCAACGATGAGCAGGTCTCCGGGCTTGGCACCTTCCACGGCAAACGGGCCGGAGAGTTTGTGGACGGTCAGAAGAGGTGCATTGAGCATGTCCTCGGCAGAGTCGTCGTCGAGGATGGCTCCGTCGAACCATTCCCGGCAGTCCACCCGGAACGACTGCCCTGGCTTGACCGTGGCCACCGGCGGGATTTCCGGGTGCCAGCGGTTGTGGCCGAGCTTTTCCTGATCCTCGAATTTCTTGGCTGAATCGAGAGGGAACAGTACTTCAGGCATTGTATTTCTCCTAACGAACGCTTCTTGATGTGTGTTCTTCCCTTCGCGCCCTTATGGGCGCGGAAGTTTTTGGTGCAGCGGATTGCCCGTGTAGCGGGTGGGTGAACTTCGACCGGTGGGCGGCAGCTTGTTGGACACCACGTTGGGCTCATGGGCGCTGCGTTTGGTTGAATCAATGAGTTTGAACTCGGCCGAGCCGGCAAGGGAGAGCCTTGGCGTGCCAATTCGGCGCCGTGCCTTTTGTCCACAATCGGGACAATCCAGCAGCTGAGGTACCTGGCTCATGGAGAACGACGCCTCGAACTGGTCGCCGGTGGGACAACGGAATTCATACAACGGCATTGCTGGATCTCCTAGGGTTTGCGCTGAAGGATGGTGGGTAAAGCCTCAAGTTGCGGCGGAGGAATGGTTCAACTGGCCTGCAGTACGGGTGTGTGAACTTCTACCGGGGCAGTGCTGGCTGCGCGACGACCCATGACAAAGGAGAAGACAAGTGCCGCCAACCCCGCGGCGGCCATCCACAGGGCATTGGAGCCTGTGGATTCGAACGCGCCTGTGAGCAGCAGCAATGCGGGAATAGTGGCTGAAATGTGGGCCACTGTCAGTGTGAACCAACCGGTGGCAATGGTCAGGTTGTCCATATGCAGCCCGAGAACCAGGAAGAACAGGAGCCACAGAACCGCCCAGAGATACCACATCACAGCAGCAACGGGGTCAAGGAAGTGCACGAGAAAAACCGTGCCGAAGACGATGGCACAGACCGCCACGAAGAGCGAGAACCAACCCAACCCGTCACCGGGCAGCGAGTAGAGCTGGTTGATGCCCACATAGAGGTAGGTGAAGCCAAAAAGAAAGAGACCCGAAGCGCCGAAGATCACGGCAGGGTCTCCGCCTGCTTGGGAAATGATGATGGTCGGGAAAATTGTCTGCATGGCCCCCACAAACAGGTTCATCACGGCCGCCGATTTTCCCGGGACTTTGCCGATGAGCATCAGTCCGTTGATGAACAGGACCGCGCCGACGTATAACAATCCAACATTTCCCATGTGAATATCCTCTTAACGCTTATGTGGGTTGAGGGGTAGAACACAAGACAAGTGCTTCGGGGGATCCGTTAGGGACCCTTGCTAAGTTTCATACAAGCTATCTAAATCAGTTCGTTCCGTCAATGGATGGCCGCCCCCGGCGCTGCCTGCCACCGGTCTTGCGCAGACCACCAACAACACTGGGCCGTTTCCCCGGCAGCGAGAAAATTTACTGTCTTTCCGACAATAAACCTGTATACTGTCGTTAGGACAGTAAATGGTATTGCCCGCAGAGATCAAGCTTTCCGAGGAGAACACATCATGAGTTTTGAAAACCAAACCGCCGTTGTCACTGCTGCCGGAGCCGGGATCGGACGCGCAATAGCCCTCCGCCTCGCCGCCGACGGCGCCGCGGTAGTTGTCTCGGACATCAATGATCTTGCTGGCACGGAAACAGTTGACCTCATCTTGGCCGCCGGCGGCAGGGCCGCATACAAGCGCGCCGATGTCAGCCAGGGAAGCGACGTTGCTGCCCTCGTGGACTTCACCATCGAAACGTTCGGCAGCTTTGAGCTCGCTGTGAACAATGCCGGCATCGGAGTCATGCCCACGCCGGTGAACGAAATTACCGAGTCGGACTGGGATCGCGTCATCAACGTGACGCTGCGCGGCACATTCCTGGCCATGAAGGCCCAGATCGCCCACTTCCGCGCCAACGGCAGAGGCTCCCTCGTCAACATCGCCTCCATTGCCGGCATCACCGCCACCCCTCAGCTGACTCCATACGGGGCGTCCAAGCACGGCGTCGTCAGCCTCACCCGCAGCGTGGCCAAGGAAAATGCGGCGCTCGGCATCCGCGTCAACGCCGTGGCACCCGGCGCCATTGAAACCGCCTCCTTGGCGGCACTGCCTGAGGAAGCCAAGGCCGGCTACGCCGCTGAAATCCCGATGAAGCGCCTGGGCCAGTCCGAGGAAATCGCCAATGCCGTCGCTTGGCTGCTGTCCGAGGAAGCAAGTTTTGTCACAGGTGTGGTGCTGCCGGTCGACGGTGGGACCAGTGCCTAAAGAAGGCCGTTACCAGGATGCCCTCCTGACCTCACTGACCCGAATCATCGGGCAGTGGACAGCTCCGGACTTCCTCACGGGTGTAGTGGCCCGTGAGGGTGTGGAGCTTGATTCAGGAGCCATCACCACCATCACGCTGCTGTCCGCCGACGGACCACAGCGGCCCTCACTGCTGGCCCATCACATGGTGACCGGCGCATCGAACATCAGCAAGATCGTGGCCCGCCTGACCGCAGCCGGCTTGGCGGAACGCATCCCCGATCCGGCCGACGCCAGGGCGCAGCTCATCAAGCTCACTCCAGCAGGAAAGCGCGTGGCAGACACGTTTGTTCGGGCCGGGGACGGCCTGGTTGACGACCTGCTCACCGGCTGGTCGGAACAGGATCGCGATGATCTGGTCCGGCTGCTGCAAAAACTGGAGAAATCCACCATCAATTTTTCCGACCACCTCCGCACCACCCATTCAACGCCTGCCTCACAAGGAACAGGCGAAATCAAAGGAGCAATGCAATGACCACCACCCCCAGTAACGGAACATCGCCCGCCCGCACCTACATCATCACCGGTGCAGGGTCAGGGATTGGGGCTGCCACCGCGGACCTGCTCCGTGGCCGCGGCGAGACCGTCATCGGCGTGGATTTGAAGGGCGCCGAGGTTGAAGCCGACCTGAGCACCAGCGAAGGCCGCGCTGCTGCAGCAGCGAAGGCCGTGGAACTTGCCAACGGCCGCGTCGACGCCGTCATCGCCTGCGCAGGCATCTCCGCCCCTATCCCGCTGACCGTGAAAGTGAACTACTTCGGCGTCACCGAATTCCTCGAGCACTTGGCACCGACTCTGGCCAAGAGCGAAAGCCCGCGCGCCGTCGTCGTCAGCTCCATGGCCTCACTGCAGCCCAACTCCTCCGAGCTCGTCGACGCCCTCCTCGCCGGCGACGAAGCTGCGGCCGTAGCCGTCGGAACGGCACTGGCTGAGAAGGGACCGGAAGCCGGCTACCTGAACTACCCCTCCAGCAAGCGTGCACTGAGCCGCTGGGTACGCCGCGAATCCATCACCCCGCGTTGGGCAGGTGCCGGCATCCCGCTGAACGCCGTGGCTCCCGGAACCGTCATCTCCCCCATGACCACGCAGCTGCTGGCAACGGAGGAAGGGCGCCAGATGGTGGATTCCCACGTGCCCATGCCGCTGAACTACCACTCCGAGGCCGTCGTCATCTCCCGCCTGCTGGCGTGGCTGACCAGCGAAGAGAACACGCACACCACGGGTCAGACCATCTACACCGACGGTGGCGCCGACGCATCACTGCGCGGAGACAACATCTGGGACTAATCCCCCCCATCGACGCTCCCGCACCTTCCGGGGTGTCGCCGCAAACGCTCCCGCACCTGGTGTGGGAGCGTTTGTGTTTTAAGGCCGAAAGCTGCAGGAGCGTCGAGGGGGGAGGGTGGAATCAACCACTTGGTTGATGGTTTGCGGCCCGGGCAAAAGTAGCGTGGAAGTATGCAGCAACAAACAAGTTTCGATGTAACGGCGGGATCTTCGCGCAACAAGTGGGCCGGGCTGGGTGTTTTGGCGGCCGGGCTGTCCATGATCGTCATCGACGGCACCATTGTCGGCGTCTCCCTGCCCACCATCATTGCCGACCTCCACCTTGACCTGAATGAGGCCCAGTGGGTGAACAGCCTGTATTCGGTGGTGCTGGCGGCGCTGCTGCTGACGAGCGGGCGTCTGGGCGACAGGGTTGGGCGCCGGAAGCTGTTCATCATTGGCGTTGTCCTGTTCATGGTTGGCAGTATTTTTGCCGCTCTCTCGCACGACGCCGGATCCCTGATTCTGAGCCGCGTCCTCCAGGGGGTGGGTGGTGCAGCCGTGCTGCCGGCAACGCTGTCGAGCGTGAACTCCACCTTTTTTGGCAAGGACAGGACCACCGCATTTGCCGTCTGGGGTGCCGTCATCTCCGGCATGGCCGCCATTGGGCCGCTGTTGGGTGGCTGGTTGACCTCTTCCTTTGCCTGGCAGTGGATCTTCATCGTGAACATCCCGCTTGGTGTGGCCGTGCTGATTGGGACCGTGTTCTTTGTTCCTGAAACCCGCTCCCCCAATGACAAGGCGGGGTTCGACATCCTCGGCCTGTTGCTCAGTGCCGCAGGATTCGGTTTGTTCGTTTTCGCGTTGATTGAAGGTCCCACCCTGGGTTGGTGGTCTGCCAAGAGCGCCCTGAGCCTGGGTCCCGTCAGCTGGCCTGCCGACGCCGCCATCTCCGCAGTCCCGCTGACCTTGGCGGCGAGCATTGTTTTACTGGCCGGATTTGTAGTGTGGGAAAAGCACCGGGCCAAGGTGGAACGTTCCGCCATTTTGGACCTTACGTTGTTCCGGGTCAGGACGTTTTCGTGGGGCAACTCCGTTGCGGCGATGGTGGCCATTGGCGAATTCGGGCTGCTGCTGGTGCTGCCGCTGTACTTGATCAATATTCTGGGTCTTGGCACGCTCGATGCAGGGTTCTTGCTGGCAGCCATGGCACTCGGGGCGTTCTTCTCGGGAGCGTCCGCCCGGCACTTGGCCGCGAGGATGGGCCCACCCAACGTGGTGATCATTGGATTGGGGCTGGAGACTGCCGGGTTGCTGGCACTTGGCCTGCTGATGACCGCCACCACCTCAATCTGGCTCATTGCCGCCCTGTTGGTGGTCTATGGCCTGGGCCTGGGCTTGGCCTCCGCCCAGTTGACGGGAACGGTGCTCGCTGACATTCCCACCGCAGTGTCAGGGCAGGGCTCGGCTACTCAAAGCACCGTCAGACAGCTGGGTGCGGCGTTGGGATCAGCCATTATGGGCAGCGTCCTGGCCCACTACGCAGTTTCCAGTGCCACCGGTTTACTGGCCGCTGTTCCGGGGCTTCCCGCGAACCAAGTAGGCACCTTGGCGGGGCAGCTGCGTGATTCAGCGGGCGGCGTCGTGCCTCAATTGGCCCAACTGGGCACCCACGGTCCGCTGGGTGACGCCGGGCCCCGCGCCGTTGCCGCACTATCCAACGGATTTGCCCAAGCCACCAGTGCCGCAGTGCTGGCAGCCGCCGTGTTCTTGTTCATCGGGCTGGTGGGCTCTTTCCAAGTGGCCGCCGCGGCGCGAAAAATTGCCAGGGAAGCACACACGGAATAGACAGCAGCCCTGAATACTAGTCGCCCAAGTTGCCCACAAAGTGCAGTGCCTCCGTGGCGAGTGCGGTCCAGGTGGCCAGCGTGGTGCCATAATCGGCAAGCGCCGGAATCTCCACCCACTCACGCATGGTCCGAGTGCCCATCGTGACGAGCTCAGCACCACCCTCCGAGGTGAGCGCTTGGGCGCGGGCGCGCGGCAGCTTCACGATGAGGTAGTCGCCATGTCCGAGGAATGCAAAGATTTTTGTGCCCGTGCGCAATCCCGGGCTGCGGAACATCGTGCCGATTTCCACCGGGCCTTCCGCGGCCAGTTGTTGCGCAACGGCATGGAGCAGGTCCAGGGAAGTTTCTGACGTCGCTGTCATGGTGCTCCTCCAACTTTCATGGGCCCGGCTGGGGCCGATCTTGGATATATCCCTTCAGTGCAGCCAGTATGCTTCCCGATTATCCACGGTCACTTCTCGATGTGGAACACCCCGGCCGCGCCGCGTTCGGCGTCGACCATGCTGTGCGAAACGAAGGGGTAGTTGCCGGCCTCCGGGAACGTGAGCTCCACGAAGCCGCCCTGCGCCGCGGCCAGCGGAAGGACCTGCGCACCGGCGGCCGGGTCTGAGCCGTCAATCAAGTAGCGGCCTTCGCTCCAGACCGTGTCGAACTGACCACCCACCACGTGGAAGGACGTGGCCCGGTTCGGTCCGGCGTCGAGCACCCAGATGCGCACCCGCTCGCCCACCTTGGCCGGCAGCGGGCTGAACTTATACTGGTTCGCGTAGCCGTTGAACACGACGGCGTCGGGCGTGTCGGCCTGGATCTTCGCCAAGTCGGCCACGCCGCCCTGACCGCCTGCATAGATCTCGGACTGGATGAGCACGTATTCCTTGTCCACCTTGGGCAGGTTGGGCGGATCGATGACTACGGCACCAAACATGCCGTTGGCAATGTGCTGGCTCATGGGCATGGTGCTGCAGTGGTACAGCCAGATTCCGGCGCGGGTGGCCGTGAAATTGTACGTCAGCGACTCCCCCGGGTTGATGGTGCGCATCGGTTCATCCGGCGCCAACGCCCCGGCATGGAAGTCGATCGAGTGCCCCATGGTTCCGTCGTTCGTCAGTGTGATCTTGAATTTGTCGCCCACCTTGCCGTGCAACGTCGGCCCGGGTGCCGTCCCGTTGAACAGCCACAACCGTTGGGTGACCCCGGGCGAAACCTCGCGCTCCTCCTCAGTAACCTTGATGGCCACCTCGTGCACCGTCCCGGCCAGCGTCTGCGGCAGCACGGCGTCGTGCGCTTTGAAGCCCGCGGCCGGTTCCTTCATGAAGTCAAAGACGGCGGGAGGGCCTGAATCACCGCCGTGGTCCATGCCCGGCATGCCCGGCATGGTGTTGGTCGGTGTTGCAGGAGGGGCCGTAACGCCCGCACCGGTGGCCACGATGCTGAACACCATGCCCTGCTGCCGGTGCCCGGCCACGCTGCACCAACCAGCCACATTTGCACCGATCACGCCCGCGTCGATGGTGGCCTTCTCCCCCGGATACAGCCGCCCGGATTCTGCACCCATGGCCGTGACGAGGTCGTGCACCATGTTGTCTTCGTTGACCAGGTTGATGACCAGCTTGTTCCCCACCGGCACGTCCACCTTGTCCGGGTGAAAACGCATGTCCTTCATGGTCATGTCCACCGTGGTGGTTTGACCCGTGGCCACCACGGCAGGCTGCTGCACCACGGCGGCAAACCCGGGCATGGACTGCGGATCGGCAATAATCCCGGCCACAATGACCAGTACGACGACGGCCAGTGCGGTTGCGCCCTGACCCAACCTTCTGCGCGGGGCCGGGTCATACGCAGCGGCAGCCTTGTCCAGCTGTGCTTTCGGTGCCGGTGTCTGGGCTGCGCCCGCGCCTGCTTTCTGGGTTGGGCCCCCGGGAGCCTTGCTGAACAAGGCGATTCCCAGCAGCGGCAGGAACCAGACCAGCGCGCCAAATACCAGGAACGTGGTTCCCACGCGCACCAGGCTGGGCACGGGCATCAGCGAGACCAGCAGTGCGGCGTTGGCCAGCACCACGCGGAACCAGCCGGCCTTGTCCAAAACTGCTGTGCGGTGCTTGACCTTGGCGGGTCCTCCACCCAAAACCACCGGCACGAGGTACGTCAGCGCAGCACCGAGCACCTGGGCGGCAAAGCCTGCGGCAAGCACGGGCACCACCGACTCGATCCCGCGGTGCAGCGCCTCCCAGCTGCCGGCAGAAAACGAAAGTACCAACAGCCACACGAGCGAAACCAGCAACCAAAACAGTGCGGCAATGGCGGACAACGGCGCGAAAGTCGTGGGCCGTTTTGATCGCACCACCTTCGCCAGCGGTACGGAAATATAGATGACGCCGCCCAAGTAGACGGCCAGCCCCACCGAACACAGGAACATGACCCCGGCAGCGGCGCCGGCGGCTGTGAGCAGCACCCCGGCCAGCAGCGGGACAGCACCGTGGCGCGCAACGGCTTCGGCGCCGTCGGCCACTCTTGTGCGCAGCATGGTTGGCAGCAATGTCATGAGCGTTCCCAGGACGCTCAGGCCCACAAAGCCGAGCACGTTGACACTCACGTGGACCAGCATCAGCCGCACGTGCGCTTCGCCGCTGAGGCCGGAGGCAAGCGCAGCCCCCACGCCTGCGCCCACGGGCAACAGCAGGCACGCCGCAACGTAGTACCAAACGGTGGGGCCAAAACGGGATGGCAGAGCCTTGCGTGCCCGCAGTCCCAGGACCACCGCATGGGCGGCAACGGCCAGCCCGACCCCGATGCTGCCCACCAGCGTCAGGACCCAGACATTGACGATCATGGACACCACCACGAGGACCACCGCCACGTTCAAGCCGATCAGCCGCGCCACCATGCCCCGGTTGCCGGGGGTCGGCCCGCGCAGCAGTGCCTGGGCGAAATGCCAGCTCCACACGAGGATCGAGTTGGTGATCGCCCCCAGCAGCAACAGGTGCACCATGAGCCAGCCGGAGACGGGAATGTTGCGGTGGAACAACACCACCACCACGAGCGCCAGCAGCCAAAATATGGCAGGTGCGTTGGCGCGTAGATGCCAGGCTGCCCGGTTCATCGGTGTTCTGCCTGCGGTGGCCGGAGTTGGGCCTGGCGTTGGGCCCGAGCCGGGAGTGGGTGCGGAACCGATGTTCACACTGCTGCTTTCTGCGCATGAGTGGCCTGCCAAACCGCCATGACGGCGAACAGCAGGATGGATATGACGTTCAGGACGCCGCCGGTGACCCACGCGCCGTTGAGGGCAGCGCCGTCGCCCAATCCCAATCGTAGGGCCAGGGAGACGTGCAAAAGTCCTGCAGGCAGCCAAAAACCGGACGTGTAGGGCAGTGGTTTGCGGAGCACGGCGGGCAGGATCACGGGCGCGTGGGCCATGATCATGGAGATGGTGAAGCCGAGGAACACGGCGTGGACGGCGACGTCGTACGAGCCCCCCGTCAGCGGCCCATCGTGGAGTGCCAGCACGACGCCGGCGATCGCCAACCAGCCGTAGCCCGCCAGCAGGCAGGCGGCAATGTAGCGCGGCAGGCCTTGGGAGCGGATGGTTTTGCGGGCGGCGTCGTAGACGGTGAGCCAGCCGACGAGGGCCAGCAGCAGCACCCCGTAGAGCGGGTAGCCGGCGGACGGCCACAACAGTGTGGCCGTGGTGGCGGCCAGAATTGCGAAGGACGCGGCGAGCAGAAGCGGCTCTGCCTTGGGGCTGTTGATGCCGATCCGGGCCAGTTCCAGCCGTTCGCCGGCGATCGTCAGCACCACATAGGTGATGAGGAACGGCAGCAAAACCGGGATGCTGGGCACGCGCAGCCACAGTGCGGCGGCGGCCACAGCGGCAACCGAGCCGAGGATTTGGATGAGCACCACGTTGTCATACTGGCGGCGCCACAGCGGGATGTAGACAACCGTCATCACGATGGTCCCGGCCAGCAGCACGGCCTTGCCGATCCACAGGTCGAGAGGAGAAATCAGCAACAGGCCGGCGACTCCCAACAGTGCCGGCGCGGCGTAACCCCATGCCTTGTTCAAGGCTACGGAGCGTTCCAGAGAGATGACGGTGCCCACGAAACTGAGCACCAGCAGCATGCCGTGGACTTGGGGGAAACGGTCGATCTTCAGCGGGGCGTCGGCTCCCAAAAGTTGCAGGCCGGCGTTGAGCCCGATGAGCAGGGCTGCTCCGGCGGGCAGCAGGAACATCATGCGGAAGGCGGGCCTGCGCAGCACGCTGGGCCGGCGGCGGGGTTTGGCTTTGGCTGGTTCCGTGCCAGCCGGCTTGGTCGCAGTCATATGGTTGCGGGGCCTGCTTCGGCTCCCGCTTCCTTCGGGGCTGCGCCTGAACTGGATGCACTCGAACCAGCACTGCGCGGGCGAGGTGCACCGGGCTGCCCTGCCCCAGTTTGTCCTGCACTCTGGCGCATGTGCAGGGTGCAGATGCCGGGCCCCGCAAACGGCAGCAGCTCGACGTCGTCCTCCGGCGATCCACTACCCACCAGCAACTCCTTCACCAGACCGAGGTGAACGGCGCACACCACGTCTGGGTTCTCCCGCGCGGCCTCGACAATGGGGCAGACGGTCAGTGTCAGTTCAGTGGCGTCGCGGTTCTTTTGCACACCGAATCCCGCTTGTTCAAGCGCTGTGGCCACATGGCTGCGGGTGGCTTTGGCGGCAGCAGCCGAAGGTTGTGCCCGGTTGGCTGACCGCGCACCTTTAGCCGTCCCTGCCCCGATGGCCAGTCCGTCGCCTGAGGCGGAAGTTCCGTTTGACCCGGCCGCGGGCATGGCACGCGCCCAGGCGCGCCCAGCTGCTTCGCCTTCGGCTGCGGGGTTTTCACTGTGAGTAGCCAGATGCTGCGCTAGGGCCGCGGCAAGGGCCGCATATCCCACAGGACCAGCTGGCACGGGTGACGGCTGGTATAGCCAGGCCGGCCTGCCCCGACCTTCTTTGGGAGCTGCCGTCCTGGTGGCGTAGCCGTTCTCGACGAGCGCTTCAAGGTGTTCACGGGCTGTGTTCGCGTGCTGACCCGTTTGCAGCGCCAATTGCTCAACGCTGAGTGTGCCGTCAATTTCGCGCAGCCTTGACAGCACAGCTGCGCGAGCCTTGGAAATCGGCGCCACGGCATCACGCCGCCCAGGCCTCGGGCCATATGACGGCGGCACAGCACTTTTATTTTCCACGGGATTAAGTGTAGTAATATAGTCGCAGAATCGCCATTCGTAACAAATTCGAGCAGTCATGAAAGGTTTTGACCGTGAATAATCTTGTTCTCGCTTCCTCTTCCACAGAAGCCGCGTCCTTGGAGGACGCCCGCACCCGACTTGCTGAAGCCGCCGGAACCGTGCGCACCCTCGGCAGCAACCTCGTGTCGGCCGCAGCCAATCCTGCGGGCGGAGAACTGGCAGCAACGGATCAGGGAGCACTGGTCGACTTTGCAGAGAAGGAGCTCCTGCCGTTGGCGGCCGCCCTCGCAGCCGCCTTCCAATCTGCTGACAGCTCCGTCGCTTCAATCAAGGTCATTGCGTCGTTGGCAGCCTCACACAACACCCGCCTGGTGTCTACAACGAAGGAACTGGAAGTCCAGGAATCCCCCGTCAAAATGGTCCACGCCGGCGGCGCCCTCCAGGAAGCCGTGACCGTATTCGTGGACCAAGCCAGCGAACTCGTTCTGCCTGCACTGGCGCAAAACCCTGCCGTCACACTCTCCGAGTTGCTGCCGACCCGCACCTCCGCAACTGCGGCTGAAAGTGCTGCTCCTGCTCAGGGCGGTTGTGCCTGCGGTGGGCACGACGAGCCCGGCCTGTCCGAGCTGGACACCCGCGTCATCCCCCACGCCATCCGCCACGCCACCATCTTCGGCGCATTGGAAGGACTCACCACCGGCCGCGGCATCCTGCTGGTCGCCAACCATAACCCGCTGCCGTTGCTGGCTCAGCTGGAACAGCGTGCCGCAGGCAAGTTCACGGTGGACTACGTGGAAAATGGTCCGGAACTGTGGAAGCTGAGCATGGTTCGCAACTAATCCAGACGGGTTCCCACCCAACAAAAGTGCCGCCGACCCCTTGCGGATCGGCGGCACTCTTGCGTTTCGGCTTGAAGCGTTGCAGCTTAGCGCGTTGAACCCTGCAGCGCAGCCTCGATCGCGGCCATGGCGGCAGGGTCGGAGTCGTTCAAGAACGTGGCGATGCGCGCAGCCTCATCCGACTCGCCAATGGCGCCCGCGGCACGGCCCAGCGCATACAGCGCACGCAGGAAACCACGGTTTCCCTCATGCGAGTAAGGCACGGGACCGGTTCCGCGCCAGCCGTTGCGACGCAGCGCGTCAAGGCCGCGGTGGTAGCCGGTGCGGGCATAGGCGTACGACTCAATGGTCCGGCCTTCCGCGTACGCCTCATCTGCCAGGATGGCCCACAGCAGTGAGGACGTGGGGTTCGCGGCAGCCAAATCAACCGCCTCATCCCCTGCATCCAGACGTGCCTGAACCTCCACCTCGGCCGGGAGCAGTGTGGGCTCCGGGCCTAGAAGGTTTCTACGAAAATCCTCGCTCATATTATTTGAACGTCTTGCCTGCGGAGCCGAGCTGCGCGGCAGCTTCG
>NZ_JAUNVV010000149.1 GCF_030540645.1 Arthrobacter sp.
CCCTGACCCCCTGCATGCCATGCAGGTGCGCTACCAGCTGCGCCACAGCCCCAAACCGTTCCTCCAGCCATGACCAATCGGTCTTGGCCGGAACAACTTGTCTATCCTAGAACACGTTTCACCCACCTGCCAAATCGGGCTTTAAAGCGTGTCTAATCCTCAACGGGTTCGGCCAGGTCTTCGGGTAGTTCGTACGGCTCTGGAAGAGTTCCAACATTGTGTTCAAGCAGGCGCCAGATGCCCATCCCGTCACTGTTGGGGTCGGTTTGGGCAGCTTCAACCACTGACCAATGGCAGTTGGACAGCCCAGACATGGCTCGCCACAGCTCCTCCGGCAGTCCCAACAGTTTCGCCAGTGCCACGCGTGTGGCCCCGCCATGGGTGGTGACCACTAGTGTGCCGCCGTCGGGCATGTCCTCGGCTTTCTCCAAGATAGCCTCAACCATGCGCTGGGCCACCTCCACGCGGGTCTCCCCACCGCCGGCACGCACACCCGGCTCATCCTTCTGCCACAAGGCAATGTCGTCCGGGAAGTGTTCGATGATGTCATCGAACGTCCTCCCCTCCCACTCCCCGCCATACGTTTCACGCAGGCGGGGATCCACCAGGATGTCACTGCCCATCAGGGTTGCCAGCTCCTGCGCGGTGGCATAGGCCCTGCCCAGGTCGGAGGAAAGGATCTGCACGTTCGGCTGAGCATTGTTGCGAACCAGCTTTCCCGCCAACAACGCTGCGGCACGGCTCGCCTGTGAAACACCCACCTCATCCAGCGGAATGTCCGTTTGGCCTTGGAAGCGCCGCGCAGCATTCCAGGCGGTGCGTCCGTGGCGCCAAAAGATCACCCGTCGTCGCGTTCCGGCGGACTGCAGGACCGAGTGTTCTGGTTCAATTCCAGCCATCAAGGGGAGTATCCGTTCCAGAGCCCTTTGCAGGGATTAGTTCTTGTTGGCCTGAGCGTTGGCCGGGACGTCGGTCTCAGTGGCTGCCGCAGTATCGGACTGTGCGTCAGCTCCGGTGTCAGCTCCTGTGCCAGCGCGGATGCCAGCCGACTTCGCCGACGGGTCGAGCTCGCCCAACTGCAGGTCGATGACCGGGCAGTCTCCGTACAGGCGTTCCAGAGCGTAAAAGACCCTGTCTTCCTCATGCTGGACGTGAACCACGATGTCTGCGTAATCCAGCAGCACCCAGCGGCCTCCTGAACGTCCTTCGCGACGTACGGGGCGCAAGTCAAACTTGTGCAGCTCGTCTTCGATCCCGTCCACGATGGCGTTGACCTGACGCTCGGTTTCCGCCGATGCGATGAAGAAAATATCCGTGATGGCCAAGCGGTCGCTGACATCAATGGCTGTTACGTTCAGGGCCAGCTTGTCCGATGCCGCCCGTGCTGCTGCTCGCGCAAGTTCAATTGACTGTTCTGTTGCCGTCACTACTGTTTCCTTTGATTGATAAAAAATTTAGCGTGTAAGAGATGTGATGAGAAAGATGACGCCCACAACCAAGGCAGCACCGCCAACAATGAGGCTTCCCCACTGCAGCCGCCGATTACGCTGGGTACGCCGGAGCCCTGCCGTCATCGCATCCAGCGGCTCAAGTCCATGAGCATAGTCGGCCGGCATCGGGGGCATCTGCGACCGGTGCACCTCAGCGCGCACTGGGGCAGGCGTTGCAGCAGCTGCTTCAGCGGGTGCCGCGGCCACAGGACCGACGGCGGAGCCCTCAGTTGGGTGCCCGCCCGTAAGTACACGTTTACCGTGACTTGGGCTGTGGGCGGATTCTGATGCCTGGACTGCTTCGGAACGTTCAGAACTCGTGGTGGGAACCACGGTGCTGGTTACCTCGCTCTTATGCTTGGCCGTTGTGCTCCGCACCTGCGGTTCAGGTACTTGTGCCGGCTGAGCACCGAGCGGCTCCGTTGCGGCGGCAGCGGTGTAGGCAGCTGTCCCATCATTCGAGGTGCTTATCGGTGCCGGTTTTCCTGCCGAACGGGGCGGCGGTTTCCCAGGCCCGGCGGTTTGCTGGCGCATTGACTCGGTGACGATCGGCACATGCGTTGTTGCAGGCGGGCGCATCACGGGCCGGTCGATGCCGGGTACCTGGACAAATTCCAGCGGAGTGACCATGGCCAAGTTGTTGGTCGCCGTGGGGTCGGGGGTCGGGGGTCGGTTCCTGGTACTGTCCTGCCCCAGCCGTTCACGGGCCTCGGCCCGCTGGTTGAGAACGGCGGCACGGCCATTGTCTTCCCGCTGCGCTGCCAGGACCGTCAATTCCTCGGATGTGGGGATGGTTGTCCCCGGCGCCTGATTGCTACCATGAGCGCGGGCACGGCCCGAACCGCGTGCCACTGATGAGGGAGCATCCACGGCACCGGACGAAGCGCGGCGGCCAGTGCGGCGGTGAGAGACGGTCCCCAACAGCGGGCTGCTTCCCGGGACCCCCGGTACTGCCGGGCTGGCATCAGCCTGCTGCCCAGTGCCGTGTCCGGTTGGCGCCGCAGGTTCCGCGTCGAGGAGCTTCCTGTAGGAGCTCTGGGCTGCCCTTTCGCGTTCACCCGTTTGAGACTGACGTTCTACCGGTGCAGCTCCTCTATCCGACTGGGTGGTCGGTTCCACCTGCCCTGCAGTGGCTGGTGAGACTGCGGAGGCGGGGACCGCGGGACCTGCCGTGGATTCACCAGCCGCAGCCTGAACTGCAGCAGCGCCGGTTTTGGGTGCAGCAGCGCCAGTTTTACGCGCTGCGGCTCCGGTCTTGGCCGTGGCAGCGCC
>NZ_JAUNVV010000061.1:0-19474 GCF_030540645.1 Arthrobacter sp.
CAAACAAGCAAAACAACACTCATCCATCAACAACGATCAGCACCGGGGCAACTTCTAAATCTTACCCGACTGAATTCCAGGAAGTCAAATCCATGATTTCGACTAGATTCAAACTCACATTTGAACGCAATTCATTAGGCCTATTTTCGAGGCCAGAGGATTGGTCTTGTCCGGATCTGAACCGTTCGTTCAGCGGAATACTAACTCTAGCACCTCCCCGCCGCGATCACCAAACGGAGGGGAGGTGCTGCCAAAGTGGTCGCTCTAGGACTCGACGGGCGCCAAATACAGGGCGCCCAACGGCGGAACACGGAGCCTCAATGAGGTTTCCTGACCGTCCCACGGCAGTGCTTCGGCCAACATTGTCCCTGAGTTACCGACGTCGGATCCGCCAAATTTCGCGAGGTCTGTGTTGAGCACTTCCTGCCACTGGCCGGCTTGGGGAACACCAATCCGGTAGCCCTCATATGCCACGCCGGCAAAGTTGAAGACGCAGACAAGCGGGTTGCCGTTCTTGTCCAGGCGAACAAAGGAGATGACGTTGTGTTCGGTGTCTCCCCCGTTGAGCCAGGTGAAGCCTTCCGGAACATTGTCCAGCTCATAGAGTGCGGGAATACTCGAATAGTGATCGTTGAGTTCCTTGATCAGGGTCTGCACGGCGCTGTGTGAGGGGTTTTCTGCCAACCACCAGTCCAAGCCGTGTTGTTCACTCCATTCGGACTCCTGCCCGAACTCGGTCCCCATGAAGATCAGCTGCTTGCCTGGATGCGCCCACTGGAAAGCAAGGTAGGCCCGCAGGTTAGCCAGCTGCTGCCAGCGGTCTCCTGGCATTTTGCGCAGCAGTGACCCCTTCCCGTGCACCACTTCATCATGGCTGATGGGCAGAAGGAAGTTCTCGGTAAACGCGTAGACAAGTGAGAACGTGATCTGGTTGTGGTGCCAGCCCCGGTTGACCGGGTCCTCCTCCATGTAGGAGAGCGAGTCGTGCATCCAGCCCATGTTCCACTTAATGCCAAAGCCGAGCCCGCCGGCGCTTGTCGGCCCAGTGACCCCGGGGAATGCCGTGGACTCTTCAGCAATAGTGACAATCCCGGGATTGCGGCGATACGCAGTGGCATTCATTTCCTGCAGGAAGCTGATGGCCTCCAAGTTTTCCCGGCCGCCGAAACGGTTGGGACTCCAAGCGCCTTCGTCCCGTGAGTAGTCCAAGTAGAGCATGGAGGCCACAGCATCCACACGCAGACCGTCAATGTGGAATTCCTCCATCCAGTACAGCGCATTTGCCACCAGGAAGTTCTTCACCTCATTGCGGCCGAAGTCGAAGATCAGTGTGCCCCAGTCGGGGTGTTCACCCAGCCGCGGATCGGAGTGCTCATATTGTGCCTGCCCGTTGAACTTGGCCAGCGCCCAGTCATCCTTCGGGAAATGCGCTGGCACCCAGTCCATGATGACGCCAATACCGGCTTGGTGCAGTGAATCCACCAGCAGGCGGAATTCGTCGGGGTGTCCAAAACGGGCGGTCGGCGCGTAGTAGGACGTGACTTGGTAGCCCCATGAGCCGCCAAACGGGTGTTCTGAAACAGGCATGAGCTCCACGTGGGTGAACCCCAGCCCATGAACATAGTCAACAAGCTCCGTGGCCAGTTCCTTATAGCTCAGCCCCGGCCGCCAGGAACCCAGGTGCACTTCGTAGACACTCATGGGCGAATTGTGCGGATCCACTTGTGCACGCCGAGCCATCCACTCCGCATCCTGGAACACGTAGCTTGATTCAACAACACGTGAGGCAGTCAACGGCGGCACTTCCGTGCCATAGGCCATGGGATCAGCCTTCTCCAGCCAGTCGCCATTTTCACTGAGGATCTGGAACTTGTAGCGCTCCCCCGCAGCCACGTCGGGAATGAACAATTCCCAAATGCCACTATTGCCCAAGCTTCGCATGGCATGGCCGCGGCCATCCCAGCCGTTGAATTCGCCGATGACCCGCACCGCCTGAACGGCCGGCACCCAGACGGCAAAACTGACTCCCGTTACTTCGCCCAACGTTGAGTGGTAACGCTGCACGTGTGCACCCAACACAGTCCACAACGTCTCATGCCTGCCCTCGGCGATGAGGTGCATGTCCAGTTCACCCACCGTGGGCAGGTAGCGGTAGGCGTCATCACTGCGGTGGACACCTTCGGCGTAGCTGACATCCAGGCGGTAGTCCGGCACGTGGCCTGGTTCCTCCACCTGAACAACTGCAGTCCAAATGCCGCCGTGTTCATGGGTCATGGGGAATTCCCCGTGCTCAGTCACCAACTGCACGGATTGAGCCAAATGCCGCAGTGTTCGCACCGTAACATTGCCGTCCCCGTGCAGGTGTGCGCCAAGCACTGAATGCGGGGCGTAGTAGGTGCCCTCGGAAATTCGCGCCAAAACTCCCGCATCAACTGCCAGAGGGGCTTTTATATCCAGTCCCATGTCTACTCCATTTTCCTTTGAATCAAACAAATCCCGCACGGCCGTTATCGGCACCCAGGCCCAATCGGGCCGATTCTGTAATTCGTAAACAACCTCATAAAGCGCCTTATCAAGCCACAATGCCACGAAAAGGGGGCTCTTGCGCGCAATGCTCTCCCCTGACACGTTTTCATATCCCTTTATGAAGGCATCGGAGCAGTTGCGGACCCATTGTGCACCGGCGTCCGCGGACCCGGCATTATTGGCGGCAGAATGGGCCCCGGCATAGTCAAAGGAGCGCAGCATTCCGGCAATGTCTCGTAGCGTCACGTCTGCCAGACCACGTTCTGCCAGTGGCCGCAACGGTTCGCCTTCAAAGTCCAGAATGTACCAAGCTGTTGCTCCGGGACCACCTTTCAGCAGTTGTCCCAGGTGCAAATCCCCGTGAATACGCTGGGTTTGCGGCAGAGACTTTATTTGGTGCAGTTGGGCTATAAACGCGTGCACAGCATCGTCGTATGGTCCGACGTCGGCGCCAGCCAGTTCCCAGGCCCACTCCAGTCGGTTCGCAATCGCATCAATGAATGCCGCAGTCTCAGCCACGTTGTACAGGTGCGTGCCCAGGCTGTTGCGCAGACTGCCGTGAACGTGGGCAAGCGCCGATCCGATATCGTAGGCGTTTGCCGAAAAATCTTCACCTGCGGCGGCTGCAGCGAGTGCCACTTCCCAGCCGTCCTGCGCATCCCGGACCAAGTCGTGGATGACAAAAAGTGTGGTGTCCACTTCCGTCAAGCCGACGGCGGCCTGCAGCGCCGGAACATGCGGCTCGCCGATCCCGCCAGCCAGGGTGGCCAGCGCCTTGCCAATTTCAACTTCCGGATGAACCCCGGCCTGCAGAACCCTGAAGAACTTGGCCATGAAGGCCTTGCTCCCGAGCTCAAAAATAACCGAACTGTTGGACTGCTCGGTTCCGATCAAACGGATGCCCGACGCCGGCTGCTCCCCTAGACTTGCCAACCGAGGGTTGCGCCACATCCAGAGGTGCCCCGCGGATTCTGGATCCGAGGACATGCCTGCTCCGTTTTCGGCGAGTTCCTTGTGCCCGGCGAGTTCCCCCAGCCAGGCTTGCATAAACGCTGGGTCGGCCAAGCCGTCATACACGCGCCCGCCCGACCAGTGGCCTGCACCCGACCAGGGGGCGCCATCCGGCCTTGCCGCACCAGCGGCGAGGTTGCCAAGAAGAGCCGCCTCCGGCAACTCGGCGCCAACCCGGCCTGTATTTGGTACATCTGTACCAAATTGATAAAAGCTTAACGGCACCTGCAGCGTGAGCCGGGTTCCGGCGTCGTACTTGCCTGCATCCGCGTCTGCGTCATTGCCTGAGTCCGTGGAACCCTCTGCTTCAGGGAAATCCACCGTGACAAGCAGGACCAGCCGCGTACAAGCAGGGTCGGGGGATGGAAGCTCAAAACCACTGGCAATGCCCAGCCGTGCACCAACTCCGGCCGCCCCCTTTCGCGGGTACCAGCGCTGCCGTGGAAGCCAATCAGCCAACAGGCCCAGAAGCGTCCCCGTCATCAGTACCCGTGCTCCGTTTCACTGATGATAGGCATCGCCTGCGTCTGGGTGGAAAGCACGTTGGATGCCTGAGAACGCACCCGCAGCCAATAAAAGTCGTAGGAACCAAGGGTCAGTGTCACTTGGCCCTTGTCATCGATGCCGGGAAAGATGCCCCTACCGAAGACGTCCCGCAGCCCGCGGCCGGCCAAACCGGGAACGTCAAGAGTGACGGCGGCAGGATGTTGGGAAAGATTGAAAACACACAGAATCGATTCCGGCCACTCCCCTTCCTCATTACCCACAGCCAGCACGCGCAGGAACACCAGCACTGCTTCATTGCTGCAGGCCACCGGCTCATAGCGGCCAAGCCCAAACGCTGGGTGGGCTTTGCGGACCTGCAATATTTGTTTGTTCCAATGGAGCAGGGAACTCGTGTGGGCGGTCTGCGCTTCAACATTGACGTGGTTGTAGTGGTAGACAAGGGACTGCACCACCGGCAGATACAGCTTGCCCGGATCTGCGTGGGAAAAGCCGGCATTGCGGTCAGGGTTCCACTGCATCGGAGTGCGTGATGCGTCCCGGTCGTCAAGCCAGATGTTGTCGCCCATGCCGATCTCGTCGCCATAGTACAAAAAGGGGCTGCCGGGCAGCGCCAGCAACAGCGCGTTGATCAGTTCAATCTCCGACCGGGAGTTATCCAGCAGCGGGGCCAGGCGCCGCCGGATGCCGATATTGGCCCGCATGCGTGAGTCCGGTGCGTACCAGCCCAACATGGCCTCGCGCTCATTGGGCGTGACCATCTCCAGCGTGAGCTCGTCATGGTTACGCAGGAACGTCCCCCATTGGGCTCCCTTGGGGATATCCGGCGTATTGGCCATGGTCTCGATGATGGGTGCAGCTTTTTGATCCCGCAGCCCGTAATAGAGCCGGGGCATGATGGGGAAGTGGAAAGCCATGTGGCACTCCGGCTTATCCGGGGTGCCAAAATAGTCCACGACTTCGTCGGGCATCTGGTTGGCCTCCGCGATGATGATGCGACCGGGGAACTCGGCATCGACCATGGCTCGAAGTTCCTGCAAAAACACGTGGGTGGCCGGAAGGTTCTCGCAGTTCGTGCCATCCTCGGCGTACAGGTAGGGGATGGCATCGGCACGAAATCCGTCTATGCCCTGTCCAAGCCAAAAACGCACGATGTCAAAGATGGCTTCCCGCACCTTGGGATTCTCATAGTTCAGGTCAGGCTGGTGGCTGAAGAACCTGTGCCAGAAGTACTGTCGCCGGACCGGGTCGAACGCCCAGTTCGATTCCTCAGTGTCCACAAAGATGATCCGGGCATCCTCATACAGCTCCGTGGTGTCGCTCCACATGTAGAAATCACCCATGGGTCCTTCAGGATCTTCACGGGAAGCCTTGAACCACGGATGCTGGTCGGAGGTGTGGTTCAGCGGCAGGTCAATGATGATGCGCATGCCGCGTTCATGGGCCTGCGCAACCAGAGACTTGAAGTCGGAAATGGTGCCATAGGCATCGATGACGGTCTTGAAGTCGCGGACGTCGTAGCCGCCGTCGTGCAGGGGTGAGTCTAGAAACGGGGGCAGCCACAGACAATCAATGCCGAGCCATTGCAGGTAGTCAAGCCGGGAAATCAGTCCGGAAAAGTCTCCCGCCCCATCGCCGTTGGCATCCGCGAAGCTCTGCACCAGAACTTCATAGAAGACAGCCTTGCGGTACCAGTGTGGATCGTGGGCAAGCCCAGGAGCGTTCAAATTGAACTTTGGTGCGCTGTTGTCGACGTGGGAGAAGGTCATGTTCAGCTCCTGACATGCAGAATGTGGGCCGGTTCCATGTGGGCATCCAGCCTGAAGTAATTGCGTTTGCCCCAATTCCACGTGGCTCCGGTAATCAGCTCCTCCACGATGAACGTTCCATCGGGGGAGAGCTGGTCCAGGCCAAGCGCATCAAGGTCAAGGTTCACTTCCCCTTCACGCATGCTGTGCGGGTCAACGTTGATGACAACAATGATGGTGTCCTTGCGGGCCGGTTCGCTGTCCGTGGCTGCAATGTGCTTGTGCTTGCTGAACACCAGAGTCGCCTCGTCGGTGCTCTCGTGCAGGCTCAGATTCTGCAGGTCAAGCAGCGCCGGGTGGGCCCTGCGAATATTGTTCAGCTTCGTCACGAACGGTGCCAACGACTTGCCCTGGGCTTCCGCCGCAGCAAAGCCCCGGGCCTTGTACTCGTATTTTTCGTTGTCAATATTCTCTTCGGAGCCGGGGCGTGCCACGTGCTCGTACAGTTCATAGCCAGCGTACATGCCCCAGAGCGGGCTGCTCATGGCGGCCAGGATGGCGCGGATCTTAAACGCTGCAGGACCGCCGTATTGCAGGTACTCGGTGAGAATGTCAGGGGTGTTCACGAAGAAGTTGGGCCGGAAGTAACCAGCCGATTCGCTACTGACATGGACCAGGTATTCTTCGAGTTCTTCCTTGGTGTTGCGCCACGTGAAGTAGCTGTACGACTGCTGGAACCCGGCCCTGCCCAAGGCAGCCATCATGGCCGGGCGGGTGAATGCCTCGGCGAGGAACACAATGTCGGGGCGTTCCGCGTTGATGGTGCCGATCAGCCATTCCCAGAACCAGACTGGCTTGGTGTGCGGGTTGTCCACCCGGAAAATCCGCACACCATGGTCAATCCACAGCCTGACAATACGCAAGATCTCCGCGGACAACCCGGCAGGGTCGTTGTCGAAGTTCAACGGGTAGATGTCCTGGTATTTTTTCGGCGGGTTTTCCGCGTAGGCGATGGTTCCATCAATTCGTGTGGTGAACCATTCCGGATTCGTCGTGGCCCAGGGGTGGTCCGGGGCGCACTGCAGGGCCAGATCCAGCGCAACTTCAAGCTTCAACTCATTGGCCGCCGCCACAAACGCATCAAAGTCTTCAAAAGTGCCCAACTCCGGGTGGATGGCGTCATGCCCGCCGTCGGCTGAGCCAATGGCCCACGGCGAACCGGGGTCGGCGGGGCCTGCCGTCAGCGAATTGTTCGGCCCCTTGCGGTTGACGGTGCCGATCGGGTGGATCGGCGGCAGGTACACCACGTCGAAGCCCATGGCTGCAACGGCTGGCAGCCGGTCCACGGCCGTGCGGAAGTTCCCACTGGTCCACTGCCCCGTCTGCGAGTCATGGCGGGCACCCTCAGAGCGCGGGAAGAACTCATACCAGGCACCGCGTCCTGCCGCATCACGCTCAACGTAGAGCGGGTAGGACTCGCTGCGGGTCACTAGATCTCGAAGCGGATAACGCACGACGGCGGCACGCACGTCAGCACTGGTCCCTGCCGCCAGGCGGTCAATGACGTTCAGTGAGTCGTCGGCAAGGGTGTTTGCGGCGTGTTGGAAGACGCCGGCAGCAGCCTCGTCAGGAGTGTCCCTGGCGGCGCCGTGCAACAGTTCTGCGCCCTCGGCCAGCATGACGTCAACGTCCACATCGGCGTTTATTTTCACCTGGGCGTTATGCGCCCACGTAGCGTAGTTATCGCTCCAGCCTTCAATGGCAAAGCTCCAATGGCCTTCAAACGCCGGAGTCAGCACTCCCACCCAAGAATCGGTGCCCTTGGGGCCCGCGGTAAGCCTGGTGCGCTGGGCTTCGCTGCCGTCGGGCGCGAACAAGATCGCTGTGACTCCAAGAAGATCGTGGCCCTCGCGGAAGACCACGGCGCTCACACGCACGTCGGCACCACGGACGCCCTTGGCAGGGAATTTTCCGCCTTCAAGCACCGGCTGCACGTTCGTGATGGGAATCCGGCCAAAGCGCAGTCCGCTCTGCGGGTCCGCTGGCACCGACTGCTGGTGCCCTGCGGCACCGTTTTCGGTGGCTGCGGCACCGTTTTCGGTGGCTGGCGTGGCAATGGCGGCTGTCATTTGAGACGAAGGCTTGGAAGTAGTCACAAAGTAGACGTTAGTCACTCCTCGCGCATAATGCTAAGGTCCGGCGGGAAATCGCAGGATTGCGCCGTCACGTGGATGACACATACGCCATGTTCCGGAAAGGTTACGTCGCCAACGTCGCAAAAGACACACCAGTCCGGTGTTTTTAAGATTCATGAACTATGGTGACCGGCATGAAGGCAATCCGCAGATTCACCGTCCGCTCCCTCGTTCCTGCGCAGATTTCTGCGCTGACACAACTGGCCACCAACCTCCGCTGGTCATGGCACCAGCCGACCCGCGCCATGTTTGAATCGCTCAACCCAGAGCTGTGGGAGAAGTCCCGCCGCGACCCCTTGGCCATGCTCTCGGCCATGTCCCGCGAGCAATTGCAGGAGCTGGCTCAGGACCACGATGTTGTGGCCCGTGTGGCAACAGCCGAGCAAAGTCTCAAGAATTACATCGCCAACCCCCGCTGGTACCAGGAACTGGGCGAAGAAGCCCCCAAGTGCATCGCATACTTCTCCCCCGAATTTGGCATTACTGAAGTCCTCCCCCAGTACTCCGGCGGACTGGGCATCCTCGCCGGTGACCACCTGAAGTCCGCATCCGACCTCGGTGTGCCGCTGATCGGCGTCGGACTTCTGTACCAGGCCGGCTACTTCAAGCAGTCGCTGTCCCGGGACGCCTGGCAGCAGGAAACCTACCCGCTGCTTGACCCGGACGCACTCCCCCTGACCCTGCTGCGCGAAGACGACGGCACCCCCATCCAGATTCAGCTCCCACTGCCCGACAACCGCGTGTTGCGCGCCCACATTTGGCGTGCCGATGTGGGCCGTGTGCCCCTGCTGCTACTTGATTCCAACGTTGCCGAAAACGACGATGCCGCCCGCGGCGTGACGGACAGGCTGTACGGCGGCGGCGGCGACCACCGCCTGACCCAGGAACTGCTCTTGGGCATGGGCGGCGTCAAGGCGCTGCGCGTCCACGCCCGCCTCACCGGAACTCCGGCCCCGGAAGTGTTCCACACCAACGAAGGCCACGCCGGTTTCCTCGGCATCGAGCGCATCCGCGAGCTCATGGACCCGTCCGTGACCGAGGAGCCACTGACGTGGAACGAGGCGCTGGCCGCCGGCCGGGCCTCCACCGTGTTCACCACGCACACTCCCGTCCCTGCCGGGATCGACCGGTTCCCGCGTGGCATGATCGAGCACTTCTTTGCCGGTTCGCTGGCACCGGGAGTGCCCGTTGACCAGATCCTTTCCCTAGGTGCCGAAACGTACGACGACGGCGACCCGGACGTCTTCAACATGGCGCTCATGGGCCTGCGTCTGGCCCAGCGCGCCAACGGCGTGGCCAAACTGCACGGCGTGGTTTCCCGCGGCATGTTCTCCGGCTTGTGGCCAGGATTCGATGTCCAGGACGTTCCGATCACGTCGGTGACCAACGGCGTGCACGTGCCGACCTGGATCGACCCCGCCTGGGTGGCCTTGGTTCGGGAACGTTTTGACAGCGATGTCCTTGACGCAACCGACTGGTCCAAGATCTGGGACATCAGCGACGAGGACGTGTGGGCGCTGCGCCGCAGCGTTCGCACCGAGCTGGTCAAGGATGCACGGCGCCGCCTGCGTTCCTCGTGGAGGAAGCGCGGAGCAGCCGACGCCCAGCTGGCATGGACCGATTCGGCCCTCGACCCGGATGTGCTCACGATCGGCTTTGCCCGCCGCGTGCCCACCTACAAGCGCCTTACCCTGATGCTGCGCGACCCTGCCCGGCTGAAGGCCCTGCTGCTGCACCCCACCCACCCGATCCAGATCATCATCGCGGGCAAGTCCCACCCTGCCGACGACTCCGGCAAGAAAATGATCCAGGACCTGGTGCAGTTCACCGACGACCCCGAGGTGCGTCACCGGATCGTCTTCCTGCCCAACTACGACATCGCCATGGCGCGCACACTGTTCCCCGGCTGTGACGTGTGGCTGAACAACCCGCTGCGACCGTTGGAAGCGTGCGGCACCTCCGGCATGAAGGCAGCCATCAACGGCTCGCTGAACCTCTCCGTCATGGATGGCTGGTGGGATGAGATGTACGACGGCGAAAACGGCTGGGCGATCCCCACGGCCAATACCGGCACCAGCGAGGACGAACGAGACGACATCGAATCGGCAGCGTTGTACGAGTTGTTGGAAACTCAGGTGGCGCCGAGGTTCTATGGAGAAACCGCGGGCTCTGATGGCGAGGCAGCCGGAGCGGCTGGTCCGTCAAAGCCGCAAACCGGCCATCTTCCCGCGCACTGGATCTCCATGATCAAGCACACTATTGCGCACTTGGGCCCGCAGGTTTCAGCGAACCGCATGGTCGCAGAGTATGTGGAGCGCCTGTACCAGCCCGCTGCACTGGCCGGACGCGTGGCACGTGCGGACGGATATGCTGCCACCAAGGAGCTTGCATCCTGGGTTGAGCGGGTACGCCCGGCCTGGTCCGCAATCGGCATAGAGCATGTGGAATCCCACGGGCTCGCAGATGAACCCCAGATCGGTGAATCGCTGCAGGTACGAGCTCATGTGAACTTGGGTGAGCTGCGTCCCGAAGACGTCACCGTCACGGTGGTTTATGGAACAGCTGGGGACTCGGATGAGCTCACCAACACCTCCACCGTTCCGCTGGAGCACGTGGAGGAAAACGGCCCCGGCCGCTACTTGTTCTCCACCGACTTGCTCATTGACCGTTCAGGGAGCTTTGGCTACGGCATCCAGGTGCTGCCTTCCCACAAGGCGCTGGCGAACCCGGCAGAGATGGGCTTGATCACCACCGCTTAATCCGCCCACACCTCGGTGAGGTTGGGGTTTGGGATGCCTGGCAGAAATGACTAGGTGTCCCAAACCCCAGCCTCATCTTTTGTTTTAAGTCGCTGGCGCGGACTGGCCAAGCGCCAGCACCCAAGCCCCAGCCCTAAGCGCTGGCGCTTAGGGCTGGGGCGGGTAGGTTCTAGCGCGGGCCCAAGTCGTTGCGGTACAGGTGGACGGTGTTCGCTTTCACCAGCACCGAAGCGCCAGGCTCCACCGCCGGAACTGAACGGGGCAGCCTGAAGGTGGGTTCGCCGTCGTCCGTCATAGTGGGAGACTCCGTGGTCATCCGCAACAGGTAGGGACGAGGAACAAAGGCCTCTTTGACGGCCTCTGCTGCCGCTACGTCAGCCGGCGCGGTGTCGGCATTCGCTGCGGTCTCGGTCACAGCTTCCGCGGTGGCTTCCAGCGCGGCCTCAGACGGCTCTGCGCCCACGGCGGCAAGCACATCTGTGTCCTCGGCCGCAACAGCATCTGTGTCAGGAGCCTCTGTGACGGAAGCAGCGTCAGTTTCGGGTGCAGCATCAGTTTCGACGTCATCTGCATCCGGCACCTCAACAGTCATTTCAACCGGTTCCTCAACCGTGGCTGCGACAGGGAAGCGCGGGTTGGCCGGAAGGACCACTTCTTCGTCGGTGATTCCGGTGTTGAGGACCACAAGGCCGTCCATCGTGCCATCAGGGGAACCCATGAGCATGGTGATGACACGCTCGTGGGGGTTCTTCCAAGCCTCGGGCGTCATGGGCTGGCCGTCGGCACCAAACCAGTAGATGAACGACTGTCCACCACGGGTGGGGTAGCTGCTTGGCTGGGCGGACAGGAAGTCCCGGCGAATGCGCAGGAGCCGTGTGGTGGCGGCCAGCATGGTCTTGGCCTCCAGATCCATGCTCCAGTCAAGCCAGGCGATCTCATTGTCCTGGCAGTACACATTGTTGTTGCCGCCCTGGCTGCGTCCAAGCTCGTCCCCGGCGGTGATCATGGGGATGCCTTGGGCCAAGAGCATGGTGGTCATCAGGTTTCGGGCAGTGCGGGCACGCTCCGCCAACGTGTTGGGGTTGTTCGTGATGCCCTCAACGCCGTGGTTCCAGCTGCGGTTATTACCCGTGCCGTCGCGGTTTTCTTCCTGGTTGTCAATGTTGTGCTTGTGGTTGTACGCGGTCAGGTCCGCCAGGGTGAAGCCGTCGTGGGCCGTCACCAGGTTGATCGAAGCCAGCAGGCTGCGCCCCGATTCGGCAAAGAGTGCCACGGAGCCTCCCAGCGCATCGCCGAAGGAGGCCAAACCGTTGTGGTGGTAGCCGGCCAGCATGGCCGCCCTGTCCGTCAACCACACTTCGCGCACGGTGTCGCGGAACGTGTCATTCCAGTCCGCCCAACCGGTGGGGAACTGGCCCGTCTGCCACCCGCCGTAGCCCACGTCCCACGGCTCTGAAATGAGCTTGGTGGAGGCCAGCACGCCGTCAGTGGCGGCCGCCAAAAGGAACGGATGCTGGTTGTTGAATTCGTGCACGCCATTGCGTGCCAAGGAGACAGCCAAGTCAAAGCGGAAGCCGTCAATGTGGAATTCCTCCACCCAGTAGCGCAGCGAATCCATGGCCATCTTGATCACGTGCGGGTTGCCGAAGTTCAGCGTATTCCCACACCCGGTGGTGTCATAGTAATGACCGTCGCGCATACGGTAGTACTGCTCTTCGGCCAGACCGCGCCAACTGTAGCTGGGGCCCCCGGGGCCGCCTTCAGCCGTGTGGTTGTACACCACATCAAGGATGACTTCGATCCCTGCGGCATGCAGCAGCTTGATCATGCCTTTCAGCTCTGCTTGCACCGCTGCCGGGCCAGCCGCCTGGGCGCTGGCACTGGCGTACTTCGCATGCGGGGCGAAAAAGCCCAGCGTGTTGTACCCCCAGTAGTTGCTCATCCCCGTTCCGTCCAAGTGGGGCTCGGAAATATGGAAGTGGATGGGCAAAAGTTCGACGGCGGTCACGCCTAGGTCTTGCAGGTGCTTGATCATGGCTGGATCGGCCATGCCCGCATAGGTGCCTTGGAACTTCACCGGCACGTCTGGGTGAAGTTGCGTTTGGCCACGCACGTGGGCTTCGTAGATTACTGTTTCGCGCCAAGGTGTGTTGGGGCGTTCGACGCTGCCCCAATCAAAGTCAGAAGCCATCCGCACGGATAAATACTTGGTTTCCCCGTCAGCATCGACTTGCTCGTCAATATACCGGCCATACGGGTCCAGCAGAAGCTGCTCCACGGAAGGGTCCACCAGGAGCATCTCCTCCTGGGTGGCCTCGATGTTCGTGTAGAAACCGTAGCGTGCCCCCATGGGCATGCCTTCCACCAGACCGTGGTGGATACCGTCGGTCTTGTCCGGCAGCAGCACTGCCTTCCACACCCCGTCCGGTGGCTGGAAGCACACCACAACATTGCGGTGATCCGGTGCATACACGGCAATGTTGGCCGCATCCGGACCGTGTTTCCGGGGGATGGGACTAACGCCCAATGGGAAGTGCCGCGACAGTGCGGCCCCAAGGCTGGTGTTCGACTCTACGACGGTGACAGGCATGCTTAAGCCTGAACCGCGCGTTGCCTGGAGATTTCGTACAGGCTGATGCCCACTGCCATGGAAGCGTTCAGCGACTCCATGGCCGAATCGATGGGGATGGAGACAATCTGGTCGCAGTTTTCCCGCACAAGGCGGGAGAGGCCCTTGCCTTCAGAGCCGACCACGACACATACCGGTTCGGTGGCGAGGGTGAGATTGGGCAGTGAAACGTCGCCGTCGCCGTCGAGCCCCAACACGAAGAAGCCCATCTTCTGGAACGCTGCAATGGCACGGTTCAGGTTCGGGGCCTTGGCGACGGGTACGCGAACGGCTGCTCCGGCGCTGGTCTTCCAGGCTGCAGCCGTCACACCGGCACTGCGGCGCTCAGGCACAATGACCGCGTGGCCGGAGAAGGCCGAGACACTGCGGATGATGGCGCCCAGGTTGCGGGTGTCGGTGATCCCGTCCAACGCCACGATGAGTGGGGCGTTGGCAATGTGGCCTTTTTTCCACTTGGCGATGATCTCGCTGGCCGTGTCCACGGCGTCCTCGTACTCGTACGGGGGGATCTGTAGGACCAGGCCCTGGTGGACGGCGTCTTCCGTCAACCGGTCAAGCTCAGGCTTGTGGGCTTCCAGCAGCGGGATGCCGCGTTCGGTGGCCAGCTTGATGGATTCGCGGACACGCTCATCCATGTCAACGCGCACGGCAACATAGAGCGCCTTGGCCGGGATTCCTGCACGCAGTGCCTCAACGACGGAGTTGCGGCCCGTGACGAGCTCCTCCATGGCACGGCCCTTGGGCCCGCTGTTGCGCCGGCCAGTTGGTTTGCCGCCACCGGAATGCTTGGCGGCGGAGCGCTCTGCCAGTTCCTGGTTCTTGAACGCCTTGTGGTAGGTCCGTTCGCTGGCCTTGGGCGTGGGACCCTTGCCTTCGAGGGCTTTCCGGCCGTGGCCGCCTGTGCCGACGCTGGGGCCCTTCTTGGTCTTGCGTACTGCCCCTGAGCGTGAACTACTGGCCATGGTGAAACCCTTACGATTGGTGCGGCTGCCTAAAGTCGGCGCCTAAGCTCGTCAAAAAAATCCGCAAGTGCACACATTTGAGGTGCACTGCGTTACGGAAAACAAAATACCCGTACCTAACAGCTTACGGCCTGAAGGCAAATTTAGTGGTATGGAGTCTTAATAGTGTGCTGCCTCACGCCCCGCCCACTCCCCCACGACGCTCCTGCACCTTCGGGGCTTAATCCGCGAACGCTCATGCATCCGGTGCGGGAGCGTTGGGCAAAACACCCCAGAAACTGCAGGAGCGTCGGTAGTTACTTTTTCAGGGACCAGGTGGAGCCTTCTGCGGAATCGGCGATCTCCACACCTGCCGCGGCCAGGGTGTCGCGGATCTTGTCCGACTCCGCCCAATTCTTCTCCGCGCGGGCTTGCGCACGGGCTTCCAACTGGGCGTTGGCCAGCACATCAAGGGCCGTCTGCTGCGCCGCAGAGCCGCTCCCCTGCTGCCACTGCTCATCCAGCGGGTTGATCCCCAAAGCCGACATCATGCCCACCGCAGACTGCAGCGCAAGCGCTGCCCCATCCTCGTCCTTGGCGGCCAAGGCGGTGTTGCCTGCACGAACCGTCTCATGCAGGACGGCGAGGGCGGCGGGCACGTTCAGGTCGTCGTCCATGGCCTCGCGGAACGCATCAGGGAGTGTGGCCGTCACACCCCAGTCTCCGTTGCCGCCCGGGAACAAGCGAGCGACGGCGGCGTGGATGAATGTTTCAATGCGTTCGACGGCGGCTGCAGCCTCGGCGAGCGAGGTGGGCCGGTAGTCCAGGACGGAGCGGTAATGCGCCTGTCCCAGGTAGTAGCGGACCACCAGGGGGCGGGCCAGCTCGAGCATTTCGCGTGGGTTGATCGTGTTGCCGATGGACTTTGACATCTTTTCGCCGGCATAGGTGACCATGCCGTTGTGCATCCAGAAGTTCGCGAAGCCGTGACCGGCGGCTTGGGACTGGGCCATCTCGTTTTCGTGGTGCGGGAAGCGCAGGTCAAGCCCGCCGCCGTGGATGTCGAACTCGGTGCCAAGGTATTTCGTGACCATGGCCGAGCACTCAAGGTGCCAGCCGGGGCGGCCGGCACCCCACGGTGAATCCCATTTGGCCGTCTCGGGTTCGCCTTCCTTATGGCCCTTCCACAGCGCAAAGTCGCGGGGGTCGCGCTTGCCCCGGGGGTCGGCGTCGGGCGCGGCCTGCATGTCGTCAATGTTCTGGTGGGTCAGCGAGCCGTACTGTGGCCAGGAGCGAACGTCGAAGTACACGTCGCCGGAGTTATCCAGGGCCGGGTAGGCGTGTCCGCGCTCAATGAGCGAAGCGATGAGTGCGTGCATTTCCGGGATGTGGCCGGTGGCACGCGGCTCATAGGTGGGCTTGAGGATGCCCAGGGCGTCATAAGCGTCCTCGAAGGCCTGTTCAAAACGGTAGGCCAGCGCCCACCAGGGCTCGTTGTTCTCGGCCGCCTTGACCAGGATCTTGTCATCGATGTCCGTCACGTTGCGGATGACGGTGACGGCGTAACCGGAGGTCTGCAGCCAGCGCGTGAGCTGGTCAAAGGCCAGTGCGGAGCGAACGTGGCCAATGTGTGGTTCGCCCTGGACGGTGGCGCCGCAATAGTACAGCGACACCTGCCCCTCTTTGAGCGGGACAAAGTCGCGGATGGAAGCAGTGGCGGAGTCATGGAAGCGCAGGGTCACGGCTCTAGGTTACCTCTCCCTGCGGCCTGGTGGTTCACGGTGTCCTGCCCGTCGCGAGCGACCACCAGTGCGGTAGCGATCGCCGTGATGCCTTCGCTGCGGCCGGGAAACCCGAGTCCGTCCGACGTGGTGGCACTAACCGAAACAGGGGCTCCTGCCGCAGCACTGAGGGTTGTTTCCGCTTCCTGGCGGCGCGGTGAGAATTTAGGCCGGTTACCAACAAATTGCACGGCGATGTTGCCGATTTCAAAGCCTGCCGCGCGGACGATACGTGCAGCCTCAGCCAGCAGGCTCACGCCCGAGGCCCCTTGATATTCCGGGCGGTCCGTGCCGAAGTGCGTGCCCAGATCCCCCACTCCAGCAGCCGAGAACAAGGCGTCGGCAGCGGCGTGCGCCACGGCGTCGCCGTCGGAATGGCCGCTGAGGCCGCGTTCGCCTTCCCAATGCAGCCCGGCCAGCCACAGTGGTGCCGGGCTATCCAGCGGGGCAAAGGCGTGGATGTCGATCCCAATGCCTGTCCGGGGCAGCATCATGTGCTCTACCCTTCCACCCAGCGGGGGCGCAGCGGACCCTCGAGCATGGCCTCGGCCAGCAGAAGGTCCAGTGGCGTGGTGACCTTGAAGCTGTGGGTGGAGCCTTGGACCACGTACACCTCTTCACCCATGGATTCCACCAGCATGGCGTCGTCCGTGATGCGTGCGAGGGTCCCGGCGTCGAGCGTCAAGGCATGGGCGTGGGCCCGGCGTAGGGTCTCCAGCTCAAAACCCTGCGGGGTCTGCACGGCGCGCAGCTGGTTTCGAGGCGGCGTGGCCACGACTCTTTCAACGCCGGCGCCCGTGGCGGGCAGGCTGGCCGGCTCAACGCTCTTGATGGTGTCGGTGACGGCCAGTGCCGGAATAACGGCTTTTGCTCCGTCATGGAGGGCGGCTGCCACCCGATTGAACACACCGGAGGGTGTCAGTGGCCTGGCGGCGTCGTGGATCATGACGGTGGTGACGCCGTCGGCAATTTCAGCCAACGCCGCATGCACCGACTCGGATCGCTGCGAGCCGCCCTCAACAATGCTGAACAGCAACCCGGCGGTGGCTGCTTCGGCACCCAACTTGCTGCAGATGGCTGCCATCTCGGAGTCGTCGGCAGGTATCGCAACACAGATTTGATCCGCAATTCCCGACTTGAAGACGCCGCGAACGGCGTGGACCAGCACGGCTTCCCCACCAAGCGGCACTCGCGCCTTGGGCACCCCATGGCCCAGCCGTTGTCCGGATCCTGCTGCAACTATCACGACGGCGCACGAGCCGACCTTCACCTCAGTCATAACCCCTACCCTAGTCGGCCGCACGAAGATTGTGCCGGACATGAAAAAACCCCACACCACCCGGTGCGGGGTTTTCCCATTGTCTGCTTACGAGTTCCCTGCTTGTGAGGCTATGAAGCCAACACCTCGTCAAGGACTTCTGCTGCCTTGTCCTCGTCAGTCTTTTCCGCCAGGGCCAGCTCGGAAATCAGGATCTGCCTCGCCTTGGCCAGCATGCGCTTTTCGCCTGCCGACAAGCCCCGGTCGTTGTCCCTGCGCCACAGGTCGCGAACGACTTCTGCAACCTTGATGACATCGCCGGATGCGAGCTTCTCCAGATTCGCCTTGTACCGGCGGGACCAGTTGGTGGGCTCCTCCGTAAACTCGGCGCGGAGCACCTGAAAAACGTGCTCCAGCCCTTCCTTACCTACAACGTCACGTACCCCAACAAGGTCTACGTTCTCAGCGGGAACTTCAATTGTCAGATCCCCCTGGGCAACCTTGAGCTTGAGATACATCTTCTCTTCACCCCGAACAGTGCGCATCTTGATCTCTTCGATCTTTGCCGCACCGTGGTGTGGGTAAACTACTGTCTCGCCGACCTCAAAAAGCATGTGGATTCTCCCTTTCCAATACTCCAGTTTACCACGGTTAAACTTCTACTTCCCTGAGTTTCCGCAGGTCAGAGGCTGCCAGCGCTACGCTGACCGCGCAATTCATCCAACAATTGGAGAATTGTTGACCCCTTGACTAAATGCCTTTGAAGTGCCTCAAGGAACGCCGGCTCCTATACATCTCCCACACAATTGTCTGGACGCACACGAAGGAAGCGCACTTTTACCACAATTGCGGATAAGCTGGGCAAAGATATTTTGTCTTTTCCCTGAGGAGTTACTGACGTGAGAATCGCTTCCGGCATCCCTGGTACCAAACGAGCGCAACGTTTGAGCCTGATTGCAGCCATCGGCATTGGCGCCATGGCCTTCACAGGTTGCAGTGCAATCAACCAACAAAGCACCACCATGGAGGTCACCGTCTCTGACGGCGTGAACTTGAACATGGGCAGCCTTGAACTCCGCAACGTCCTGGTCGTCTCCAAAGCTGAAGGCAGTCCCGGCCGCGTTCTTGGCACGTTCTACAACAAAGCCGATTCAGACATCACCCTGACCATCAGCGGCGCCCAAGGCTCGCAGACCGAGATCACGGTGAAGCCGAGCGTTCCGCTGGTGCTCAACGGCGAGTCCGACAAGGCCATTTTGAGCACCATGGGCGCAGCCCCGGGTGCCATCGAGACGCTTGAGTTGCGCTCCTCGGGTGCCGCATCTGAGACGGCCACGTTGAAGGTTCCCGTCCTTGACGGCACCTTGAGCGAGTACAAGAACATGGTGCCCACAGCGGAACCCACGTCCACCCCGTAATTGGCGAGTTGTAGCATTTCGCTCCAGCGGCTTTCCGCACGAGTTCCTGCACCATAGGCGCAGACGTGAATGGGGCCGGTTGTCTTCTGGACAACCGGCCCCATTTTTGTCCCCTGCGGTTGGGTACTTCGGGTCAATCACCTCGGGCGGGCACCGGAAGAAGTTCCCGTGCCCGCCCGAAGGTCAACTCAGCGCTTCGTGTTGCGCGCCAGCTGTTAGTGTGTTGCCGACCTGCGGCGGGTTGCAGCAAACGCTGTTGCCCCGGCCAGGACCAGCAAGACTGCCAGCCCGCCAAGCCAGGTGTTGTTCGCACCGGTGTTGGCCAGATCGTCATTGGCCGAATCATCATTCGCCGCTGCGCTGTTGCCAGCTGCGCCCTGATCCGTCGCCGGAACATTCGCAGCCGAGGCGGTGACGGTCAGGGGTGCACTTACCTGGTGAGCTTCCCCATCAAGCCCCACACCGTCGATGAGGACGCGGTGCTGGCCGGCCGGGGTGTCGGACGGCAGAACCACGCTCAAGCTCACAACGCCGTTGGCATCAGCGGTAGCCGTGCCCAACTGCACCGGCTCCGAGTGCAGCGTGAAGGTTGCGCTGCTCCCCGCTTTGAAGTTCTCCCCCGTGATGGTGAGCTTGCCGCCCTGCGCCACGGTGTCCGCGCTCAGTTTGATGCCGGGAGTCGCTGGCTCCTGAGACGGTGCCTC
>NZ_JAUNVV010000061.1:19574-21358 GCF_030540645.1 Arthrobacter sp.
GCCGAGGCCGACGGCGTCGCAGTCACCGAAGCGCTTGGTGAAGCGCTTGGCGTGGCCGAGGCCGTGGCCGACGGCGTCGCCGTCGCCGAAGCGCTTGGCGAGGCTGAGGCCGTGGCACTGGGGCTCGGCGTTGCCGTAGCTGACGGTGTTGCGGTCTGCGTCGGAGTGGTGGCTTCCCCGCCAACGGCGATTTCAAGGGCCTTGGTGCCCAGGGTTGCTCCGGAAACGGCGTCCTTGATGCGCACTGTTGCCGCATAGTTGCCCGTCTTGGCGAAGCTGCGCTCCGCCGAGTAGGCACCGTTGACCACAGGCACGGTCACTGCCGCGCTGCCGTCACCAAAGTCGATGACCGCGTTGGTCAACGCCCCGTCCCCGATGGCTGCCAGCACTGAGGTGCCGCTGATGACAGCCTTCTCACCGACGTCGTACTTGGCCTGCCCCGCCACTGCTGTGACAACCGGCAGTGCATAGTCTGGGGCCGTGTTCAGCTTCGTCGGCACGCCGCCGAGGCTGGTGCCGCGGTCCACCAGGGTGAAGGAGTCCGGTCCTTGGGCATCGCGCTCAGTGCTGAGCACGATGGCGAGAGTGTTGTCGCCGGTCTTGTTCAGGAATCCGCTGGGGATGGTGAACGTGCTCTGCGGGCCAACGTTGCCAACCCAGGTTCCTGTGTTCCAGCCGTTGACATAGATCACGGCACGGGCGTAGGACTTGCGCCCGTCTTCAAACTTGGCGTCGTTGATCTTCAAACCAAGGGCCGTGTCGGTTCCGGCCGGAACATTTAGCGCAAAGTTGGTGCGGTACCAGGTAACGCCTGCCTTGGCCGGCTTGAACGAGGTGGCATCTGCCCATTCGCTGTCCGGGTACTGCGGCAGGTACCAACCGGCGCGCTCACCGTAAAGACCACCGGTGTTGTACATGGTCCGATCCGTATCAACCGGCGCGGCCTTGTCCTTGGCGCCTTGCAGCTTCCAGGTGACAGCGCCGCTGCTGGGCAGCACTGCGTCGTACAGGCCGCGGTTTTGGCGTGACAGGCCGTCATCGGACCAATCGAGGTTTTGGCCCTGGTTGCGGACCACTGCAGAAACGACGGTCTTTTCACCATTTTTGATGACCCCGGCCGGGACCTGGATCGTCTGCATGCTGCCATTGGCTGCTGCGGCTCCGGCGAAGGTGCCGTTGACCCAGACGAGCATATTCGCTGCACTGCCACCTTGGCCGCGCAGCTGAATGCTGGTGGCTGCGGAAGATGCGGTGAAGTGCGCCCGGTACCAGGTGTCGCCTTCGTAGAAGCCGTAGAACGCCGTGTCCAGGACCTTGCCCTGGTTGGCGCCGGGGCCCTGACGGGTGTTCGCAGCTGCGGTGGCGGTTGCCTCGAGCCATTTGCTGTCGTCAAACGCGGTGGCGGACTCCGGATTTTCCCCGGAAACCTTCCAGTTGGTCAGCTCAGGAAGAACAGCGGCGGCCGGTCCGGCCAGGTTTGCCACCAGCTGGCCGTTGGCGCCAACTGTGGTCACAAGTGCCTGCCCGTTCCAGCTGGCCTTCGTGATGCCGGCCGGAACGTAAATGCCGATGCTGCGCGCTTCCTTGGTGTCGCCCACCAAGTGCACGGTGTCGCCGTCGAACTCGGCTGAACGGAGCAGGTCGGCACCGGTGACCATGACGGTCTTGTTGGTGGTGCCGCCCTTGACGATGCCGTCAAGGGTCCACTGCTGGCCGGTAGCCGAGCGGTCGGTGGTGACGATGGTCAAATCGGGCGCGTCCCCGCCGGTGATCTTCACCGACGT
>NZ_JAUNVV010000062.1 GCF_030540645.1 Arthrobacter sp.
TTCGAAGTTGGCTACACCTGCACATTGGGATCGCCTGCAGTCCAGGTAGCTAAAGACACACTTAAGATCAAGAAGGATGCCTCCAGCACATCAAGCCCCATCCCCACCGGCGCCAGCTGCGTGTTGACTGAATCGCTTGCTGCGGCCCAGGGAGACTTTGCTGACGGGTCCTACGAGTGGGTTGGCACATCGGGAACATTCGCTCCTGCTGGTCCCATAACAATTGGTGCGAACAACACCAACGTCGGCGTTGCGCTGACCAACACCTTCAAGCGCAACTACGGACAGTTGACCATCACCAAAAAGGTGGAAGGCCCCGCAGGCGCATTCACGGGCACCAATATGGATTTCACCGGGACCTACACGTGCGCCGGCGTGGCACGTGACTTTACTGTTAAAAATGGCGGGACCTTTACCAGCCCGGCCAATACCATCCCTGCGGGCACCAGCTGTTTCGTTGCAGAAAAAGCTCCTGTCGGCGGACTGCTCAATGCCTCCTACGAGTGGGCAGCTGCCACGTATGCACCGTCAAACGCGACGGTGACGGTTCCGAATACTGGAAGTGCCACCGTCGCCATCACCAACAAGATCGTGCAAAACAGCGGCAAGTTCTCCATTGCCAAGACGGTGACTGGCCCTGAAGGCGACAACGGATACACCGGAACATCGGGACGCACATTCGGTGTCGACTACAAGTGCACACTGGCCAACAGTGCAGACATAAGTGGCAGTTTGGAGGCCACCACCACCGGAGTAAAGGAATCCCCCTCCATTCCAGCGGGGTACTCCTGCGTTTTGAGTGAGCCCAACCTCGTCACCCAGTCCGGTGACTTCGTTGACGGTTCCTACGAATGGCTGGCCCCGACGGCTGCATCGTTTACCCCGGGAAACACTGTCACGATTGGCAGCAACACCATTGCTACTGTTGTGCTGAACAACAAGTACACGCGCAACTTTGGTTCACTGAACCTGAAAAAGGTCATCGATGGTGACGGCTATATCGGCGCAGGCGCCAAGTTTGAGGTCAAATACAACTGTGGAGGCAACTACACAGGTACACGGCTACTGACAGCCGGTGACGCTGGCGTGACCATCGAGAACCTCCCGGCCAACGCCCTGTGCACCCTTGAAGAAACCCCGCCGGCGGTAAACCTGATCTCCCCCGCCTTCAAGTGGGGAACGGCAACCTGGGATCCTGCCGACGGGAAAATTGTCATCAAGAAGAATGGCACTGTCAGTGCCACAGTTACCAACCACACGGTTGCCATTACCGGTGCAGTGCAGGTGGTCAAGGCTGTTGTGGGTGGCGGCGTCAACGCTGGTGTCATCTTTGACCTGACAGTCACCTGTGGGGACATCTATAGCGGAACTTTCTCAAACCTGGCGGGTGTGGCAGGTACTACCCCGCAACTTCCCGTCGGCACCTCCTGTACCGTCAGCGAAGCAGACCGGCCCACCGGCAGTGGCGTGTTCGTGGATGATTCCTACGCTTGGGCAGCGAAGCCCGAAGCCCAGACGGTAAAAATTGAAGGTGAAGGGCAACTCGTTACAGTAACGGTGACCAATACAACGCAGCGTGTCTATGGCTCGCTTCAGGTAAAGAAAACCCTAAACGACCCAGATGGCGTCTATGTCGGTTCAGCTTTCACCGGTAAGTGGAGCTGTACCTATGCTGACGCAGCTGCTGGCAGCGGCGTTTGGAGCGCAACGGCTGGTCAGGCAGCCAAGATCGTTGGCTCTGATATTTTGCTCGGATCAACCTGCACCGTCACCGAGGATCCGCTCACCGCACCGCCGGCAACAGATACCTCCTATTCTTGGGGCTTGCCCGTACTTTCACCTCAGGGCGGGGTCGTGGTGGTTTCTGCCGCCAATCCCAGCCCGGAGGTCAGCATCACCAACACGATCAACCGGTCCACAGGCCTGTTCAGCGTCACCAAAGGCGTCAATGGACCGATGGAAGGTTTCCCTGAAGGAACTCAGTTCCCGTTCACCTGGAGCTGTGAAAAGTCCACATGGGCAGGGGCAAATGGATCCTTCACCCTGACAAACGGACAGAGCTGGGACGGTCCCGGCGCGGGCACCGCGATCCCTGCCGGTGCTTCATGCACAGTCACCGAAGGTAGTTTCCCGACATCCAATCCCTCATATACCTGGGACTCCGTAACCTTTGCAGCAACAGGCGAGGGTGCCAACGGAACGCAAATCGGCAACGGATTCACGTTCACCGTTCCGGCCTCGACCGCTGATGCCCCTAAGCCGGTACACGTGGGTGCAACCAACACGATCAGCCGCAAGTTCGGTTCTATTACCGTCGCGAAGACGGTGGACGCCGGCTACAGCTCGGAGAGCGGATACAAGTTCAGTATCGGTCTGAACTGTGGAGCGAACGGCACGTTCACCACTGAAGTTGCCGGCGGAGCCACTGCCACTATCACAGGCATTCCTTTGGGCAGCGAGTGTGAAGTTTCGGAGGGAACCCGCAACGGCGGGCTCGTCGACGGCTCGTTCACATGGGATACACCCACGTTCAGCCCGAAGACACTCACTATGGACCAGACCGCAACTCCTGTTGCTGTAACCGTCCACAACCCCACGAAACGTGTCTACGGTTCACTGCTGATCAGCAAGGTACTCACCGGAGCCTCGAGCGTCGTTGACTCAGCTCGCGACTACAAGGGCACATGGCAGTGCGTGTACGGCAGTGATCAACCAAAGACAGGAACGTGGTCGGTCAAGGCTGGCGCAACCATGGAACCCATCACAGGTATTCTGGTTGGCTCCAGCTGTACCATCGCTAAGGAAGATCCCTTGGCTGCACCCAGCGCGGACCCGTCCTATGTGTGGGTGGATCCCGTGTTCTCTGCGGCGTCAACCGTGAAAGCTGACAGTGCGGCGAAGTTGAGCGTGACCAATGAGGTCAAGCGCAACACCGGCAGCATCGTCGTCACCAAGAAGCTCTCCGGAGCCACCGAAGGTCTTAAGGCCGAGCAAAAGTTCACCATGACATACAGCTGTTCGGCGGCCGGAGTCGAAGGAACGATGAATGGTCAGCTGGCCATCAGTCCGGATGTGGAGACCACGCTTCTGGACAATGTACCCTTTGGCTGGAACTGCGTGGTCAATGAAGCATCTCCAACAGCCGACCAGCTCAAGGACGCTTCCTTCAGTTGGGGCGCAGTGACTGGGGCACCGACAACAGTGGTGCTCGCAACGGGCAACAATCCTGCGAAGGTCACTGTCACCAACAACATAGTTCGCAACCTCGGCGCCGTGAAGATCCAAAAAATCCTCACAGGCCCCACCGGGATCGTTCCCTCTGACAAGGAATATTCGGGAACATTCTCCTGCATCTATGACGGCAACGTCATCAAAACAGGCAACTGGAGCACGACGGCGGGATCCGCGGCCATTGAGTTGGCGAAGGATCTGCCGCTGACTACTTCCTGCACCGCAACGGAGGATGAACTGGGCGCACCGTCCAACGACCCGTCCTACAGCTGGGACGCGGCGAAGTTCAGCATCGCCACAGTGGGTGCCGGAGAATCGGCCGTCATTGACGTCACCAATACCCTTGTTCGCAACCTTGGATCATTCAAGGTGCACAAGCAGATCACCGGCAGCGCCGCTGAACTGGCCGGTTACATTGGTGGCGACGCCAAAAACTTCACCGTCAACTATCAGTGTTCAGTTCCAGGGCAAGAAGGAATCCCGGCTATCAGTGGTTCAACGCAGGTGGCCAATGGTGAAAAAGAAAATCTGGCCACCAACAACATCCCCTTCGGCTGGAACTGTACCTTCACTGAATCAACCCCGCACCAAGACCAATTGAAGGACGCCTCCTTCGCGTGGGGCCCGGCAAAAATCACCCCAGCCTCAGCTACCTTGGGTGAAACCACCTCAACTGTCACGGTCAGTGTGGAAAACCCGATCACGAGGATCAAGGGAGCCGTGAAAGTCAGCAAGGTCCTCAACGGTCCCGACAATGCTGGCGCTGTTGACAGCAACCGCGAATATACCGGTCAATGGACATGCACTTATGGAGAAGGCAACAGTGCGGTCATTGAAAAGGGCACCTGGTCTGCCAAGGCCGGCGCTGCAGCGGTGAATGTCAGTGAAGGCGTGTTGCTCAACAGCAGCTGTGTCATCACCGAAGATGAGTTGACTGCACCGGTCCCCAACGATCCCTCGTTCCGTTGGGTTTCAGCAGTGGCCAGCAATGACACCGTGACCGTTGGCCAACCCGCCAACCTGGTGATGACCAACACCTTCACCAGAGACAGCGGCTCCTTCACTGTCACAAAGAAGATCGACGGTGCCGGGTATACAAGCACTGACAATCCAGCCTTTACCGTGAACTACAACTGTGGAATTGGCTTCACCGGCACGCTCAACCTGGCCAAGGACGAAACAGCCACAATTGACAGCATTCCTGCGCAGCGTGAATGTGAACTCACTGAAGCAATGCCTGAAGGAAACCTGGAAGCTGCATACAAGTGGATTCCTGGTACGTGGAGCGCAAACGTCGTGAATGGGAAAATCACAGTTGACCGTGACGCTCCCACAGCCGCGATCATTACCAACCACACGGAAAAGATCTTCGGCAGCATTTCAGTTGTCAAGGCACTTGCCGGCGCAGGTGGTGTTGCTCAAGGCAAGGAATTTACGGTTGACATCACCTGTACCGATGAGTATTCCGGCCGACTCACCATGGTGGCCAACGCAGCACCGAAGACCACAGGACAGATTGCCGTCGGCAGCAGTTGCACTGTCACCGAAGTCCCGCCCACCGGCGGATTGGTGGATGACTCGTTCGGCTGGGACGGGACACCTGAGCCGCAGATCGTCAAGGTCACTGCTGAAAATCAGGTGGTGCCGGTGAGCGTTACCAACACCACTGAACGCCGCTATGGCAGCCTTAGTGTGGCCAAGGTCCTGATGGACCCGGACAAGGTCTATCAAGGTGGAGAGTTCACTGGAACTTGGCAGTGCACCTATGGCCAAGGCGAGACTGCAGTCGTCAAAAATGGCAAGTGGAGTGTTGCCGCAGGTGCGGGCACCAAGGTTGTCGGCACTGACATCCTGCTCGGCTCCAGCTGCAATATTGCAGAGGACAAGCTCACGGACCACCCGTCGGAGGATACCTCCTACGTGTGGGCGCCGTCGTACTCACCGGGCCAGGACGTTGTCTTGTCCACACTTGAGGCGAATCGCAATATCACCGTGACCAACACGATCACACGCCTGACAGGTTCGTTCGGCGTGGTTAAATCATTGGCTGGGAACGGTGTGGAAAGTGGCGTCAAACCGGACACCTCCTTCTCGTTCGACTACAAGTGCACGGGCCCAGGCTGGGCAGGTGCCGACGGCAGCTTTACCCTGAAAGCAGGGCTGGATGGCTGGAACCCGGCAGAAACCATCCCGGCAGGCGCCAGTTGCACGGTCACTGAAAACGACAACCCTGACACAACGGGTCCCGCCTACACCTGGGACGGCGTCTCCTTCGCCGTGACGGGCGCAGCAGGAGTGCCCGTGACCACTGACCGCAGTGTCACCTTTATCATCCCGGCCCCCGTGGATGGCAAGGTACAAACGATCGGCATCAACGCGACCAACAACATCTCCAAGAAGTTCGGCGATGTGGTTGTCAGCAAGAAGCTGGCCGGGGCAACCCAAGGTTATGACGGGAAGCGAACCTTCGACGTCGTACTGAGCTGTGAAAATGCTGCTGCGCAGACTTTGACGGTCTCGGCCGTGGAAGGAAGCAATTCAGCATCGGTCAAGCTGCCATTGGGCACCAAATGCACGGTCGCAGAATCAGCACTGGGTGCCAATGAAGGGCTCGTGGACACCTCGTTCGCCTGGACAGGCGCCGATATCAGCAATGGAACCTTCACCGTTTCATCGCAGACAACGGCAATCTCAGTGGACGTCACCAACACCATCGGGCGCGTTACCGGTTCGGTGGACGTGACAAAGAAGCTGACCGGTCCGGCCGACGTCGTGGATCCAACGCGGATCTACACAGGTTCATGGAGCTGTACGTACAAGGAGGAACCGGCCGTAACCGGAAAGTGGAGCCTGGCCAAGGACGCCACAAGCGTTCCTGTCACCGGAATCCTGCTGAACTCCGACTGTGTTGTCAGCGAAGATGAAGTCACCGCACCCAGCGTCGACCCGTCCTACCGCTGGAGCGTAGCAACCTTTGAAGATGCCTCCGTGACGACAGCTGACACCACAGCGCACCTGGTTGTCACCAACAACCTTGTGCGTGACACCGGTGCCATCAAGGTTGCCAAAGCGGTCATCGGTGAAGTCGGCGGCTTTACCGGTGGGAGCAACCCGGTCTTCGACATCGGCTACAGTTGCTCCGTTGAAGGGGTGGAAACGGCCCTGACAGGATCTGCCAAGGTAGCCAACGGGGAAACCGTGACGCTTCCGGGCGCTATCCCGTTTGGTTGGACTTGTGCCATCTCCGAGGTGCAGCCCACAGGCAGCCTCAGCGATGACTCCTTTGCGTGGGAGCGCCCCAAGGTTGAGCAGCCCACTGTGGTGCTCTCCGCGGAGACGCCCACCGCGACGGTTCAGGTAGAAAACCCGATCAAACGGGTGTACGGATCCATAGCCGTTGAAAAGGTTGTCACGGGACCGGCCGCTGGCAAGGTGCCGGCAGATCGGGAGTTCACCGGAGAAATGGTGTGCACCTACGGATCGGATCAGCCCGTCACGAAGGCGTGGACTGCCACCACGGCAACGCCCCAAAAGATCGATGGCATCCTGGTCGGATCCAATTGTGCCATCACGGAAACAGTACCAACAGCAGGGCCAGTGCAGGATGATCCTTCCATGGTCTGGCTGCCGGTGAAACTGCCCACAGATATCCAGGTGACTGGAAGCGAAACTCCTGCAACAGCCACTGTCACCAACCCGACTGAGCAGCTGTTCGGTGCCTTCGCCATCACGAAGACCGTCACAGGGGCTACAAATGGTGTAGCCGCTGATGCACAGTACAGCTTCAACTGGATGTGCACGTCAGCAGGGTTTACCTCACCACTCTCAGGAACCGCCAGCATCGCCAATGGCGAGGTCTGGCAGTTGCCCTCAATGGTGCTAATCCCGCGTGGCAGCTCCTGCACCGTAGTGGAAGCACCTGAAGGCCGGCCTGACACGATCGACGGCGCCTACACATGGGATCCGGTGAAATTCGCCGTCACGGGTGCCACAGGTACCGAGCAAGGCGCTTCCACAACGTTTACCGTCCCCACGGATGACACGAAGGTGCTTGTCGTTGCGGCCAATCCCATCACTCGTTCCTACGGTGAGTTTGCCGTAACGAAGAGCAGCAACCCAGTCAGTGGTACTCAGCTCAAGGTCGGTCAGAGTGTCACGTACACGCTGACGGTTGTGAACACGTCCGAGATTCCGGTCCATGACGTTGTTCTCACTGATGACTTGGCCAGTGTGTTGGGGGCAGCAGCACTGGTGGGCAGCAGCCAACAAAGCCAGGGTGCGGCCACCATCACCGGGCAGGTGCTGAAGTGGAACGCTGGGACACTTGCCGCTGGAGCAACGCAGACGCTGAGCTATACAGTCAAGGTCAACGCGGGCAGTGAGAACAAGACTCTGACCAACATGGTCTTGGGAACTGGAGACGTACCGCCCACATCATGTGCGGCAAGTATTCCAAGTGAAGGAAGCAGTGTTCCCACCGGAACTACTGCCTCGAATCAGGCCCCTTGTGGAACTACACATACTGTGGCCCCACCAGTGGTTCCGCCGGTGGTCCCACCGGCCGCACCTGAGCTTCCATTGGCAAATACTGGTATTTCCGGACTGTGGAGTCTTGGTCTGGGCGCCTTGCTCCTGACTGGAGGTGCAGCGCTCATGCTGGGCAACCGCCGCCGTAGGGAAGAGATTCAGTAGGGCTTTTTGACCCACAGAAAAGAATCCGGCAGTCTCTCCCCCCAGTGGGGCTGCTGGTAGTAAGAGACGTAGGCCCCTGCCACCCCCAGGCAGGGGCCTCGTTGTGTCTGGCCGCGATATAGACGTGCCCTGTCCAGACGGCAGTCAGCAGCCTAAACTGAAGTCAGAAAAGAACATGTCAGTGCGTTGCCCAACGGGTGGGGCTGATGTGACACTGTGAAAGGCAGGGGAACGCAATGTCTGAAGAACAAGAGAACCGCGGACGCTATGTGGAAGGTTCCTACGGGAAGGCCGGCACCGAGGGCGAGCACAAAGCCGGGGATCCGGAAGGTCGCTATGTAGAAGGCGACTACGGACGGGCAGGTACAGAAGAAGCTACCGCCGAAGCAGGCAGTGGAAGGTTCGTTGAAGCTGACTACGGCAAGGCCGGTGACGTACCGGGCCATGCCGCAGAAAATCCCAAGGGCAGCTACGTGCAAAGTGACACAGGGGACGAAAAAGACGATTGAGGCTAGCTGCGCCAGCGCGTTGTCATCATGAACCCAGCCAGTGCGATGCCGAAACCAATGCCAATGTTCCAGTTATGGATGTTGGGGATCGGGAACTGGCCGTCTGAGATGTAGTAGGTGATGATCCAAACCAGACCCAACAGCATCAAGGTGACCATGACGGGCAAGAACCAGACTGCATTGGGCTGCTGTGTTTTGCTGGTTGGCGTCTGCGCCGGTCCTTTGGTTGGACGACGACGCGATTTTGACTCGGGCACAGGAGCTCCTTGACGTTGTGGCCATGGAAACGGCCAGCTCGATGGGTGGAACGGCAGTTCATTGGCTGTGATGTTGCTGAGGAATTGTTCCAGGGTGGGGAACTGCCGGTATTGTTGACGTAATTCTAGCTGTATTTAGTGCAGCCGCAGATTGCATGACACAACCGCCCAACGTCAGTCAGGAGACCCACGTGGTTCAATCACCCGGCCATGTGGAAACGGCTGTGCGTGTTGACGAGTTGCTCTCCGAAAATGAGAAGGTGCGCCAACATCGCAAACGGGAGGCACGCCGTCAACGCGAGCAACGTCCCAAGCAGGGATTTTTCCGCACGTTGGTGCAAGTGGTCGGTGAACTTCTCATTACCTGCGGCGTAATCCTGTTGTTGTTCGTGGTGTGGGAACTATGGTGGACAAATATTGAAGCAAATTCAGCCCAGCAAGCAGCCGTGTCTCAATTTGCCCAAGACTTTCAGGGGCCACTGACTCCGCCACCCGTGGATGCTCCCACCGATTTTGGACCGCCCACGGTCATGGCAGCGCCGTTGGTTCCCGGCAGCGTATTCGGCGTCGCCTACATCCCCCGGTTTGGCGAAACTTACAGCCGGCCGCTCGTGGAAGGTGTTGGACCAGCACAGTTGGACACGCTGGGACTGGGGCGGTATGACAGCTCAACGATGCCAGGTGGTGTTGGAAACTTTGCCATCGCCGGCCACAGGCAAACCCATGGCGCAGTTTTGGATGCTATCCACACCTTGGTTCCAGGGGATAGGATCTACATCCAAACCAAGGACGGTTACTACACCTACGTATTCCGCAACAACCAAATTGTGTTGCCCAACCGCGCTGATGTGCTGTTGCCAGTTCCCACGCAGCCGGATGCCACCCCCACAGAGCGCTTCCTGACGATGACAAGCTGCAACCCGCGCTTTGGCGCTGAAGAACGCATTATCGCCTACTCGGTGCTCGAGTCGTGGCAGCCGGCCAGTGCTGGCCCGCCTGCCGCTATCGCTGCCCAAGTTGCAGCAAACCAGAAAGGCTGAGGATGTACGGCTGGATCTTTAGAAATCTCCCGGGGCCCTTGTGGTTCCGCGTCATCACGACCGTCCTTTTCCTGGTCGCAGCCGTGCTGGTGCTGATGCAGTTCGTGTTCCCTTGGCTCTCCCAATTCAATCCCTTGAATGATTCGACGATCGGCGGTGGAGTCTGACATGTCCGTGCGGATTCTTGTTATAGACAATTACGACAGCTTTGTTTACACACTTGTGGGCTACCTGCAGCAACTTGGTGCCGAAACGACGGTTGTGCGCAACGATGACGTCACGCTGACCGAGGCCATTGAACTTGCTGCCGCGCGCGACGGCGTCCTCATCTCCCCCGGCCCCGGTACCCCCGCCGAGGCTGGCGTGTGCATCGAATTGATCAAGTGGTGCGGGGAGAACGCGAAGCCCATGCTCGGTGTCTGTCTGGGCCACCAGGCGCTGGCTGAAGCCTATGGCGGCGTCGTCACTCATGCGGAGCAGCTGATGCACGGCAAGACCAGCGAAGTCCTCCACCACGGCACCAGCGTGTTTGCGGGACTGCCCAGCCCGGTCACCGCCACCCGCTACCACTCGCTGGCCGCCGTCCCTTCAACCATTCCTGAGGTCCTTGAAGTGACGGCTGAAACGGCCGACGGCGTGATCATGGGTTTGGCGCACAAGACTGCGCCGCTGTGCGGGGTACAGTTCCACCCGGAGTCTGTTCTGACCGAGGGCGGTTACACCATGCTCGGGAACTGGCTTGAATCGTTGGGCCTGGCCGGTGCTGCTGCCAAGGCGGCAACGTTGAGTCCCCTTATCAATAGCTGACGCCGGTATTTTGTAAGGAACCCCCCCCCGACTACGGGGCTGGTGCGGCCTCGGGTGTTGGCGTCGGCGAGGGAGTCGGCGTCGTGCTGGGTTTCGGCGTCGGGGTGGGTGTCGGCTCAGCGGGGGCAGGGGCCTTGGCCAGGGTAACGACAACGGTGGTGTGCTGGGCGACGGCCTGGCCTGCAGGAACCGACTGGTTCGTTACCATCCCAGGAGTAACGACGGGGTTCTCCACTTCGTCAAATTTCGCGTCCAAGTATGGTGAGTACTTTTTGAGCTCAGCTGTTACAGCTTGCTTGACTTGTGCGGGGTCGGTGCTCAAATCGAACAGGGAGGGCATCAAGACCTGGCCTGTGGAGATCTTCAATGTAATCGTCGAGTTCACGGAGATGGTCTTGCCCGGGGCCGGATCGGTTGTGACAACGAAGGTGGCCGGAATTGAACCGTCATTGACCATGACATTCGTATTGATGGTCAAGTTCAACTTGCCCAGATCAGCGCGAACCTCTGATTCGGTTTTTCCAGCCAGGTCCTTGGGAATGGTCACTTCCGAAGGCCCTTTGGAAATAAAGACTTCGATCGCTGACCCAGGGTTGACCGACGAGCCCGAGCCCGGCTGCGTGCGAATCACTTCACCCGCTGCCACGGACTTGGAGTATTCCTCGGTGCCATGTGGTTCCAAGCCCAAGTTGCGCAATTGAGTCATTGCCTCGTCCTGACCAACTCCGGCTAATGACGGGATGGCTACTTGTTGCACGGCCACTGGACGGGTATTGAGCATGTTGTAACCCACCACGGCGCCACCGCCAAGAATGATGGCCAACAACACAAAGAGAGTGACCATCCACGCCCGGCGGCGTCGCTTAACGGACGTGGAAAGATCCTCATCTTCCTCGCTCACACCGTCGTCGGTTGTCAACGCTCCCCCAGCGAGAACTTTCGCCATGGCACGGGTAGAAGGGCCGCCGTCGTGCATTGGCTGCACATGATCGGTAAGCTCCGCAGCGTCAAATGAAGCATTCCGTGCGGGAATGGGCGTGGCGGCCGAGGCACTGGGGGCAGATTCGAAAGGCGCCGGTATGACGCCGGTGCGGGCCGCACGCAGGGCGCGGCGGAAAGAGGATGCGTCCTGGAAACGGTGGTTTCTGTCCTTTTGGAGTGCGCGCAACAGGAGTGCATCAAGGGCAGGGGAAAGTTCGGGGTTGTAGAGGCTGGGTGCCGGTGGGACCTCGCGCACATGCTGATAGGCCACGGAAACAGGTGAGTCACCGGTGAAGGGAGGGCGGCCGGCCAGCATTTCATACAGTAGGCAGGCGGCTGAGTACAGATCGCTGCGCGCGTCAACACTCTCACCACGGGCCTGCTCCGGAGAAAGATACTGTGCCGTCCCCATGACCGTTTGAGTCTGCGTCATGGTGGCGGCCGAGTCGGAAATGGTCCTGGCAATGCCAAAGTCCATCACCTTGACCTGTCCCAGAACTCCGCGGTCATCCTCGGTGACCATCACGTTCGCTGGTTTAATATCGCGGTGGACAATGCCCGAACGGTGGCTGTAGTCGAGAGCTGAAAGCACTCCCAACGTGTAGTCAATGGCTTGGTCCACACTGAGGTCCTTGCCGCGGATCAAGTCCCGGAGCGTCTTGCCATGGACGTATTCCATGACGATGTAAGGGATGTGTGCGCTGTCGTGGCCTTGGTTCGAGACGACGTGTTCACCGGTGTCATAGACGGCCACAATGAAGGGGTTGTTGAGTCCGGCTACGGCCTGTGCTTCGCGACGGAACCTGGCCTGCAGCTGTGAATCGCGGGCAACATCGGAACGCAACATCTTGATGGCCACCGCACGTCCTAGGCGCGTGTCCTGGCCCTTGTAGACGTCCGCCATGCCACCGCGGCCCAGCAACTCCCCAATTTCGTATCTGTCGCTAAGGACGCGTGGAACACTCATTGGCACCAAAGGGTCCTTTCAGTTTCGGGATAGGAAGGGTGGAGGAATTGCTTGACGCGAGGTGGATCGTTTTACGGGACTTCTTTTGCTGCCGGAGGTACAGCTGCCGGTGGTGGCGTTGCGGCTGATGGCTCTGCTGCCGGGCCAGTGGAGACGTAATAAGTGACCACTGAGCCTGTTTCCGCCTTGGTCCCGGCAGTTGGATCGGTACGAATGACAATTCCCTTTGCCACTGTCACCGATGGTTCCTCGACACGGGCGGGTATGAACCCTGCCGCCACCAACGTTTGATCGTAGGTATTGCCATCCTGGCCTGCCGAGGACGGTACGGACGTCTTCTCGGGCCCGGAGGAGACTGTGACGTTGATGGTGCTACCGAGATCCACGGTGCCCGTGGGACTGACTTCGGTGACGATGCCCGAAGCTATTGTGGCGCTGGGTGCGTCAATGCGGTTCACCGAAAGCCCCAGGCCCTTCAGCTCGGATTCAGCGCTGGCAAATTGCTGGCCTACCAAGCCGTCTCGATTGACCGTGACTGTGGTGGGGGCTTGCGAGGTGGGCTGTTCCGGAGTAGGCGTGGGTGACGTGGACGCCGTCGTGGGAGGAGGACTTGCGCTGGCGACTGTTGGGGACTGAGTCTGTGTGGCTGCTGGTGTACCGCCAAAGAACCCGCTGTTCTGCAACAACAGGGCACCGACGGCAAAAACCAACAGCACAAGCAGGGCAATAAGTGGCCAAGTCCAAGGGCTGCGGCCCTTCGTGGCAGTCTCTTTCCCGGGTGGGTCCTCATCGAGTGCCAATGCTTGTTCATCATCTTCTGTATCCCAACCACGCTCTGCACCGAATAGTTCCGCGCGGGCAGGTTCAGCTGGTTCGGCCTCGTCGTCAATGGTGGGGAGTGCGGTGGTTGTAGGTTCGGCAATGCTGCGCACCACTGTTGTGGGCGCTGTGGCGTTGACATCGACGGGTGCGGTGATGGGGCCTGTACTCGCCTCAAAGAGCAGCATGCCGGGCACTGCTGCATGGGCGGCTTTGATGTCACCAGCACGGATGGCTTCGGCAGCTTCGGCCAGCTTCATGGCATTCGCGGGTCGGTTCGCGGGATCCTTGGCCAACATGGACATCAACAAGGCACGTACAGGAGTGGGTAACGTGTCAGGTAGCGGAGGCGGCGCATCATTGACTTGGGCCAGGGCAATGGCGATCTGTGACTCACCTGAAAACGGGCGGTGTCCCGTGATGCACTCATAACCTATGATGCCCAATGAATAAATGTCACTGGATCCTGTAGCAACTTGTCCGGTGGCTTGTTCGGGGGCCAGATACTGGGCGGTGCCCATGACTTGACCAGTTTGGGTTAATGGAACCTGATCGGCAAGGCGTGCAATGCCGAAGTCGGTGATCTTGACCTTGTCTTCAGGGGTGATGAGCAGGTTGCCGGGTTTGACGTCGCGGTGCACAAGTCCCTGTGCATGGGCCACTGCAAGGGCGCGCGCCGTTTGGGCGATCATGGACAACGTCCAGTCGGGAGTGAGGACATGCTCACGCTCAATCAGCGTTGAGAGCGGCTCTCCCGGGACAAGTTCCATGACCAGGTAGGCTGAGCCGTCTTCTTCGCCGTAGTCAAACACGTTGGCGATACCCTCATGGTTGAGTAGCGCCGTGTGCTTGGCTTCTGCCCGGAACCTTGCCCGGAAACCGGGATCTCCGGTGTATTCATCCTTGAGAATTTTGATGGCGACTATGCGGCCCAGGATCAGGTCCTGCGCCCTCCAAACTTCACCCATGCCGCCAATGGCAATGCGTGATGTGAGTTGGAACCTGCCGCCTAAGGTGATACCAGAAGTAGGCCTCACTTTTTCAACACCGCCTTGAAGAGTTTGCTTGCATTGGGACTTGTTAGTTGTGCTCCGGTGGCTACATCAACATTTGGCATAACAATAGTGACAACCACCTCCGGGTCGTTTGCTGGCGCAAAACCGGTAAACCATGAGTTGTTCAATCCATCTCCCAACTCAGCGGTTCCTGTTTTGCCGGCCACATCAACGCCAGGAACGGCTGCGGCTGAGGCGATTCCGTTGCTAACCACACTGACCATCCAATCAGTAATTTGGGCCGCAACTTCCGGCGAGGTGGATTGTCGCAGGACGCGGGGAGTGAGGCTGGAGACAGTCTTGAGATCCGGCGTGCGAACGGTCTGCACCAGATTGGGTGCCATTTGTTGGCCCCCGTTGGCAATGGCAGCGGTCATCATGGCGATTTGAAGGGGGCTGCTCAGAACATCTCGCTGCCCTATGGCACTCTGTGCAAGGGCTGCGGCATCCAATTTACCCTGACTGCCGGGGAAACGGCTGGTCTCAACTCCGGATGGGATCGTCAGCGACGAATCATTGAAACCAAACTTCTCGGCCGTAGTTGTAATGGCATCCTGCCCCAGGTCCAACGCGATGCTGGCAAAAGGAGTGTTGCACGAGTTTTCCAAAGCAAAGGCGAAGGAAGCCTTGTCTTGCGTGTAGCACTGACCATAGGCGTAGTTGGGCAGTGTGTAAGTCATGCCGGGGAAAGAAAGCTGTGCCGGGTTCGGCAGAATGCTGTCTTTGTTGTACTTTCCAGATTCCAGTGCCGCAGCCGTATCAATGATCTTGAAGACCGAGCCTGGTGCATAGGTCTTCCTGTAGGCGGAGGAACCGAACAGATTGATGCCGGGGATGCCCACAAGATTAGCCATCGCCGCATCGAAAGCGGCCTTGTCGTGAGTCGCTAGCAGATTGGTGTCGTAGGACGGCTTTGAGACCATGGCAATGATGGCGCCGGTTTTCGGGTTCATGGCCACAATGGAGCCGCCAACACTATCTGGGATTAGGTCATAGGCCAGCTTTTGAATCACCGGATCGATTGTCAGTTCAACAGAACGGCCCTGAGGCTGTGTTCCGGTGAAGACCTCGGCGATCCGTTCAAACAAAGCGCCGTCGGAAGTGCCGGTCAGTTCTTCGCGCATGGCAGATTCAATGCCGTACTGTCCAGAAAACTTGCTGAAAAATCCGGTGATACCTGCATAAAGCAGTGGATCGTTGTACTGGCGTTGGAACTTGCAATCAGTATTCGTCGCGACAGATTCTGCAATGGCTTGCCCGCCAACAAGGATAGGCCCGCGGTTGCTGCAGAAGTTCATCTGCAATTGCCTGTTGTTGTTGGGATTTGCGTTGAGTGAATCGACGGCAAAGAACTGCACATACGAAATAGAGCCAAAGAGCAGTGCAAATAAGGTGATGGCCACGATCCAGGAATTGCGGATTGCTTGGTTCATGGTGCGGGCTCCTCCTTCTGCGTTGACTCTAGGTTTGGCGGGTCCTGATTGGGTAAGGACGTGGGAGAGACATCAATGGGGTGCCGTGCGGCGTCGGAAATCTTCAGGAGCAACGCCAGGATTATCCAATTCGCCAAGAGTGAGGAACCACCAGCTGCCAGGAAGGGGGTGGTGAGGCCGGTCAAGGGGATGAGCCGGGTCACACCGCCGATGATCACAAAGCACTGCAGTGCAAAAGCGAACGCGAGTCCTACAGCCAACAGTTTGCCAAAGGCATCCCGCGTGCCGAGTGCTGCGCGGAAACCGCGGGCAATGAACAGAGCATAAAGGCACAGCACGGCGAACAAGCCGACAAGGCCCAATTCCTCCCCAATGCTGGCGATGATCATGTCGCTATTGGCCAGGGGCACGTTATCCGGTGAACCCTGGCCGAAACCGGTCCCCAACAGTCCGCCGTTTGCAAGGCCAAACAGTCCCTCAACCACCTGGTACGAGCCGCCGGCGGCGCCGATGTACTCAGGATCCAAAGCGTGAATCCATACGTCGATCCGCCGAGTCACATGGGGGAACAACTGGTAGGCAGCAACTCCACCCACTGCCATAAGTGCCAAACCGATAAAGATCCAGCTGATACGGCTGGTGGCCACGTAGATCATGACCATGAACAAGCCGAAGAAGAGGATGGACGTGCCGAGGTCACGCTGGAACACCAGCACTCCAACGCTGGCCAGCCACGCCACGATCATCGGGGCAAGGTCTTTGGCACGTGGCAACTGGAGGGGACCAATCTTCTTCCCAGCCAAAAGGATCAGGTCCCGGTTGGAAGATAGGTACCCGGCGAAGAATATAGCGAGCGTAATCTTAGCGATCTCACCTGGCTGGAAAGTGAATGGGCCTATGGCAATCCAGACTGTGGCACCGTTGACGTTGCCGGCGCTGATGCCTGGAACGAGAGGAAGGATCAGTAAAATTACGGATACTAGAAGCGAAATGTATGTGTAGCGGCGCAGAATGCGATGGTCACGCAGGAACCAGATCACTGCAATGGCTGCAATGGCTGCAAGGCTTGTCCACATCCATTGCCGCGTTCCGGCATTGTCGCCGGAAGCGATGTCGAGGCGATGGATGACAGCGAGCCCCAAACCATTCAGGGCCACCACTACTGGCAACATTACCGGATCGGCATACTTTGCCTTGAACCGTAAAACTACATGGAAGGCAATGGACAATCCGCTCAGGATGGCTATCTGGGTGTAAAAATCGTTGTCGAAGCTGCGGCCCAGATTCAAGTTGACCAAGGCGTTTGCCATGCCGGACATGACCAACGCCAACAACAACAGAAGTAGCTCAGTGTTACGGCGCGGCTTGGCGATGGTCATTAGCTGGCTCAAGATCCACCTCGGGGAATGCAAGTTGGTGGTGCTGTTTGCTTTGTCGTGCTGCCATCAACCGGGGGAGTCGATACGGGTCCTGGCGCGGTTGCTGCTGCCGAGGTGGTGTTTGTCGGTGAGCTGGAGCTTGTGGGGCCGTTACTCGGAGAGGTTGTCACGAGATCGCACGGGGGCAGACTAGTGCCGGTACCGAGTTGCAGGTCGCTGATGATCTGCTCAGCATCGCTGAGAGTGGAAGCAGGCATGGTTGCTGCAACCAATTGCTGTGAATAGGCAGGGAGCGAAGAGACCATAACGGCGGTTTCATGGTACACATGCGAGAGTGAAATGGGGCCCAGCGACTGGGACACGCCCTTAAAGATGGTCACGTTTCCATGCGAGACCCCGACAAAGAACTGAGTTTGTGTCCATGCGTATGCAGCCCAGGAACCCGCCACAATCACCAAGGCAGTCAGGACACCAAGGATTGAAAGCACGAGGGGCCGGTGGCGCATTCTTGGAAGTGACTCTTCAGTTTCCTCCGTCAGTGCTGGCGGCGTGTCAGTTTTGTGCGTGAGTACCGTGGCTGCGCGTTGTGCAGCGGGATGACGTGGCAAGAGCGGAATTTTGCCCTCAGCGTTGGCTGTGAGCGCTGCCCCCACCAACTCATGCGACCGCGCTGCCAATACTTTCTGGACTGCTGCCTCACGGATGTTGGCGTCAAGAGCGTCGGAGCCGGAGTTCTCTAAACCAAGGGCCGCATCTTCGTCACCGGCACTGTCAACCGCTTCACCGGACGGTTCCCGCCCTACGGGCGCCACGCCGTCGGACTGTTCAGTCTGAGCAACTGAAGCTGCTGAAGGTGTAGTGGGCTGTTCCTGCCGATCGGTATCACCAGCAGCGGGCGGCGTGACTTGGACGGTATCCAAAGCGGCGGTGCGGGTGTGTTCAGGGTTAGCTTCAACGATGTCGAAAACCACCACACTCACATTGTCCGGAGAGCCTGCAGCGAGAGTTAGGTCAATGAGCGTATCCGCGGCCGTGGCTAAAGACTTGGTGTGCCGAATCACTTCTTCGATCATCTGATGGCGCACAAAGTTCAGCCCATCAGAGCAAAGCAGCCAACGTTCGCCAGGGCTGGCGTCGAAGTGCTTCAAATCAAGTTCAGGCGAGGCGTCGACATCGCCAAGAACGCGCATGAGCACGTTTTTATGAGGGTGCACTTCGGCCTCAGCCTCGGTCATGCGACCCTCATCGATCATGCGTTGAACAAAAGTGTGGTCCGTGCTCATCTGCTCAAAGACGCCGTCCTTGAGCCGATATGCGCGGGAATCCCCAATGTGGGCATAGGCGAGACGGTTGCCGGAGAGCAGCAGAGCTGTCACCGTGGTGCCCATGCCGGCCAGTTTCGGGTTGACATGCACCAGCTCGGAAAGCAGTGAATTTGCCGTCTGGATTTCGTCCGCGAGGTGCGTGCCAGCGTCGTCGTTATGACGGTTGTGGTCCAAATGCACCAAGTCGAGAACCGTGGAAGCGCTAGCTACATCCCCGCCTGCGTGCCCGCCCATACCGTCGGCAACAACGGCCAAATACTTCCCCGCGTAGGCGGAATCGTCATTTTTGGCCCTGACCATGCCCACATGGGATCTGGCGGCATAGCGCAAAATTAGCGGGTATTCGGCCATATTTACGGCCTCAATTCGATGACCGTTTTGCCGATCCGCACTGGAACCCCGAGTTCCACGGGAAGCGCACGGGTCAACGCCGCACCACCGAGGAATGTTCCATTTGTGGAGCCCAAATCTTCAATAAACCAACGGGTGCCTTGCGGGAACAGCCGCGCATGGCGGCCGGAAGCGTAGTCGTCTTCGAGTACCAATGTGGCTTCTTGTGCGCGTCCCAACAAAATAGGTGTGCCAGTAAGCTCCAAAGTGGTGCCTTCCAACGGGCCTTCTGTCACAACCAGCTGGTGCGCCTGCTGCTTGGCTGGGGGAACGTCTTCTACCAGTTCAGGGTGTTTACGCGCTTGCCGGGCAGTGGGGGCACCCACTTTCGCCTTGCTGCCAATCACTAGATCCCGGCGCATGGCAGCCACAACGCTAAACACCATAATCCACATCAAGACAAGGAAGCCGAAGCGGAAAATGGTGACCAGGAGGCTTAGATCGTTCATCGTCTGCCACCGCCTCGGGCTGGGAGGACGCGGAAGGTTATCTGTGTGCGTCCCATGGTGATGTTCGATCCATCATGCAGCGCGGCCGCCCCTTGAACCCGATACCCATCCACGTAGCTGCCGTTGGTGGAGCCAAGGTCAATAGCTGTGGTAGTTCCGTCCTCAGTGCGGATTTCCAGGTGTTTGCGTGAAACCCCGGTGTCATCGATCAAGATGTCGGCTTCCGAGGACCTTCCCAAAATGATGGAGGAGGCATTGAGTGAGTAGCGCTGGCCGGCTATGTCCAGGACGGGCTGGCCTTTCGGGGCAGGCGGGGTGGACGACGGCGCGGACTGGCGTTTGTAGACAGGCGCTGGCGGGGCCGGAGGTGTTTGAGCAACGCTTGGGTTTTGGCTGGGTCTCGCTGGCGTCTTCGGCGGGCTCTGGGTATCTTGCGGGGATCCAGCACGTTCTTTCTCAGTGGAAGAAAGCACGTTGAAATGTCCTGCGCGAAGATCTACGTGATGATTGAAGAAAACACGCACAGGGCCTTGCAGCACATAGCCTTGGCTGCGTGAGTGGTTGATGACGACGTCGCAGAGTTCTTCCGCCAACGTCACCCCCCATGCTTCGGCACGCTCAAAGTCAACATCGCCAAGTTGAATGTTGAAAACATTCGGTGCCAGAGTCCGTCCGGCATCCAGAGTCATTGCCTTGTCGTCCAGTTCCCTGCGCAGGGAACTGGCGAGTTCCACAGGCTGCACTGTTTTGGAACCTAGCGAGAAGGCGCCACGGACTGCCTTTTCAATGCCTTTTTCAACGTTGTCAAACAAACCCATCTACTCTCCTCTCCTTAGCTACTGCCGGATGGTGCTGGTGGATTGCCTTCGAAACCTTCAGAAGTAATGCACTGAAATGGGATGTGGATTCAGTGTCGTCCGCATCGCGCACAACTCTACCTATGCTCGATACTACTGCCGCAGCCTTCGAATATACCTGTTGAATGGTCTCGATGTGGCAAATTTCCCACCGTGGTAGGACACGGACAGGAGCGGCCTACTAACCCCAGAATCCGCAGAAAATCAGGGGAACAGGGCCCTTCGATGGCTGACAAGGGGCTGTGGAAGGTGGAGGGGGAGAGGTCGTTTAGGTAAATCGGCCAACTGTCCTATATGCTTGATCTCGCTGTTCCACTGAAAGACGACATTACTTCGGCATTTCAGTGTGAGGAGTGAAAACGCGCGAGTGGCGGAACGGCAGACGCGCTGGCTTCAGGTGCCAGTGTCCGAAAGGGCGTGGGGGTTCAAATCCCCCCTCGCGCACGTTTTGAAAGATCCCCCGTAGAACCAATGGTTCTACGGGGGATCTTTTGTTTTCCGGTCACACGCCTCTGCCGGGCTCAGGCTGCCCTCGGCGATGATTGCGTCATCACACCTGTGTCCCATGCCTACCTACACGTACCTACCTATACAACAGGTCATCGGCATAGGATCTACGTATGGGGAAAATACTGATCAGTGTAGGGGGTCAACTTGCTAGTTCGGCCGTGGCCCTTATTCTGGCAGCCTTAATTCTGCCCCGGTTCAGCCTGGGCTTCGGTGGCTTCATCACTGCGGTCATTGTCTTCACTATCGCGCAGTTGCTTTTGGAGGGGTTTGTTCGCAAGCTGGCTAACAAGCACACGCCGGCATTGGCCGGGGCAGCATCACTCGTCTCCACCTGGTTGGCGCTGGTTATTGCCAACCTGCCCTCCGGTGGCATTCGAATACATGGCCTCCTAACCTGGATCGTCGCCGCAGTGCTTGTCTGGGCAATCACAGGCCTTTGTGCCGCAGCTTCGACCAAATACGTGACTAAGAAAGCTCTCTAGCAGGCGCGACAAATAGTCACCCTCCCGCCCCCCCGATTCGGCCTTCGTGCGGTGGGGGTTGTGGATTTGGGTGTTGTTGTTTTGGTGTGTATTGTTTATCGAGT
>NZ_JAUNVV010000063.1:0-13682 GCF_030540645.1 Arthrobacter sp.
GTGTTCTCCGTCGTCAGTGGCGAGGCAGTCCACCCCTGCTGCTGGGCATCCCTTCGGCGCGGGAGAACTAGCTGCCTAACCTGCGCGAGTCTGGCCTGGGGCCCGGGATTGCTTGGCGTTCCACCAGCTTCGTGGCCGTGCGTGGCATGGTGGCCCGCGGTCTGGGCTGCCTGGGGTGCCACAGGCCATGGAGGGAAAACCAGCCACAGCGACATCTACTTCTCCAACCCAGCCGACCAAAAGACAAGCCCCGGAATCTAGTACCCCGCTACCGGGTCCACCACCCCGGCCAGCTCCTGTCCGCTGGCAAAACGGCGGACATTTTCCGCCACCCGGGCGGCCAGCAGTGAGGCCACCATTTCGAACGTGTCCGCGCTGTGCGGGGTGATCAGCGCCTTCGGCTCAGCCCACAGTGGATGACCGTCGGGCAGCGGCTCAGGGTATGTGACGTCCAGGCCGGCCCCGGCCAACCGGTCGGCCGCCAGCGCGGCGCACAGTGCATCCGTGTCGATCAGGCCACCCCGGGCAATGTTCACCACCACCGCGCTTGGCTTCAATAGCGCCAGCTCCGGTGCGCCCAACAGCTGGCGGGTGCTGGTGGTCAGCGCGGCTGCAAGCACCACCACATCCGCATCAGGCAGCACCTGGGCCAAGGCCTCCGAGGTGACGGTGCGGTCCGCGCCGGGAACCGTAATATTCTGCCGGCGGACCACCGTGACGTTGGTGTTGAAGGCCTTCATCAGCCGCACAATTTCCACGCCGATGCCGCCCGCGCCGACCACCAGAACGTTCAGCCCGTGCAACGACGTTCCGGCCTGGGGGCCCCACGAGGTGGCCCGTACCCGCTCCGGCAGCTGGCGCAGCAGGGCCAGCGTCAGGGCAAGAGCGTGTTCGCCCACGGGTGGGGCATAGGCACCTTTGGCGCTGGTCCATATTTTTTCCGGGTACGCCGCAATTGTGTCCATGTAGGACTCGATCCCGGCGGATGGCAGCTGCACCCAGCGGATCGTCGGCCGCGTGTCCAGGATGGTTTTGAGTGCGGCCCGGTCCGGATTGAAGCCAACCACCAGTCCGTCGGGATTGTCGTCAAGATCGGTCAGCACGCCGCCACCGTCCGTGACGGCCGTGGCAAACAGGGGGTGGGAGTCGGGCAAAACGCTAATGCGGGGGGCAAACTGTGTCATGGTGGCAGCTTAACGCACGACGACGACGGGCGGGAGCCGCCGCCGTCGCACGTTAACCTCGAGAGATCATGGCGTCCGTTTATAGTCCATATTTACTGTCGAGGCCGGACGCGTTTGTGGTCTGGAAAGAATCCGTGCTCAAGTCCCCAGAGGATGGCGTTGGAGCGGTCCGTTACGCCGATACGGCGGTAGCAGCTCCGGATAAACGTCTTGACGGTGTTGATGGATAGCCGGGCCCTTTCTGCTATCTCCGCATTACCCAGGCCTTGGGTGATGAGCGCAAGAACTTCAGCTTCCCGCTGGGTCAGGCCTTCTTCGCGGCCGGGCCAATCACCGAGGGTCGATTTCGACTGGCCACTGGATCCTTGGAATACTTGGCTTTCACCTCGGTGGATATCGTGGAGGGCACTAACAAGGTGGGCCGCGGGAAGGCCTTTGGATAGGTACCCGCTGGCACCGTTAGCCAGTGCAGCTTTGATCCGTGTTTCATCGAGGTCCCAAGAATAGACAACCACCTTGCCAGCCAGCGGATTGCTTGCCAGTTCGTGCACATCCGCACCGTCTCCCGGCGTCGCCGCAAACGTATCGTAGAGCGTGAGATCGACCGGTTTGGCCACATTTCGATTAAGGTCGAGTTCGACAACCTCCAAGGTATCCCCATAGGACCGAAGCATCATCTCCAGCCCTCGAAGCACGATTTCATAGTCATCCACCAGGGCGACGCGCAGGTTTGCCATTTTCCCACCATACGGCAGCGGGGGGCGCAAGAGTTCACCCCTTGGGGTGAAGACGTTACCCCCTTCAATAAATAGGCTTTGGGGATGAATTCAGCCGAAACCATGAACAGAAGCACGCCCGAGGACGAGGATCTCGGCCAGGCAACTGTTCGGGAGCTTATTGTTCAATTGGCTCTGGCCGAAGATGAACACCGAAACACCGACGATCCCAGACGGATCGCTGCTCTAGCACGACGCGAGCAAGCAATCGTCGCGGCTATACACCGCTATGGGCTCGTGCCCACAGCCCCGGACAGCCCACAACCTTTTGGGCCGTCAATAGCCTCCTCCGCTGAAAACCTGGTGGTCAAATAGTGCCAATAACGACTACGAAACGGGTAACTCTTGATCAGTTTGAGCACCCTCATACCCGATCATCGGCTGACTTGCAGGCAAGGGCCGCGAGGGTGGTGGTCAGGGATGCTGGCATCGAGATCCACGGATACGTGGTTGCCCGGGAGGGGAACCACGTCCGCGTCATATGGGCTGTAGCGTCCGGTCGGCACCGCCAGCGCACGTTCTCAGCCGAGAGGGTATTCCTGCCAGGCCACGACCACCGCTGGGATGGGTACCTTATTCCTTTCGAAAAGCTCGCTGTCATTCGTCTGGCAGCCCGCTGACCGCGGCGGACGTGTGCGACGTGATGAACTTGCACACTCAGCAGCACGGACTTCACGGGACAAGCATGCCCACCGCTTGTCGAAATACCAGAACTTCTCCGTTGTCCCGTGACTCCAATTCCGGCGATGCGTTGCAGGAGTCAATCTCCCGAACTTTCACACTCGGGCCTTCGGACGTTGGCGTTCCTCTCTCGCCACAACCAACAAGGTTGGAGGCCGGGATGAGCGTTGATGAGTTGGTGCTTCAGTTCATGGGGCTGGCCGACGCTCTCTCTCGCCGCTACAGCGCCCCGGGGTGTGAGGCCGAAGACTTGCAGCAGGTAGCCAGACTCGGACTCGTGAAGGCTGCCAAGAGGTACCGTGACTTGGGAAATCATGGGTTCATGGCCTTTGCAGTGCCGACCATCACTGGGGAGCTCAAACGTCATCTCAGGGATCATTCCTGGGTGGTGCGGCCACCGAGGCCCATCCAGGAAGCCAGGCTCAAGATCAGGCAGGTGCGCCCCGAGCTGACGCAGCATCTGGGAAGGTATCCTTCAATCGCCGATCTGAGTTTGGCCGCTGGCATGTCAGTGACGGAAACGACGCTGGCCGTGATAGCGGAGACGGCCATGGTCGCCCAACCGATCGAGCAAAATGACTCACCAACGAGCTACGAGGACCGAGGGCACGACGTCCTTCTAGCTACGGAGGACCCCGGCTATGAACGCGTTGAGCAAAAGCTGACCCTTGAAGCGGCTCTCAGCGACACGAGCGAGCAAGACCGGCTGCTACTTCATTTGCGCTTCGTCCTGGAGTTGTCGCAGGGGCAGATCGCCCAGAAACTCGGTGTCAGTCAAATGCAGATTTCCCGACGCCTCAAACAGTTGCTCGACCGTCTCGGACGTCGCCTGACCGAGCCCGCGGAAAAGTAGACGGAAGAGCTGGAAACAACGCGAGGTGGCCCCGTCCCGCGTCCTCCTTGGAGTACGCGGGACGGGGCCACCTTAATTTCCCGCTAGAAATAGCACCTGACGGAAGTGCTTGGCGCTGTCAGGCGCGGCGTCGCACAACAGCGCCATAGACGCCCAAGACGACGAGTGAGCCCACGATGGCGACCAGCCAGGTTTGCAGGCTCCAGAAATTCTCAAGCCCGACGCCGAAAATCGCCCCACCGATCCATCCGCCGATCAAGGCCCCCACGACTCCCAGGAGCATGGTGATAAGGATCCCACCACTCTGACGGCCGGGCAGAATGGCTTTGGCGATCGCACCAACGATGAGTCCCAGTATCAGGAACGCGATAAAACTCATGAACTAACTCCTTTTATTTCAACTTCTCAGATCGAGTGGGGACGTGCCCACTATGGGCCTGCCCCGGTGACTCCGTGACGATTAGCGTTCAGTGACGTCCTTGGCGGCATCCTTGACGTGCTCACCAGCCTGCTTGACACCAGCCTTGGCCTGGTCCACTTCACCTTCCGCTTCAAGGCCCTGATCGTTCGTGGCTGCACCGATGTGCTCCTTGGCCTTGCCCTTGAGCTCCTCGGCCTTATTTTCAAACTTGTCTGCTATACCCATGGTTGTCTCCTTCAGGGAACGAAAAGCACGAGGGGCCTACCGGCCGCTGCTCTTCGATCCGTTTACCGGGCTACGCGGCAATGGCGCCACGAGCCTCAACCATGACAATTCCCCCAATCGGGGTAATTCAAACATTTTCGATACCAAGTTCTTCAAGTTCTTCACCAAGGTGTACTTTTCATAGCGTAGAACCGATGGCGCCCGCCGGGGTCAGCCATTTCACGCCTTGATGGATTTCATTCGCTACCGGCCAAAATCAAGGGGTTCTTGATCAACAACCCACCTCAATACTCAGGTGCTGAGATTCTCTTGGCCACCGGTCGAGTCCGGTCCGGGGCACCAAAGAGCCACTGACCTGTGGTTTTCGGGTCTACTTACTTTGGTACGAGGCACGCACCCATTTCGCCAGCACTTTAGTTGAACTCGTCGCCTGTGGCCATAGCTGAAAACTGGGCGTAAGCTGTGCGTAAACATTTCTGGTCTCGCACTTTGAAGAAAGCTAATTCCTCGTCCAGAAAGTAACCAGGCCATGTCAGACTCCACTGAAAGCCCAAACCATCCCGTCCCCGTCGTTTTCATCCACGGCCTGTGGCTCCATTCCAGCTCGTGGGACCCGTGGCTGGAGAAGTTTCGATCCCGCGGCTATTCCGTGACGGCTCCGGGATGGCCAGGAGAAGGCGAAACCGTCGCCGCCACCCGCGAGGAACCCGACGGCATGAATGACGTCGGTATTGATGCGATCTGCCACCACTATGCGGACCTCATCGGCGCACCCGAGATCAAGCCCATCGTCATCGGCCACTCCTTCGGCGGCCTCATAGCCCAAGAGCTACTAGCCCACGGCTATGCCGCAGCAGCAGTGGCCATCGACCCGGCACCTATCAAGGGCGTGAAGGCACTGCCGTTCTCGGCACTGAAGACAGCGTTCCCCGTCCTTTCCAACCCGGCAAACCGCAAGAAGACGGTGTCCCTGAACGCCAAACAGTTCCACTACAGCTTTGGCAACACGCTCGAGGACAGCGAGTCCAATGAACTCTTTGAAAAGTGGACCATTCCGGGGCCCGGGCGCCCGCTGTTTGAAGATGCAACCGCCAACTTCGCAAAGAATTCTCCAGCCGCCGTTGACACCCACGCAGCGGAGAGGGGCCCACTGCTCCTGACTGCAGGAACCGAAGACCACACCGCACCCAAAATCGTCGTCCAGCAGGCATTCAAGCTCTATGCCGACAATGCCAAATCCGTCACCGAGTACCACGAGTTTGAAGGGCGCGGCCATTCCCTGGCCATTGACAAGGGCTGGGACGACGTCGCCAACGTCACCTTGGAATGGCTGAGCGGCAAGGGGTTCTAGCGCAATGGATCTCGGTTTGCAGGGGAAAGTTGCCGTAGTTACGGGCGCCAGCAAAGGGATAGGTCTTGCCATAGTTCGGGCCCTCCTGGTCGAAGGTGCCACCGTCGTTGCCTGCGCACGGTCAACGTCCCCTGAGCTGGACGAACTACTGGGCAACGTTCAGCTCACCTTCGTCCCTGTTGACCTAGCGGGGCCGGACGGAGGTCAAGCACTGGTCCATGCGGCAGGTCCCAAAATTGATATTCTCGTCAACAATGTTGGCGCCGCCAAAACCCGGCTTGGTAGCTTCCTGGAAATCTCCGACGATGACTGGGCAGCGTCCCTGAACCTGAACTTCCTGGCCGCCATGCGTGTCACTAGAGCCGTCCTTCCAACAATGCTGCACGCCGGCGGTGGAACAATCGTCAACGTGGCTTCCATCAATGCGTTCCTTCCGGATCCCGACGTCATGGACTACAGCGCTGCGAAAGCGGCCCTCTGGAATTTCGCCAAGTCACTCTCGAAGGAATATGGCCACCAAGGTATTCGGGTGAACTGTGTCAGCCCAGGCCCGGTCGAGACAGACTTGTGGCTTGGCAGTGGAGGCGTTGCTGACACCGTGTCTCAGGCAACCGGCCAAACTCCCGCCGCTGTGGCCTCCGCCGCCGCATCCAATGCGGCGACGGGACGGTTCAGCCACCCGGCCGAGATTGCCGACGTCGTGCTTTTCCTTGCCAGTGACAAGGCGGCCAATGCCACCGGATCAAACTTCACCATAGACGGCGGAATGATCACTACCCTGTGAACGCCTGCCTTCCCAACGCTGGGCTGGGGAGTCCCTTCTTGAACTTGGCGCATCCGTCCAAAGCTCGATCCTTCGCCCAGATGCCGTCTCAGATCGGCTCACTGCGTGGGGTAGGGCGCCGATGAATTATTGATGCCCCAGTAGGAGTGACCACGGACACCTGCAGGAATTAGCGAAGGGAAACCTAGCCTTATTGCTGTAGGATGTTTTTCTCATCCATATTGCGTCCACGCCAAGGAACTAAATGACAACCACGCTGCCTGCGCCCGAACCCACCATGGCCGCCGTCATCACCGCGTACCGCACCTACCTCTCGGGCGTACTGGATACGATTTCCAGCCAGGCGCTGACTCTGAAGGCCTCGATCGGCAACAACGACCTCGACGCCGCCCGTACGCAGTGGTTGGCCACACAACTGTCTTGGCAGCGCGTGGGAGCTGCCTACGGCAGCTTTGGCAAACTGGGCGAAGCCATCAACGGGCTCCCAGCTGGCCTACCCAAGGGGGCCGCGGACCCGGCCTTTACGGGACTCCACCGCATCGAGTATGGGCTCTTCCATGGGCAGGGCCCAGCCGAGCTGGTGGCCATCACCGCCGCACTGCACGACAACGTCACCAGCCTCCATGCGGAGCTGCCAACGCTGGACATTGCCGGCATGGATATGGCCATCCGATCCCACGAGATCCTTGAGGACTCACTGCGGGACAACCTCTCCGGCCACAACGACCAAGGTAGCGGCATGGCGCTGGCGCTGACCTTCGCCGACCTCGACGGCACACGGGTGGTCCTCGCACTCATGCGCACCGTGGTCGACGGCCTCCACCCGGGCTACACCGCCACGGTGTCCGCCACCTTGGACCGGCTGGGCACAGCGCTGAACGCCACCAAACTCGACGGTACCTGGCCCGTATGGGACACCCTGCCCCTGCCTGACAGGCAGACCGTGACAGGAGCCATCGGCGCCTCCCTCGAAGCCCTCGCTTACATCCCCGCCCTCTTCTCCACCGACGACGACTGAGACCATGACAGACGACACCACGAACACCACCGAACCCCAGTCGGACAGGTCTCAAGGGAGGAAGCACGTGAACCCGGGCCGCCGCAGCTTCCTGCTGGGTGCCGGCTCTGGCATCGCCGCAACAGCTTTGGCCGCCACGGCCGCTTCTGCGGCCAGGTCCGCACCGCACAGCACGACGCCGGCAGCCCAGGTCCTGCCTGCCGTCCCCTTCCACGGGGCGAACCAGGCAGGCGTCTACCGCCCCGCCGCGCAACAACGCTCTGCCTGCTTCGCCTCATTCCGGGTGCTTTCCGCCAACCAGGCGGAGCTGAAGGCCCTGCTGCAGACCCTGACGGCCCAAGGCGCGACGCTAGCGGCCGGAGTCAAGACCGACGCCCCCGTGCGGGCTGATGACCTTCCAGCCATCGCGGGTGGGCCCCCGTCCAACTCGGGTGTGCTTGGCGACGACGTGCCCGCGGACTCCTTCACCATGACGGTGGGGCTCTCCAACACCATCTTCAGCAACCCGGCATGGGGACTGTCGGCCAAGAAGCCCCGGGGGCTGACCGAGATGACGGTGTTTCCCAATGACTCACCGGACCCGGCCTGGACCGGCGGTGATCTGTTGCTGCAGCTGTGCGCGGATTCCGCCGACACCATCCACTACGCGCTGCGGGAGATCACGAAGGCCACCCGTGGCCAGTTGGCCCTGACGTGGAAGCTCAACGGCTTCCATTCCGCCCCACGCCCGGTGGGCACCCCGCGGAACCTCTTCGGCTACCGGGACGGGATCGTAAACCCGGCACAAGATGAGAACCGTGTGTGGATCACGAAGGACTCCGGCCAGCCCGACTGGGCCGTCGGCGGGACTTTCATGGTGGTCCGTGTCATCCGCATGCTCGTGGAGTTCTGGGACCGTGTGGGCCTTGGCGAACAGGACGGCATGATTGGCCGCCACCGCGCCAACGGCGCCCCGCTGGGGCAGACCAAGGAGACCGACGCGCCGGACTATGCCAACGACCCCGACGGTCAGAATGTGCCACTGGACGCCCACATCAGGATGGCCAACCCACGCACCACGGCCACCGATGCCTCACGCCTTCTGCGCCGTGGTTACAACTATGACCTCGGCGTGGATCTCAACGGCAACATGCAGGCCGGGCTGATCTTCACCTGTTTCCAGCAGAACATCCAGGAACAGTTCGAGGCCACACAGCTGCGCCTCGTGGATGAGCCGATGACCGACTACGTAGAGCCCTTCGGCGGCGGCTACTTCATTGCACTGCCCGGCGTCCCGGCGGCGGGCAGCGGCTTCCTCGGCGAGGGGCTTTTCACTTAATGCCATCGATGTAAAGGCTCACGGTTTTGGGGATCAGGCCCCGCCGACAGCAAACCAACTTCAGTTGAGCTGGGCCGACTGCTCTGCCGACGAGGCGGAGCCCATCCGTCGACATGGTGCAGCACACCTCCATCAGCCCACGCGTTGACGGCCGGGTCATAGGAGGTCCCGATGGAATGCTTTCCACGGTTGGCGTCCAGTGCCTTCCAGTACCCGTACACAGATTGTTGATGTTCTAAAGAAAGTTGAACCAACTGCCGCATCGCATCGTTGGGCTCACAAACCCATCAGAAGTGCGACGCTCGACGCAATCCTTGGTGGCGGCGTCGAACGTAGTTGCCGAATCTGTAGCCGGCAGGAACCATGGTCCCCGTGCTGGCCGGGGTTTGGAATGGGCCTCGGCAGTGCCGAGGCGGATGCCACGCTGACACAAAGAGGCACTGCGAAGGGGGATGACCCGGCTTCCACTGTCACGGAAAGTGCGATGGGTGTGACAGTCAGAGCCGTCGCCGTGTTGCTGATCAGTTGGTCCATGACGGCCGTTACGATAAAAAATCCGGCGAGCAGCAGATAGGGGCGGTCTCCGCCAGTGAAGTGCAGAATGCCGTTTGCCAGCATGTCTGCAGTACCTGTCTAGGCGGCGGCTCCTGAGAGCGGGACCATGCAGGCAACGATGACCAAGGTTGGTATAGCACCGGACCCAGCGGAACTGCTTGACGGCGAATGGCGTCGGGTGATTCCACCAGCTTTCCCCACCCCCGGAAGGATTTGCCGGCGCGTTGGTGTGCCAAGACCACCAATATGCCGCTGTCAGTCAGCATGCCCGGGCACGTACAACAGTGCCATCCACAGGATTGTCTTGCAAACACTGGACGCTGAGCAGGCGGACACCGTCTGAGACGGCAGGCAGCACAGCCGAAGTTGCCTTCCCACCTGGGCACCGCCGGTGGACACCAGGAGACGCACAAGGGTGTCCTCCAATTTCAGAATGTTCACGGGAGACCCGGTCCGCACAAGCAGGGAACCTGCGTGGGCAGCCATGCGACCACGGCTCCATTGACGCTGATCACCGTACTGAGAACGGCCGTGAATGCCATGATCAGTTACAGGAGGCGCGATCTGCGGGTACCCGCATATTTGACGAGTAGTCCTCCCATCCATGCGGTGGACGCCGGAGACATCGATGGCCTCGGCCACCGCAAACAGCGCGGCAATGAGGAGCACTGTGCAGGAACCAAAGCCCGGAAATGCATCGTCAGCGCAGCTGACCCCGGTCCCATACTGGACAAGCGCAACTTACAAAGCCACAACCTCGACAGGAAGCTTGCTCCAAATAAAGGCTGCGACACTGGCTGCCGGCATCAAGAGCACGATCGTGATGTCTGTCTCGCTGACAGACCAGTGGCAGTTCAGGTGCACGCCAACAGCAAGTGTGATGAGTTCTCACGGGGGCCCGCAAGACGTCTTTTCTGGCTTCCTGCCGCGCCAACAACGTCACTCGCGGTTGAAGGTCTGAAGTCGCTTTTGCATCTCCCAATAGGGCGTGGCAGCCGGAACTAGCCCGCCGCACCCCGAGTTCGCCCAGCTCTGCAACAGTCAGCGACTGGTGTGCCAGCACGTTGACAGGCAGCCCAATCCCGGCGGTGATGCTCCGGATTGCCTCCGAGACGGCAAGTCCAGGGAGAAAGATTCCATCCGCCCCCGCGTTGGCGTAGATGCGGGCGCGGAGCAGCACGGCGTCCACGGTGGCTTCTTCGGCGAACCAGAGGTTGTCCACCTGGGCATTGACGAACACGCCCGGGGTGCTCTGCTTGACGGCGGCAATCTTGGCGGCAGCCGCTACCGGATTGATCAGGTGCCCGTCCCTGCTGTCCTCGATGTTGACGCCAACCACGCCCTCGACCGCCAGCCGGGCCACAAATTCCGCAACCTCGACGGGGTCGTCAGAGTACCCGTCTTCAATATCTGCCGTTATGTGGACGGGCAGGTGGCACAGCTGCTGCGCAAGGGCCGCGGTGGCCGCCTTGCTGAGCCGGCCGCCGTCGGGCACCCTGGCACTTGCCGCCATGCCAAAGCTGGTGGTGCCAACAGCGAGGGCGCCTTCAATCTGCAAACTCGGACGGCACGCGTCAGGATGGGAAGTCCAGTATGTTCCCTATGCACTGACCGCTCGTCGGATCATACCGATGAGGCTGCTGGCCAATCCCGGCAGCGCGTCGTCGTCCGGCTGCTGTGCCATGAGCCAGATATCCATTGCCTGGCCCATTCCCATCACGACGGCGATTAGCAGCGACGGTGGCAGATCCTCGCGCACTGCCCCCACGCCTTGACCGGTGGCGAGTGCCTGCTCGATCCAGGGCATCGAGGCCTGCTCAAGGTCGCCCTGTGCGGCCTGGAACGAGGGGGTTCCCGACGCAGCGGTCCACCCGCGCAGCAGTGCCGCCAGCTGCGGTGAGGCCGCAAGCGCCCGCAACAAATTCAGGTAGTAGCCTTCCAGCACGGACCAGAACTCATCGGCACCTCCCCTGTCCAGTTCCGGCAGCGGACCCACACGCACAAAGAGCCCGGCCAGTCCGGTGCGTGCGACGTAGGTGTAGAGATCCTCCTTGCCGTCGAAGTAGTAGTACATTGTTCCCTTGGAAATGCCGGCCGCCTCGATCATCCGGTTCAGCGAGGCTTCGTGGAATCCGTGGGCGGCAAACTCGTCCAGCGCTGCCTGCAGAATGGACTGCTGCTGCTTCTGCGGCAGTTTCGTAAATCGGGGCCTGACCATCCCGTTACAGCGCTGTCGTCGTCGCAGGAAAAGCAGGAAGCTCCACCGCGTCGTGGAAGCTCCGTCCCATCACGAGGTCGGCAACCTTGGGAAGCCCCATCAAGCGCATCACAGTGTTCCTTTCGAAAAGCTGAAGTCTGTTCTTCGGTGCGAACGCCAGCCCCAACCCCACGGCGGCATCCTGCTTGGAACGCAGCAACGGGGCCAGCCGCGCCTGATAGCGGGCGAATGCGTCCCGATGGTCACCCCCTGAGGCGAGTTCCGCTCCCAGCGTGTAGGCGCCGACCATGGCCAGCGCGGAGCCCTGCCCCGCCAAAAACGAGGGGCACGCCGCGGCATCGCCCACCAAAGCCACCCGCCCAGTCGTCCACGATCGCATCCGGATCTGGCTCACGGAATCGAAATAGAAGTCCTTGGCCTTGGCCATGAGATCGAGCATGTCTGGCACCTCCCACCCCTTGCCCGTGAGCTTTGCCCGCAACAACTCCTCCTGTGCTGCGCGATCAGCTGGTACGTCACCCTCATGCCGGACGCTAAACAGGAACAACGTCTTATCGTCGCGCAGGGAAAGCCGAACAGCCTGAAAGCCGACGTCGGCGTACATCATCGCAACGAGTTCGTCCCGCTGTGGATACCCCGTCGCTTCGAACGCGGCGACCACCAGCCCCAGGTATCTCTCGAAGCCCTCATCCGGGCCGAAGGCGAGCTGCCTTACCTTGGAGTGGAGTCCGTCGGCACCGACGACCAGGTCGAAGTCTCCGGTCCTCCCGCTCTCAAAGCTGACCCTCACCCGATCGCCATCGTCGGCAAGGTCTGCCACCGTGTCGCCCAGGATCAGCTCGGCAGCACCACCAAGTGCTTCGTAGATCACTGCCGAGAGGTCGGAGCGGGCCAGACTCAAATAGGTTTCCACCGATTCCATGATGGCCTCGGGCTTGAAGGAAGCTATTCGACCGCCCTCGCGATTCACGGCCCGGGCTTCCGTCATGACGTACCCGCGCTGCCGCAGTTTGGGCACAATGCCCATTTTCTCGGCCATTTCGAACCCTGCACCCCAAAAATCGATCAGGTATCCGCCGCTGCGCAATTCCTGTGCATGTTCGACGATGGTGACGTGGTGCCCCGCCTTGTTCAGCCAGAACGCCAGCGTCGGGCCCGCAATACCTGCACCTACAATCAAGACGTTCATGATGGAACCTCGATCCAACGTTTTCTAGACCACCAGTTCAGACCGCTGGTCTACAGATGTCAAGGATGGATAAAAGGTCTGCCGAAACTTTGGATGCAGTGGATCCGTAACATGTTCTGCAAACTGACTTGCACAGGACAAATGGTCCGGACACGGCCTGATTTCCAGCCATCATCAGGTCGCAGTGGGGCTTGTTAGCCATCGGCCGCCACTCGGGAAACCCGTTCGGGGCGTTGAAGCGCGGAACTTGTCATGCACTCTTGACTCATGGATAGCCCATGCCTAATTTTTCCAAAAATATACAAAAGTATCCGATAGAAAGAAGTGGAAGCTCTGGGGTATGAGCCTGCTTCCCGTTCTTTCTTGGGAGTAGTCATCATGAAAAATGCCGTCAGATCCAGGACGGGAAAATTGATGAAAATGCTGGCTGCTTGCGCGGCTTCCCTCGGGCTGATCATGACGACCGGCATCGATGCATCGCAGGCCGACCCTAGACTTTCCCCAACTGCCCACGCCTCGCCGCCGCATCCAGAAACTTGATCACCTTCTCCTCACTCGTCGGGGAGAAATCCCGGTAATAGGAACCTACGGGAAAGAAATTTGACGGAGTCACGACGCAGATCACCTCGTCAGCGTCCACGAAGTGTTCCACGGTGTCGCGCGGCCCGACAGGCACCGCAAGCACCACCCGTGCGGCACCCAGATGGCGGGCAACCTGGCAGGCCGCCCGCGCCGTCGACCCCGTAGCGATACCGTCGTCGACAATGACGACCACACAGCCCTTAAGATCGATCCGCGGCCTGCCGCGGCGCAACCGCACGCTACGTGCCTCAAGGGCCATCCACTCCCGGTCCTCCACTTCGCGCTGCTCCGCCTCCGACACCTGCGCCGCCGCGAGCACCCTGTCATCGAGAACGCGCACGCCGCCCTCAGCGATCGCGCCCATCGCCACTTCTGGCTGGAACGGCACCCCGAGTTTGCGCACAACGATCACATCAAGCGGGGCGTCGAGGGCCTTCGCAACCTCGGCGGCGACGGGAACACCGCCTCTAGGCAGTCCGAGCACGACGACGTCGGAACCCTTGAGCGCGTCAAGCCGCGCGGCCAGC
>NZ_JAUNVV010000063.1:13782-15809 GCF_030540645.1 Arthrobacter sp.
CCGGTGGTGTCAATGATCTGCTCGACCAGCTGGCTGATGGCGGTAGCCAAGGCCCTGCCCCAGTCAGCAGGATGCTGACTGGAGGCCTCCACGCACACGCTCATCCCGGCAGCTACGGTTCGCTCCGACGTCGAATTTTCTCCTGAAGGAACCATGGATTGAGATTTAGGCGTCATTGCCCTTTCTCCTTTAACAAGGCATGCCAGCGGAATACGGGCATGTGATCTATATCCCACTATAGAGGCCTTCCTTCCGGGCGTCACGGCCGCGACGAATTCGCCAGGGCCGCCTGCCAGGCAAGAGTCCTGAGTCCCAAGTAACCCGGGCGCATTGCCCGGGTGTCCGGGACCTGGTCCACTGGCAGGCATGGCGCGCCTGCGTGAGCATGGAAGCACCCCCACTTCGGCAAGCTTTCCCGGCCGATGTTCTTCAGCCAATAGCAGCTTAGGAATCCCCCATGTTGACGCAGCCAGCCAGCACCTCACGTAAAGGTCGACGCTTCAGTTGGTCGTTGTTGGCGTTTCGAGCTTTTGCCGCCTTGGTGGCATTTCTCTTCCTCATCTTCTTTGAGGAATGGCGGAAGATGCTCCACCCTTGGATGCCCTACACGGAAACCGACGGCTTCGACTTCGGTTGGGACAGGCACGCTGACTTGTTTCTGGTACCGGATACTGCCGTCACTCTTTTCCAATTTGCCTTTGGAATTGCTGCGTTGATCCTGCTGGTCCACCCGCTGGGAGTTTCGGGATTGGTCAGTTGGCTTGCTGCAGGGCTGTTGATGTGTTCCTGGGCCTCCATGTTTACCGCCCTCTGGGCCGGTACCAGCCTCGTTGAGATGACGCTTCTAGCGGTAGTGATGACCGTAGTTCTGTGTGTACCGCTGGTGTTGTTTCACCCGCAACGCAAAGCAATCATTCGCGGTGGACTGCCAGCCAAGGGCGCCGGGCCCGGAAACTTTCTCCGGTGGGAAATGGCGGTGCTCGGGATTGCCGGTGCAGGCTTGGCAATCGGCTCGAGCATCTGGAGGGCGGGCGGCGGACTCTTCGAGAACCCACGTGAAGACAGCGTTCTTTCGCTGGTGCTGTTTGGCCTGGTCCTCGCACTGGGAGCACTACTTTGCCGGCTGGGGAGGGAAGGCTGGAAGACACTGGCCTACATCCTCAACGGCATGCTTGCCTATGCCCTGATTGCACTGCTGACGTACGCCATCAGCTAGTACCGCGAGCGGTAAAATGGGTAAGCGGGTTTGAGCATACGTAGCTGCGATGTCATTTCCGCCACGCCGGTTGAGAGTGGGGTCAAGATGACATTCAAAAATCGAGATGTGCCCTGGCGGCGGCCTGGCCGGGCAGCCTACGCGCGTCGGCGTATCCGCAACGCCATCCGCCCACCGGTGACCGTGGTGCCCGCGTCGGCACAGGTGTTGCGAGAACTTGATGTGGCGGTACCGATGCGTGACGGCGTCGTGTTGCGCGTCAACGTCTACCGTCCGGCAGGGGCCGGGCCCTTCCCCGTGATCTTGTCCGTGCACCCCTATGGCAAGGATGCCGTGCCGACGAAGACGCGCCGCGGCTGGAAGCTGAACGTGCAGTTTCGCATCATGAATCAATCGGAGCCGATCCAGATCTCGGACCTGACCGGGTGGGAGGCCCCGGATCCTGCTTGGTGGGTTGCCCAGGGGTACGCCGTGATCAATGCGGATGAGCGCGGTGCAGGCACCTCCGATGGCACCGGTTCACTGTTCACGGATGCAGAAGCCACAGACAGCTACGACCTGATCCAATGGGCGGGGGCCCAACCCTGGTCCAACGGCAATGTCGGCATGCTGGGTGTGTCCTATCTGGCCATCTCGCAATACAAGGCGGCGGCGTTGCATCCGCCCAGCCTGAAGGCAATCTGCCCCTGGGAGGGCTTCAGCGACATCTACCGCGATTTCATGACCCCGGGCGGCGTCGCCGAGAAAGGATTCAGTCGAATCTGGCAGGCAGCCAGCAAGCGTGTGGCCCGGATCAGTACCGACTTCCGGC
>NZ_JAUNVV010000063.1:15909-21257 GCF_030540645.1 Arthrobacter sp.
TTCGAGGGTTCCTACGGCTACGGCCGCGACCGCGTGGCGACCGGGCGGCTGCGCATGTCCATGCGCGAACTCGACCCCACCACAACAGTCCCGCACCAACCGGACCATGCGTTCCTGACACGGCAGCTGGTCTCACCAGGCGAGCTCGTCCAACTGGACATCCCGCTCTCGCCATCATCGACGCTGTTCCGTGCCGGTGACTCACTTCGCCTGCTGGTGGCCGGCCGTTACCTGGAACCACTCAATCCACTCTTCGGCCATTTCCCGGCGCGCTATGCCTCCAGCCCCCGCGGCCGCTGCACCCTGCACTGGGATGTCGAACACCCTGCACGGCTGGAGATACCGGTCATTCCAAAGGCTCCGCCCATATCGAAATGGCCAATTTCATCCTTGTGACGTCCGTCGATATATTGATATAGTCAGCTGATGAGCTGTCCCAACATGCACACACCTGAAGGCGTCCGCGATATCGAAAGTACGATGCACACGGACTTCCACAACACCATGTCCTATGGAAGCTATCTGGATCTGGATCGCCTGCTCTCTTCACAGCACCCTGTGAGCTCTCCCGAGCACCACGATGAGATGCTCTTCATCATCCAGCACCAGACCAGCGAACTCTGGCTCAAGCTCATCCTCCACGAGCTCAACGAATGCCGCCGTTTGATGGACCATGACGAAATCGGCAAGGCCCTGAAGTGCCTCGCCCGGGTCAAGCACATCCAGAAGACCCTCACCGAGCAGTGGTCGGTACTGGCCACACTCACCCCACGTGAGTACGCCCAATTCCGCGGAGTACTCGGCTCGGCCTCCGGATTCCAGTCCTTCCAATACCGGGCTGTTGAATTCATCTTGGGCAACAAGCACCGCGGCATGCTCAAGGTCTTTGAATCAGATCCGGAAGCCCACACACTGCTCTCCACACTCCTGGATGAGCCCACCGTCTACGACGCATTCCTGCACGCACTGGCCCGTGCTGGCTACTCCATTCCGGCCAGCGTTCTTGAGCGGGACGTCAGCGAAGCGTGGGTTTTCCACGAATCGCTCATCCCTGTGTTCATGGAAATCTATGAGTCGGTCACCACCCCCTGGAGCTTCTACCAAGCGTGCGAGGATCTGGTGGACCTTGAAGACAACTTCCAAGCCTGGCGGTTCCGCCACATGAGCGTCGTCAAGCGGATCATCGGTTTCAAGACCGGCACCGGCGGCTCCTCGGGCGTGGCCTTCCTCAAGCGGGCCCTGGACCTGACGTTCTTCCCCGAACTTTTCGCGGTCCGCACCGAAATCGGCAAATAGCCTCACGCCCCGCCTCACCACGCCCGTCACAAGTCACACGAAGGACACCTACGATGACCAGCAACACGGAGCTTTCCCCACCCACCAGCAAACAGCTTGATGCCAGTGACCAACTGGCCGCTTACCGCGAGCGCTTTGTCGAACCCAAGGACGGTTCCGTGATTGCCTATCTTGACGGCAACTCACTGGGGCGGCCGTTGCGGGTGACGGCCGCCAGTCTTGCCACTTTTATCCAGGGCGATTGGGGCACCGGTCTCATCAGATCATGGGACGAGAAGTGGATGGACGAGCCCACGGTGGTCGGCGACCGGCTCGGCGACGTTGTTCTGGGTGCAGCTCCGGGGCAGACCTTCATCGGCGATTCGACGTCCGTGCTGCTCTACAAGTTGCTGCGTGCGGGGCTGGAAGGACAGCCCGGCCGCAACCAACTCGTCATTGACCGGGACAACTTCCCCACCGACCGCTTCATCGTCGAGGGCATCGCCGCCGAGCGCGACGCGGAGATCGTGTGGATTGATCCGGATCCCACGGCGGGTGTCACACCAGCGGATGTTGCGGCCGCCGTCGGGCCCCACACTGCCGTAGTCCTGCTCAGCCATGTTGCCTACCGCTCGGGATCCCTGGCCGACGCCCCGGCGATCACCCGTCTGGTCAAGGACGCTGGCGGGTTGATGATGTGGGACCTGAGCCATTCCGTGGGCTCCGTCCCCTTGGAACTTGATGCCTGGGGCGTGGACCTTGCCGTGGGTTGCACGTACAAGTACCTCAACGGTGGTCCCGGCGCCCCCGCACTGGCTTACATCAACAGCTCTCTGGTTTCCCGGCTGCGGCAACCGATCTGGGGCTGGATGGGTGCGTCGGATCCTTTCGAGATGTCGGCCAACTTCGAGCCAGCTGCCAACGTGCGGCGCTTCATCACCGGCACTCCGCCCATCCTGGCCATGCAGCCGCTGAAGGACATGACCGAGCTGATTGCCGACGTCGGAATGGCCGCCATACGGGAGAAATCGATCGCACTGACCGAGCACGCCATTGCCCTGGCGGAGGAGCTGCTGGTACCACTCGGCGTGGAAATCGCCAGTCCCCGCGAGCCGTCGCAACGCGGATCCCATGTGAGCGTGAACCATCCGCTGTTCGCCGATGTCACAGCTCGTCTGTGGGAGCAAGGCGTGATTCCTGACTTTCGCCCGCCACATGGACTGCGCATTGGCCTCTCACCGCTAAGCACCAGCTTTGCCGAGGTGCAGCGGGGCATTGAGGCAATCCGGGACGTCCTGGTATCACTGCAGTGACGGCGGTTCTGGATGACATGGACTCCAGACCCGGCAGCACCACTTCCGTGTTGCGCACAGTCATAGGTTTGTACCTGAGGGAGGCCGGTGGATGGATGGCATCCACCACCCTGGTTGAACTGATGCAGGCCATGGAGGTCCCGGCAACTCTGACACGCACCGCGTTGACGCGGCTGCGGAAGAAGGGCGTGGTGGTTGCTGCGGCGCGTGAGGGGATGGCCGGGTATGAGCTGGATTCACGAGCGGGACGGATGTTGGAGCGTGGTGACAGGCGCATCCACAACCCCCGGTCCATGGATGCCGACGACCCCTGGTGCTTGATCTCCTTTTCCCTGCCGGAGTCAGAACGCGAGCGTCGGCATCAGTTGCGTCGTCAGCTGCATTGGATCGGGTGCGGTATGGTCTCCCCCGGTCTGTGGGTCGCTCCCGACTATCTGCGCAAGGAGATCGAAGAGATCCTGGAGTCACTGGACCTGGGCGGACGGGCGGTGCTGTTCACCACCTCGCGCCCGCACGTCACCGGGGAACTGCGCGATGTGGTCGCCGGTTGGTGGGATCTTGACGCTGTTGCAGCCCTGTATCGGGACTTCATCAAGTTCCACGAACACATCCCCGCGGGTGAGGTGGGAGCCAACCCCCACACGTTTGCCACCTATGTGAACTTGATTGACCGCTGGCGCATGATTCCCTATCTAGACCCCGGGCTGCCCACCGATTGCCTCCCCTCCGATTGGCCAGGTGGCGAAGGCGTTGCGATATTCCAGCAGATCAGCGAATCCCACGCACTGGCCAGCAAGGCCTTCGTCAATTCCGTCGTCGGTTCCCGCTAGATCCGGGCTTGGCTCAATGCTCGACGGCGGCGCTCCGCCCGGGCGGCGCTCCGGGCAGTCATTGCTGCTCCACAGAACAGCGCTCCTCCATCCAACGTACCGCGCCTTCCCAATGCGGTGCCGCCGGGTCTATCGCCTCCATGTGGTCCGGGCCCGTGGACTGCCGGAAGTCGACAACGTCCCCCGACGCGAGCGCGGCGGCAACGAAGTGCTCCGAGTGCCCTGCCGGGACCCAAACGTCAATATCCCCTTGGATGACAAGTATGGGCCTGTCAATGGGCACCTGGCACACCGGTGAGGCCAGCTCGTAGGCCGCCGGCATGTCAGCATAGTGCCCACCCATGAAGGCGAGGGCTGCGTTGTCATCCAGCTCTTCGGCGTCGACACGCCGCACGTCGGTCACCGGTGCCAGTGCCACGACGGCGTCGGCAAGGTGGGCACCCAGCAGCGCCAGCTGACCCCCCACTGAATGACCCACAGTGACGACGGCACCCGAGGCACACCACTGCGGGCGCGCGTCCTTGGCACAGCGGATGCCAGCCAGTACGTCGTCGAGCGTGACAGGCCAGCCACCGCCATTGCCAACACTGCGGTACTCGATGTTCGCCACGGCCCAGCCGCGGGCCAGCAGATCGTGGGCCAGGGGGTGCATAAGCGTCGCGTCCCACCGGGCCCGCCAGTAGCCGCCGTGGATGAGGATGGCGTACCCTCTCGGGGTTTCTATCCGTGGCGCCCACAGCTCAATGAACTGCGGGTCCGCTGCCCCGTACCTCACCAGTTCCGGCTCAACAATCTGCCGGGATGTCTTTTCCATGCACCCACCCTACCGACTGGCGCCGCATGGCCCGCCCGGGCAACACTCTGCAGTAACGTGGTTCACAATGCCCGGTTGAAAGCCTGCCGTGCAAAGGACTTTGGAAGGCGGGACATTGCTGATCACCATCACCCTCGAGCCGGGGGCTGACTCCCCCATCGACGCCACGGCGCTGTCCCATCTGCTGCGCAAGCACCCCGGGCGTCTGCAAACCTTTGAGCTGCCCGTTGGCAGTGCGCACGTGTTCTACCCGGAGTATTCACCGCTGCGAACCACCGCGGCCCTGCTGTTGGAGGTCGACGCCATCGGCTTGGTCCGCAACAAGCGCTTCCGCGGCGACAACGGCGTACTCGACTACTACATCAATGACCGGCCCTACACGGCTTCCAGCCTGCTGTCCGTCGCCATGGGCAGGGTGCTGCGAAACGCCATGACACCCACCAGCGAAGCCCACCCGGAGCTGGCCGACACGCCGCTGCCGCTGCAACTTTCCGTGCCGGTGATCTCCACCCGAGGCCGTGACGGGAACGATCTGGCCGAGCGTTTGTTCTCCCCCTTGGGCTGGACAGTTGAGCAGCAGCCCATCGCGCTGGATCCGGACTACCCCTTGTGGGAGGACTCCCGCTACAGCTCCCTGGCGCTCACCGGCACGGTCCCTTTGCATCTGGCCCTGCGCCAGCTCTATGTCCTGCTGCCGGTGCTGGATGACAGCAAACATTACTGGGTCAGTGATGACGAGGCTGAGAAGTTGGTGCGCCAAGGCGAGGGCTGGCTGCCCGGGCACCCCGAACGGGGCCTGATCTCCCGTCGGTATCTCGCCCACCAGCAGGACCTGGTGGCCGTGGCCGATGCACTCATTGCAGAAGAAGGCACTCCACCCGTAGAAAGTACGACGGCGCTGCCCCCTTCCCCGAATGCCTCAGCTGGCGCTTCATCACAGCCGTTGCGCGTGCAGCGGGCGGAGGCGGTCATGGCGGCGCTGAAGGATTGCGGTGCCCGGCAGGTAGTGGATGTTGGTGCGGGGTCGGGCGCATTGCTGCGCCGGATGCAAAAGGACGGCTTCTTCACCCGGATCCTCGGCACGGATGTATCCGCCCGGTCGCTGGAACAAGCAGC
>NZ_JAUNVV010000064.1 GCF_030540645.1 Arthrobacter sp.
GGGTTCAGCAGGTTCCCGCCGTCGCCGCTCATGAACACGTTTCCGGCATTTTGCACCACGTCAAAACCGGTGGTGGTGGCGCTGAATCCGCCGTCGAGCACCTTGGACTGGTCATTGAGGTGCCCCACGAGCCCGTCGGCGCGGTTCGTCACCCAGACGCTGCCGTCGTTGAGGTCCACGTCGGCAGTGGCAAAGCCGGGGTACACCACGGCACCTGTGACGAGGGATGCTGCCACCAGGAATGTTCCGGAGATCCCGAAAATGTCCTTTTTGCGCAAGGATCTTCCCGTGAGTGCCTGCAATGCCATGTAACTAACTCCCAAAACCTGTCTTCGCAGGGGAAGTGGTCCTGTGGCTCCCCCCGTTGCGGCGCGGCCAAAGTCAAAGACGCCCCCGGCTATTATACGTCGAATGGACTAATTGGCACGGTCAGAGTCAAACCACTCGCGGCTGAGGGCGTGCCATGCTGGCGGCGGCGTGTGAAATTCCACGGCCCGCCGCCAGCACGGCACGCCGTGGGCAATGGGTCGGCGGAGATCCTGCTGCGCGGTTTAGTCGACGACGATGCCCTTGCCCGTGCCGCGCCCCAGCAGCACGGGGGCGATCTCGCCAAAGCCGCGCACGTTCTCCACCGGCAGCTGGGTCAGCACGAACCTGTCGTCGTTGGTCAGGGCCGAGGCCGTCACGGAGTCAACCAGCACCGTGCCCGGTTGCGCCAGGGAGGTCAGCCTTGCTGCGAGGTTGACGGTGGGGCCGTAAATGTCCCCCAAACGTGAAAGGACCCTGCCCCAGACCATGGCCACGCGCGCTTCGGGCAGGAAGTCGTCCGCTGCCATGGCTTCGGCCAACGCCAGCGAAATCTGGGCCCCGGCGACGGGTGTTTCACAGTTGAACAGGACTTCGTCTCCGATGGTCTTCACCAGCCTGCCGCCGCCAACACTAATAATGTCCGAGCAGACGTTTTCAAATCGCTGCACCAGACGGGCCAGCGTCTTTTCGTTCATGCGCCGAGATAGGGAGGTGTAGCTGACAAGGTCCGCGAAGCCCACGGCGCGGGCCAAAGGCAGTGGCGCATCGTCCTCGTCGCCGCCACGCCCCAGTTCACTGGCGGCCAGGCCTTCCTCGGCCCGCACCGCCAGGCGCTGGATTCCTGCGTTGAGCTGGCGTCGGTAGGAATACACCAACAGTTCTTCAAGCGGGGCAATCAGGTTGGGCAGCTCCGAGACAACGGCCCGGCGCGCTTCAGCATCGCTGATGCCGTGTTCGGCCACGAGGTCCTCCACGAGGGCCTCGATCTGCCAGACGGCCATCCTGTCAGTCATTTGACCGATGGAACGGGTCACGGAAATCGCGGTTTCTTCCGTTAGCAGCCCTTCCCTGACCATGGTGACCACGGTTTTCAGGGCGTCCTGGTCACGCGGGGTAAAGGCCACGTCGTCGTCGCCTAAGTTGGGGAAGCCCATGGCGCGCCAAATTTTCCGGGCAGAGAGCAGCGAAACACCGGCCCCGGCAGCCACGTCACGGCGTTTGAGCGTCCGTTCACCGCCTAAAAGCTGTGCCTCCAGGTCGCGCGTTTGATTACGTGTTGCTGGAGGCAGCGTTGGCTCGGGTGGATCAGTAGTCTCTTCCAAGCTCGCGCAGCTCCTTCTCGTTCATTCCAACCTCACCAGAGTAGTCCCCTTGACGGAGTGTTTGCTGAATGGCAGCTCGAAACACTCTTGTCCATGCTTTTTGAGTTTCTTCATTAAAGCGCTTCAACTGGGGCACCTCAGAGACGGTACGCACGCGCCCTGCCAACATGTGCAGCTGAATGTCCCCGGAACCCACCATCTTTTGCCGCCATCTCTGTACGGGCACCACTTGCTGGACTTGCTCAAGCACATGGGCTTCCTTGATCCTGCCAAAAATCCCGCGCCGAACCAATAGCCGCTTGTTCGTCAGCACGTATCGGGTATTGGCCCAGCGCACCACTCGCCGCACGGGATACACCAGCAGCACCAGGATGCCGACGGCGACCAGCACCATCACGGCCGACTCCCGCCATGCCTCGGCGCCGGGCGCCCATCGTGAAAAAGGCGCCGCCTGCAGCTGGGCCAGCCCGGCGAATAAAGCATAAACCAGCACCAGTGCCACCGTGATCGGCCAGATCAGGATCCGCGAATGTTGCCGGCAGCGGATTTCAACCTGTTCACCCTCAAGCAGCCAGTTATGCATAATTGACCGTGCCGCCGGATCCCGTCCGACGCAGGTGGATCACATCCCCGGCGTTGACTGTGTGGCGTGCCCCGGTCGCATCGCGCAGCACCAACGCCCCGTCGTCGGCCAAGGCGGTGGCCGTTCCATACAGCATGGCCCCGCCGGGAAGCTCCGCCCGCACCTCCTGACCCAACGTCCCCATATGCAGCTGCGCCAATTCCAACACACTTGACCCGCCATCCAGAGGGCGCGTGGCATCCCCGCCCACGGCAACAAACTCCCGGTAAAGGTCTGCAAACTTCAGCAGGTACGCCGGCAGCAGCACGTTCCTGTCCAACTCCACCGCACCTTCCAGCAACAAGGACGTGGCCCTGTCACCAGGCAGCTCATCGGCGCGCGCACTGACATTGACCCCCACCCCCACCACGACGCCGGGACCCACCGTAGCGCTGCCACTTCCGGCAATGTTGGAGCCTCCCGCAACGCTGGGCGCCGCCACCACCTGCGCGAGAATTCCGGCAAGCTTGCGGCCGCGCACCACCACATCGTTGGGCCACTTCAGCTCGGCGGGAACACCTGTGCAGGAGCGCACGGCATGGCACAGTGCCATGCCGGCCAGCACGGAAAGCCACCCATAGCCGGTTGCGGCAAAAGCGGTAGCGGTAGAAGTCGGATTCGCGCCTGCATGATGGGCTTGCTCGCTGGGACGCAGGAACACACTGGATATCATGGCTGCTCCTGCCGGAACCTCCCAGGACCTGCCCATCCGGCCCTGTCCGGCGTCCTGGGCATCGGCAATCAACACACTTAGATCGGGCCAGCATTGGCTAGGTGCGGCGGCGCTGGCCGCCAAAACAGTATTCGTGGAGCCGGTTGAGCCCACTACTTCCACCTTGGCGAAGGTGCCTGCCGGGTGCATCAACGCAGCCCGCAACACGGAGGGCTTGAGCGCAGGCTGGGCAGGGAAAGGTGGGGCAACGGTCATGGCATCAATCTTATCGGCCGTGGAGCTCCACTCCCCGCCCTCCATCCCAGCCCCGAGCCGGGAAGGAACGCCGCGCTGGAGGAACGTCAGAGAGAAATCGGGCGACTTTGTAGGGTTCCTACACACGCAAGGGCAGTTACCGTTACTAGAATGAACCTTGAGATTGCCCTTTTGTGCGGTTCCCACTTAAGGGTCGCCCGCTTCCACACTAACGAGCCGGAGTATCAATGAGCCACGATCTTTCAACGACAGCAGGCAAAATTGCCGATTTCCGCGACCGGATGGCTCAATCGGAAAAGCCCTCGGGTGAAGCGGCCATTGAAAAGCAACACGCCAAGGGCCGCAATACGGCCCGCGAGCGCATCGACCTGCTGCTTGACCCCGATTCGTTTGTGGAGTTCGACGCGCTCGCCGTGCACCGTTCCACCGCGTTTGGCATGGACAAGAAGAAGCCGCTGGGCGACGGCGTCGTGTCCGGCTACGGCACTGTCGAAGGCAGGCTCGTAGCCGTCTTCAGCCAGGACTTCAGCGTCTATGGCGGCTCATTGAGCCAAGTCAATGGTGAAAAGATCGTCAAGGTCCAGGAATTTGCCATGCGCAACGGCTGCCCCGTGGTGGGCATCAACGACGGCGGCGGCGCCCGCATCCAGGAAGGCGTGGCCTCACTGGCCATGTTCGCCGACATCTTCCGCAACAACGTCCACGCCTCCGGGGTGGTTCCGCAGATCTCCCTCATCATGGGCCCGTGTGCAGGCGGGGCGGCCTACTCCCCCGCTTTGACCGACTACGTGGTCATGGTGGACAAGACCAGCCACATGTTCATCACCGGCCCGGACGTCATCAAGACCGTCACCGGCGAGGATGTGGACATGGAAACCCTGGGTGGGGCGCGCCAGCACAACGCCAACACCGGAACGTCCACGTATTTGGCCACCGATGAAGCCGACGCCATTGAGTTTGTCCGCGAACTCCTTGACTTCCTGCCTGCCAACAACCTGGCCGAGCCGCCCGTCGTCGAGCATGAGCAGGAGCTGGAGCTCGACGACGCCGACCTCGCCCTGGACACGCTGATCCCTGATTCGGCCAACCACCCGTACAACATGTCCACCCTGATCGAGCAGATCCTCGACGACGGGCACTTCCTGGAGATGCAGGCACTGTACGCACCCAACGTCATGATCGGCTACGGACGCATTGAAGGCCACACGGTGGGCATTGTGGCCAACCAGCCCATGCAGTTTGCCGGGACCCTTGACATTGCGGCTTCCGAAAAGGCAGCCCGTTTTGTGCGCAATTGCGATGCGTTCAACATCCCCATCATCACGCTCGTTGACGTCCCCGGCTTCCTGCCCGGCAAGGACCAGGAATTCCAGGGCATCATCCGCCGCGGCGCCAAGCTGCTCTACGCATACGCCGAAGCCACTGTGCCCAAGCTGACCGTCATCACCCGCAAGGCCTACGGCGGAGCGTACATTGTCATGGGCTCGAAGAAGCTCGGCGCTGACCTGAATCTGGCCTGGCCCACGGCACAGATCGGAGTGATGGGCGCACAAGGTGCCGTGAACATCCTGTACCGGCGTGACCTTGCCGCCGTGGCGGCCGACGGCGGCGACGTTGAAGCCCGCCGTGCCGAGATCGTGCGCAACTACGAGGACGAACTGCTGAACCCGTACCAAGCAGCTGAGCTCGGCTACGTCGACGCCGTGATCGCCCCGTCTGAAACGCGCATCCAGCTCATCAAGGGCCTGCGGGCACTGCGTGACAAGCGGGCAAGCCTACCCGCCAAGAAGCACGGGAACATTCCGCTGTGACGAACGACCAGACACCGGTGGCCGAGCCGGCTGAAACTTCCGCAGCGGAGCCGTTGCTCTCGGTGAGTCACGGACAGCCGACCGTTGAAGAACTTGCGGCCGTGACCGCCGTCGTGCTTGCCCTGCAATCCGCTGCCGAGAACGACGATTCACCGGCCCCGAGCCGGCATTGGGCGCGTCGGGAGCAACTGCACCTGCCGCCCAAGCCCGGTGCGGGTGCGTGGCGCCGGTCTTCGGGGCGCTAACCAACCGGTTCTAGTCCGAAGTGGCGGCGGATCGTTCGCGCAGCAGGTGCACCATGGTGTCCACCGAGTTGGCGATCCTATCCGCCGCATCAAGGATGGCTGGCTGCACGGTAGCGGACTGCGGCGAAATCTCGGGCAGGCTCTCGGCCAGCCGGGTGTAGGAGTCGCGCAGGTTGACGGCGCCGCGGGCAGGAACCCCGGCGAGCACGGCCGCCTCGCACGCCGTGAGCGTTGTGGTGGCGTCGGCAACAAAGGGCTCCAGCGGCGCCAGCACCCGCTCGACGGGGACTTTCGCCGCCGAAACGGACAGCCGGGCCGCGTCAATGACCATGGCGGCCTGGATGAACAGGTGGCTTTGGACCAGCAGACCCTCGCCCACGTACAGCGCGGCCAGGCCAGCCACGGGTTCGGCCCGGGTCCTATCCAAGGACGTTTGGGCATTGGAACGGGCCAACCGCGCGGCAATTCTGGCCGCATCAATGCTAGCCTTGCTCACCGCGGGGTCAGACACCGCCGCCAGATAGCGGCGATAGGAAGCCAGCAGCTCGGCGAGCCGCGTCGGCAGGTAGCTGCGTTCCCAGGCAGGCCAAACAACGGTGGCGGCCACGGCCAGGATACCGGCCAGCACGGTGTCCACGAGGCGCGGCACCACCACGTCCGACGCCGGAATGCCTGACAGATCCAGCAGGGCCACCAGGTAGGCAGCCGTCCAAATGCTCATGAAAAACGCGTTGGGTGTGCCGGAGATCCTGACCCCAAAGACAAAGATGACAACCAGGGCAATTAGCGCATACGGGTTCCCGCTGCCCACCAGGAACGTGGCGGCGGTGCCGATGCCCAGCCCCAAGAGGGTGCCCGCCAGCCGGGCGGTGGTGCGCAGCAGCGTCGCGGCAAAGTCGGGACGCAACAGCAGCAGGACCATCAGCGAGATCCAGTACCCGCGGGTGCTGCCCGGCAGCAGCCGGGCCAACCCGTCCGTGGCGGTGACGAGCACAGCCAGCCGCATGGCGTGCCGGAAAATGGCCGAATCCAGCCTCAGGTTGGCGCGCAGCGTGTCGAAGGGGGCTTGAACGGCAACCCTGATCCCACCTACGGTCACGGGTTTTTCAGCGATCCGGCCCTCCACGGCGCCGGGGGTCACCATGCGTGCACAGGCGCGCAACTGCCCAGCTAGGGCCCGGGCGTGAAGGGAGGCGAACCGGCCCGTTGGCGAGTCGGGATGGTCTCCGATGATATCCCGCAGCCGTTCCACTGCTTCGACTACGGGTTCCATCATGGAGTCATCGAATACCTTGCCTTTGCGCAGGGATTCGGCCACGGAGTCAAGGACCGAACCGGTCGCCAGTAGCAGCGCGTGGACAGCGTCGGCCTGCGTGGAACGTTCAGCCCTTTCGAAGCGCTCAAGGCAGTAGGCCAGCGCGATGACTTCCAACCGGATCCGCTCTGCCTCATCGAGCAGGCCGCGGTAGGACTGCATGCTGGGACCGTGTCCGTGCCCGAAGCCGGTGATGGTGGTCCGTGCGGCGTCCAGCTTCACTCCGGCACCCGGCGTCATCATTTTTGGATGAGGGGAGCGCGTGCGCGTCGCCAGCGCCTCGTAGACGGAAGCCAGGACGGCTCGTTCAGGGGCATGCCGGTGTACCGGCCAACCGGCAATAGCCAGAAGAGCTTGAAACAGTCCGGCGGCAACCACCACGGCGCCGATGCCCAGCGCGCTGGCAGGCGGGAGTTCAAACCTGTTGAGCACAATGGCCACCGCCGTGCCGGCGATGCCGATTTGGGCCACGACGGGGCCCAGCGACATGAGCATGCCACTGGTGAAGGAAAACACCGCAATCAATAACAGCGAGAGCAAGACGGAGTGCGAGGTCAGCACGGACAGTCCTCCGCCAATGCCCGCAGCCAAGGACGTCATGCCCATCCGCGAGAGCCGCAGCCGGTAGCTTCCGGGCCTGTCGGCAAAGGCGGCAAACATGGCCCCGACCCCGCCAAAGACGGCGACGGGAATACTCCCGACGGCCACACCGATCACCAGTGGCACGGCGATTCCGACGGCGTTGCGCGCGGCCACGACCGGATCCGACTGGGAGAAGTCCAGCCGCAAGGATTTCTTAACCGTTGCGGCGACTGACGAAGTAGCTGACACGTTTCTAAGTATTGCAGTCATTGGCCCGCGCAGGCGTGCCTTGGCCCCGCCCGTCCTGAAGCAACTAGGCTCAAACCATGAGCCCCGACACAACTCCTCCCTCCCGTCCCGCCACCGCCGTCGACTCCGCTGCCAACATCTACACGGACCGGCTGCTTGAGCTTGATCCCGGCTTTGCCACTGAGTTGGGCAGGCCCGGGCATGAGAGCGAATACCGCGACTTCTCCCCCGCCGGGCTTGAGGCTGCAGCCAACGCCGCCCGCCATGCCCTGGCCGAGCTGGATGGCTTGGCGCCGGAGGATGCGGTGGACAGGACCACCCTGCACGCCATGCGCGAGCGGCTGGGCCTGGACGTTGAGCTGCACGAGACCGGCTGGCCGCTGGCAGATCTGAACAACATCGCCTCCCCTGCGCAGGAAATCCGGGCCATTTTCGATTTGATGCCCACGGCCACGCTCACCCACTGGGAACACATCTCCGCCCGGCTGGCGAACGTTCCGGCAGCCATTGACGGCTACATCGCATCCTTGCGCGCAGGTACTGGCCGCGGTCTTGTCGCGGCCCGGCGGCAGGTGAGCACCGTGATCGAGCAGTGCGAACGCCATGCTGCCCCCGACGGCTTCTTCCTCACTCTGGCTCACGAAGCCGCCTTGGACTCCCCTTCAGCTGATTCCACATCCGCCTCCAGTGGCGAGCACGACGCCCGGACCTCCCTCCCGGCCGCGCTCACCACTGCGCTGCTCGCCAATGCGGAGCTGGCCCGCAGCGGTTACGGAGTCCTCGTTGCGTTCCTGCGCGATGAACTGCTGCCGTTGGCACCCGAGGCGGATGCCGTGGGCCGGGAACGCTACGCACTGGCGTCACGGACGTTCCTGGGCTCCGCCGTCGACCTTGAGGAAACGTACGCCTGGGGTGTGGCGGAACTGGACCGGGTCATTGCCGAGCAGCAGGCCGTGGCACAGCAGCTCAGGCCTGGCGCGTCCATCACGGAAGCCAAGGAACTGCTCAATGACGATCCTGCCCGGATGCTGCACGGCACGGCGGCGTTGACGCAGTGGATGCAAAAGCTCTCGGACACGGCCATGGCAGAGTTGGCAGGGACGCAGTTCGACATCCCGGAGATCATGCGGACGCTTGAATGCCGGATCGCCCCCACCCACGACGGCGGCATCTACTACACCGGCCCGTCCGAAGATTTCTCCCGCCCCGGACGCATGTGGTGGTCCGTGCCCGAGGGCGAGGACACCTTCAGCACGTGGGCCGAAACCACCACCGTCTACCATGAAGGCGTCCCCGGCCACCACCTCCAAGTTGGCACGGCCACGTACCAGGCGGGGCTGCTCAACGACTGGCGGCGCAACGTGTGCTGGGTGTCCGGCCATGGCGAGGGTTGGGCGCTGTATGCCGAACGCCTCATGGACACCCTCGGCTACCTGTCCGATCCCGGTGACCGGATGGGCATGCTCGACGGCCAGCGCATGCGTGCGGCCCGCGTGGTTTTCGACATCGGTGTGCACCTTGGGCTGCAGATCCCGGCGCAGTGGGGCACCGGAACATGGACGGCGGAGTCGGGCTTTGAGTTCCTGAAAGCCAACCTTGACATCTCCCCCGGCCAGCTGGAGTTTGAATTCAACCGGTACCTGGGCTGGCCCGGCCAGGCTCCGTCCTACAAGATCGGCCAACGGCTCTGGGAGGAGATCCGCGACGCCCGCTCCGCCCGCGACGGCGACGGGTTTTCGCTGCGCGACTTCCACACCCAGGCGCTGAATCTGGGCTCAGTGGGACTGGACACCCTGAAAATGGCGCTGCTGGAGGACTGAGGCCCTCCGGCGCCCCGAGTTGCCACTTATGGTGCCCAAATCGTGGGTTTGGACACCATAAGTGGCATCTCGCGGACGGGATGCGTGCTTGGGGGCAGCTTTGGCGACTATCCGAAGTCCCTGCGCGTGTTGAGGCGCCCCTCAAGCGACTGCCCTGCCAGATTTTGCGGATCCGACCAGCCCCCAAGCTTGAGCATTCGCGCGATTTTCGTGACCACCACCCATTCCCCCGAACGGATGTCATCATTGTTGATCAGCACTTGGTGCCAGCCCAACGATTTGGTCACGAAGTCCCTGTCGTGGTCTTTCATTTGTTGCTCGCTGGTGAAATGATGCTTGCCATCGTATTCAATGCATGTCTTGTACTCCTCGCATCCCAAGTCCGGGCCCACCATGCCCCGGCCAGCAGCATCCCTGATCTCGACGTTGTGCTCGAAATTGGGAAGTGCAGATCGTGCGATGATCAACCGAAGCATGGTCTCCCGAGGTGAGTCCGCACCGACACGAACCAATTCCATGGCTGCCTTCAGCCTGCTCATCCCCCGGGCCCCGGAATGCCGGGCGACATAGAGTTTCAGCACGTCCAGCTGGACCTTTGGCCATGTCTGCCGCCCAAATGACCGGTGGTGTGCACAAACGATTTGATCACCGACAGCCACCAATTCATCAATGCTCAGCTTCGCAGCAATGTCCAACAACGTTCTCTGCAGGGACGTGACCGGGACACCGGCAATATGCACAACATCTTCCGGTCCCAAAGTCAGGAGGTGCCCGTTGATACCCCTCCTTCTGGGCTGCCGCACGCCCATGGGTGTGGCCACATCAATGGCAGGAAGCTCCTCAAGCCGTCGCGGAAGATAAAGTCCATGCAATCTTGCAGCGCTCAGATGACTGACAACACCTGAAGACGTCACCCCGGCATAAGCCCTACAGCTCTCCAGAAAACTGAACGGCGCCTGCCGTGGGACTCGAATTCCTCGTGTGGGCGTCCAGAGGTCCTTTCGGCGGGACCGTCCCCGAGAGATTCCTGCCGCACGCGCCTCATCCATGGTGAAAGGCCGCATCGCAAGGTGCAGGGGAAGTGGATCGAACTTGTCCATGAACCCATTAATGCTGAGAACTGCACCCTGCGGACGCTCAGCTGGCTGAAACAGTGCAAGCTGTGGATAACGGGCAGCTTCTTCCCGATGAGCATCCGAAACTCTTCGCCGAGTTGCCACTTGTGGCGTCCAAACCACCAGCTTGGGCACCATAAGTGGCAGCTCGGCGAAACAATGAAGATTGCGATCCGTAACAGGGGGAAACACAAATTTCAGGCTGGTATTGTGCGCCGCCTACCGTTGAGCCATGACTTCCACAGTAACTACTCCCAAAGTGTCGAGGCTGCCCAGATGGGCCAGCTCCTTCGGCGTCCAAATCATTGCCGGCCTGGTGCTCGGCCTCGTGTTGGGGTTGCTCGCCCGACAGCTTGGCGGAGATCCCAAGACCGCCCCCAATGGACTCGTCACCGCGCTGGCCACAATCGGCTCAAGCTACGTCTCCATTTTGAAGGCGGCCGTCGTGCCGTTGATCTTCACGGCCGTGGTCTCCTCGATTGCCAATCTGCGCGAGGTCACCAACGCCGCCCGATTGGCGTGGAACACGCTCCTGTGGTTCGCCATCACATCCCTGATCGCCGTCACGGTTGGTATCGGCCTGGGCCTGGTTTTCCAGCCCGGCGCCGGCACCGGCCAAGCCGCTCCGAGCGACTACACCGGCAAATCCGGTGACTGGTGGGCATTCCTGGTGGGCTTGTTCCCGTCCAACTTCCTGGGTTTGGGCGCCACCACCAAGGCCGCCGAGTCCGGCGCCCTAACCACCTCCATCAGCTTCAACGTGCTGCAGATCCTGGTCATTGCCATCGTCATTGGCATCGCCGCACTCAAGGTGGGCAAAGCAGCCGATCCTTTCCTGAAGCTCAACGGTTCAGCACTCGCCGTGATCCAGAAGGTCCTGTGGTGGATCATCCGCCTAGCCCCCATTGGCACCGTCGGACTGATCGGCAACGCCGTGGCCAGCTACGGCTGGACCACCATCGGTTCCCTCGGCAAGTTCAGCATTGCCATCTACGTTGGCCTGGCCATCGTCTTGTTCATCGTCTATCCCGTCCTGATCAAGAGCCACGGCCTGTCCATCAAGCAGTACTTCTCCGGTGTGTGGCCGGCAGTGCAGCTGGGCTTCGTTTCCCGCTCCTCCATTGGCACGCTGCCGCTGACCCAGCGAGTGACCGAACGCAACCTAGGTGTGCCCCGCGCCTACGCATCCTTCGCCGTGCCGCTGGGCGCCACCACCAAGATGGACGGCTGCGCCGCCATCTACCCGGCCGTTGCAGCCATCTTCGTGGCACAGTTCTTCGGCATCCAACTTGACCTGGGCCAGTACCTGCTCATCGTCCTGGTCTCCGTCCTGGGCTCGGCTGCCACCGCTGGCACCACCGGCGCAGTCGTCATGCTCACCCTGACGCTGTCAACGCTGGGACTACCACTGGCTGGCGTCGGACTTCTGCTCGCCGTTGACCCGATCCTCGACATGGGCCGTACGGCAGTCAACGTCGCTGGCCAGGCACTGGTGCCCACCATCGTTTCCAAGCGCCAGGGCATCCTCGACGAGGCGCTGTACAACGCACCGCGCAACGGCGATCCCTTTGCAGATGACTCCGATGACCTGCTGGCCGAGCTCGCCAACAGCGGCGAAGACGTTGACCGAAAGCGCGAAACAGTCAGCGCCTAAGCACCCGCGCAGGCCCGCTGGAAGTTCATGGAAATCACGCCAGTGCTGCGATCCGTTGGATCGCAGCACTGGCGGGATTTTGCTTTAAGGCGGCCTTCCAGGTTGCCTCGCAGACGCTGCGCGTGCAACACGCCAACGGCGTCAACGTCCTGCCTGCATCAACGGTACGGACCGCATCGCTGCCTTTTGTCGAGCACGCCAGACCCAGGCGACCCCGGCAATGGTTGCTAGAACGGCGAGTTCAACGGCGCTCCCCAGAATGTAGTAGACCCACGTCTCGCCAATGAGCGCAACCACTATCGAAGCCGCATAGAGCACGCTGACGCTCAGGTTGAGGACTTGGTTGATCCGGGCAGGGGCGAGCAATGATGCTGCGACCATGAGGCTCGGGACCAGGACGTAGGCCGTGGTGAGGACCAGGAACACCTGATCGATGTCCCATCCCATCCCCGGGACCGAACCGGAGAGTGCGCCCTCAATGGCGTCGGCACGCCAGAACGTGAAGATGTCGACGTAGGCGAAGACGAAGAGCATGCTGACCCACAGACCGCTGAGCACGATCCTTCGGTCCACTTTCGCGTCGTTGGGCCCGGTTCTAACAATGGTGTCCACGATGTTTCCTCCCGGCGATGGAACGTCTGTTATGTACCTCAGTTTCACTCGGCGGAGTCCCTGTGAACACCGCCTTTGCGGCCTGACTCCACCTGGCCGATTGGCCGGGTCAGTCGCGGCCCTTTGACCCTTCAGCTTGTCGATCCGGGCATCTATGCTGAGGGCATGTTGAGAGCCGCCAAGTTGATGTGGGCCGAGCCGGCCTTGGAGCACCCGCTCCGCGCGGGCCGCCACGACCTTGTACTTGCCGCCATCGTGCTTGCAACAGCGGCACTGGAGGCGCTCCTCCGCCCTGACGTGTCGTGGCCCGTGACCGCCCTGGCCCTGGGCTTCGCCTTTGCGGCCGCCATGTGGATCCGGCGCAGGCAGCCGCTTGGCGCTGTGGTGGTGGCGTTCGGAGCGCTCCTACTGGCTGATCTCGCCGCTGCTGTTCTCGCGGCCGCCCCTGTCGTGCTCTGGACCGCGACCGCCGTGCTCTTCTTGCTGTACACGCTGGTGCGGTGGGGCTCGGGAAGGGACATCATTCTTGGGACGGGGCTCGTGGCACTCGAGTACGTCGTCGCGGTTGCAACCGGCACCAGCGGACTCCAGGAAGCAGTGGGCGGGGCGGCCGTGCTGCTGTTGGCCGCCACGGTGGGGTTGGCGGTCCGCTACCGGGCTGTGGCGCGTGCGCAGCTGATCGAGAGCGCGAAGCTGCAGCAGCGTGAATTGTTTGCCAGGGAGTTGCACGATACGATCGCCCACCACGTCTCCGCCATCGCAATCCAAGCCCAGGCCGGACTGGTGTTGGCCCGCTCCGCCCCACCCGGCGCACCACCCGGCACGTCCGAGGCACTGAAAAGCATCGAGCGTGAAGCTGCTTTGGCTCTCTCCGAGATGCGCACAATGGTGGGCGGCCTGCGTCGTCGCAGCAGCCAGGCCACTCCCCCTGCCGGGCATACCTTGACCGACATCGAGAACCTGGCCGGGGCAGCGGATGGCAGGCTGCGTGTCGACGTGACGTTGCGTGGCGCTCTCACCGGGCTATCTCCGTCGCTCGAGTCAACCTTGTACCGGGCAGCCCAGGAGTCGGTTACCAATGCCCGCAGACATGCTCGAGGCGCAACGAAGGTGGCCGTCGCCGTGACCGGCAAAGCTTCCGCAGTGGAGCTGAGCGTGGAGGACGACGGCGTAGGCACACCACCGTCTGCCCCGCCCGGATTCGGACTGGTCGGAATGGCGGAGCGGGTCCACCTGCTCGGTGGCGAACTCACCGCCGGCCCGAGCAGCGGACACGGCTGGCACGTGCGCGTCGTCCTTCCGCGGAAACTAAGGGGCGGGCAATGATCCGAGTGCTCATCGCAGATGACCAAAGCATTGTCCGCACCGGGTTGGCCACGATTCTGGGCAGCGAAGCCGATATCGAAGTTGTTGGCCACGCTGCTGATGGCCGTGAGGCGCTCGCGCTGGCTCGCCGCCTGCGCCCGGACGTATGCCTCTTCGACATACGGATGCCGTATCTGGACGGCATTGAGGCCTCCCGTCTGCTCTCAGGTGCGGGCGTGGAGGAGCCGATCGCTGTCGTTGTCATCACCACCTTCGATACCGACGAGTACATTTACGGAGCCCTCAAAGCCGGCGCACGGGGATTCCTGCTCAAGGGCGCCTCCCCTGAGCAACTGGTCCAGGCGATCCACTGCGCAGTCAACGGAGATGCATTCATCGACCCGGGAGTGACAGCACGTCTCCTCGCCCGCTTCGCCGACACCAACAGGAGGAATGCTGCCGAGCCTATTGAACCACTCACGAACCGGGAGGAGGCAGTGCTCCTGGCACTCGCCCGGGGGCTGTCAAACGCCGAGATCGGTGCGGCCCTCCACATCAGCATGAGCACCGTCAAGTTTCATCTGTCCAGCCTGACGACCAAACTCAGGGCCCGGAACCGCGTTGAACTCGCCATCTGGGCCCACGAGACAGGGCGCATGGACTGACAAACTGACCAATGTTGACTACAACACCCCTCCATCAACTTGCACAAAGTGCAAACTTGCACTTAGTGTAGTGGTGTGGATACTTCACCGACACCCGTTTCCCGCCGCGAACTGAACAAGGCGGCCACCAGGGAGAGCATCGCAACTGCCGCTTTGGATTTTCTGCGCAATCGTGACTTCAACGCCTTCACGGTCGACGACGTTGCTGCCGCGGCCGGAGTGTCCCGGCGCACCTTCTTCAACTACTTCTCCTCCGTGGAGGCAGCAGTGGCCAGTTTCACGCAGAATTACCTCGATCAGGTCATTGTCGAGCTGGTCGCGCGGCCGTCCGACGAGCCGCTGCTTGAATCCGCCCAGTCCGCCTTGTCAGCCGGCGGCAGCGCCCGCGACCTGGCCATCCTGGCGGAAACCTTCACCCTGACCCAAGACCCTCAGCTGGCACGCTTCCAGCTGCAGGCGTGGGAGGAATGCAGCTTGAAAATCACCGAGGTGGCCAAGCAGCGTCTCCCTGAGGGAACAGATGAACTTTACATATTTGCCCTGGTGGGTGCCGTCGTCGGCAGTTGCAAGGGCGCATTCCAAGTCTGGTTCCAGAAACATGGAACCAACATCACGGAAGAATCATTGGCCGATCTGCGCAGCCTGCTGGCAAGCACGGTCGGTCTGATCCGCAACGGATTCCACAGCTAAACATCCCCCGGCGCCTGCCTGGGCAGGACACCACACAGAACGGAATGATCATGGCGCTTTGGCTTTATCGACTGGGACGGCTCTCGGCACGCCGCGCGTGGCTGGTGATTGCCGCCTGGGCGGTCATCATGGGCATGGTTGGCGGCGCTGCAGCGTTGTTCATGGGACCCATGTCCAACAACTTCCAGATTCCCGGCACTGAAACCCAGCAAATGGCGGACAAGCTCCAAGCCCAGCTGCCGGAAGCTTCCGGTGGAACGGGCGCCGTCGTGTTTACCAGCACCAACGGTGAGCCGTTGACGCCCGCCCAGCAGAAGGACATCACGGCGGCGCTGGAAACGGTGACCGGCGTGCCCACTGTCAAGGGCGTCATTGACCCGTTCCTCGTGACTGCGCAACAGCAGGCCGGAGCAGCCCAACTGGCCGATGGTGCCAAGCAGTTGGCCGCCGGTGAGGCTCAAGCCGCCGCGGAACTGCCCAAACTCGAGGCCGCCGCCAAGCAGCTGGCCGACACCAAGACCCAGTTGGACGCCGGACAGGCCAAGCTCGACGCCCAGAAGAAGCAACTCGTAGCCCAGCAAGCCCAGCTTGCAGCACTGCCGGCCAACTCCCCGCAGGCTCAAGCCGCAGCACCCCAGATGGCTGCCGCGCAGGCCCAGATCGATGGAGCCCAGGCCCAGCTCGACGCGGGCAGGGCCCAATGGCAGGCCGGTCAGGACCAATATGCAGCCGGCAAGGCTAAGTTCGACGCCGGAGCAGCCACGCTGACTGCCAAGAAGGCCGAACTGGCCCTTGGCCAGCGCCAAGCAGACGCAGCTGCCGGGATCCGCTTTGTCTCTGAAAACGGCAAGGCCGCCATCGGCCAGATCCAGTTCAGCGAGTCGATGAACGCCGTGACCCCTGCCAACCGCCAGCTGGTACAGGACAAACTGAACACCCTGGAGTCGGACGGTGTGAGCGTCTCCTACAGCAAGGAAATTGTCGAGGACGTCTCCGAACTGTTCGGGGTGTCCGAGGTCGTGGGTATTGCGGTGGCAGCCGCCGTGCTGTTGATCATGCTGGGCACTTTCGTGGCAGCCGGACTGCCGCTGCTGATGGCCGTTGTGGGCGTCGGCATTGGCGTGGGCGGCACCATGGCCCTGACAACCGTCATTGAAATGTCGTCCATCTCGCCCATGCTGGCGTTGATGCTGGGCCTGGCCGTGGGCATCGACTACTCCTTGTTCATCGTCAACCGGCACCGCCAGCAGCTGCTCGCCGGCATGGAGTTGCGCGAGTCCATCGCCAAGGCGACGGGTACGTCGGGCAACGCCGTGACGTTCGCCGGCTTGACGGTTGTCATTGCACTGGCGGCCCTCTCAGTGACGGGGCTGCCGTTCTTGGCCATCCTTGGTTTGGCCGCTGCGGCTACGGTTGCCGTCTCGGTACTGATTGCCCTGACCCTGACCCCGGCCCTGCTGTCCCTGATCGGCAAGCGGCTGATCTCCAAGAAGGCCTGGGCCAAGAACACCTCAGCCACGGCCAAACATCAGGCCACACTCGTTGGCCTGAGCGGTTCGGAGAGGGCTGCAGCGGATGACGCGGCAGACGTTGCCCGCAGCGCCCGCGGCTGGGGTGGGCTGGTCACCCGCCACCCCATCATTTCCCTCGTCACGGCCGTCATTGCGCTTGCGGTCATCGCCATCCCGGCCGCCGGCCTGCGTCTTGCCCTGCCCGACGGCGGTTCCGAGCCGGTCGATTCCAGCGCCTACCAGGCGTACTCCATCACCGGTAAGAACTTTGGTGAGGGCATGAACGGGCCCATCATCGTGGTGGGTTCCCTGCCAGCCGGACTGAATGAAGCCAGTGCCACGGTACTGAACCTAAACGTGGCCGACCAGCTGCGTGCGGTCGATAACGTCAAGGCAGCCATTCCCGTCATGGTCAGCAAGGATCTGCGCACCGCCGTCTACCAGGTCATTCCCACCGAGGGCCCTGCCAGCGAGAGCACCGTACAGGTGATCCATGACCTGCGGGCTGAAGGTCCCGGCATTGAATCCCGCTACGATGTTTCCATCGGCTTGACGGGCCAAACAGCCGCCAACGTCGATGTCTCGGAGAAGCTGGGAGCGGCGCTGCCTCCCTACCTGGCCATCGTCGTCGGACTTTCACTGATCCTGCTGGTTCTCGTGTTCCGCTCCATCCTGGTTCCGCTGCTGGCCACTGCCGGCTTCCTGCTCTCCCTGGTTGCGGCATTTGGCGGCGTGGTGGCCGTGTACCAATGGGGCTGGCTGGGCGGCATTTTCGACGTCGCCAACCCCGCGGCCGTGCTGAGCTTCCTACCGATCATCCTGATTGGCGTGTTGTTTGGCCTGGCCATGGACTACCAGGTGTTCATAGCCTCCGGCATGCGCGAGGCCTACGCCCACGGGCAGGATGCCAAACAGGCGGTGCGCACCGGGTTCAAGCATGCGGCGCCGGTGGTCACGGCGGCCGCGATCATCATGATCAGCGTGTTCTCCGGGTTCATCTTCTCGCACCTGACCATGGTGCGCCCGCTGGGCTTCGCGCTGGCGTTCGGTGTCCTGATCGACGCGTTTGTTGTCCGCATGACGATCGTTCCGGCCGCCATGCACCTGCTCGGCAAGTCGGCCTGGTGGCTGCCGAAGTGGCTGGATAGGATTCTGCCTGACGTTGACGTGGAGGGCGCCAAACTTGCCACACTCGTTGTGGAAGACGATGCCTCTTCACTGAGCGAGGATCCCGAGCCGGCACGCTAGCTTAACAGCAGCGAAAAGGGCGGGCAGCGTTTTGGCGCTGCCCGCCCTTTTCGGCGCTGGCATTGCCATCTGGTGTAGGGTCGACGACGGCGCGGACTCGGCTAGACTGGTGAGCCACGGCACATCCGCTTGGCATTGTGCCAACGACTTCCCTGCAGTGGTTTTGGAGTGTTCATACCCCTGACGCACCCCCTCTTCTCCGCGTTGCCGGAGATGCGCCCGTTGGTGCGCGATTCATGGCGCAGATCCTTGGACACCATCAGCTCACCCGAGCATGCCGCCCCACCGCTGGTATGGGAAGATGCGCAGCTTCAGGAATTCCGGCGCAATCATCCCCTGGCGGCCGTCATGCCCGTCATCCAGGCGCTGCTTGTTGTCCCGAGCCACGACACCGGGCTGCTCATTGCCGTGGGCGATGAACACGGCCGGCTCCTGTGGGTTGAGGGCGACTCCGCGGCCCGCACGCACGGCGAGAAAATCAACTTTGCCAGCGGCATGGACTGGTCGGAGGCTGCTGCCGGGACCAGTGCCCCCGGAACTGCCCTGGCATTGGGCCGGCCCGTGCAGATCGTGGGTGAGGAGCACTTCAACCCCGCCGTGCATTCGTGGAGTTGCACTGCCGTTCCCGTGCACGACCCTGATTCCGGCGGTCTGCTGGGCGTTGTGGACATCACGGGCGGCCCTGACGCGGTGGGGGCCAATACGCTTTCACTGGTTCAAGCCACGGTGGCGGCCGCCGAAGCCCAGTTGCGTATCCAGCGGCTGGAACGCCTGGCTGCGGCATCCCGCAACAGCCGCCCCGGACCCACTCGCAACACCCGGTCATCGCGCAACACCGAAAACGGGCCGGCTAAATCCTTGTATCGCGACAGCCTGCAGGTCCTAGGGCGTGACCACGGACTGCTGCACGTGGCCGGGGAGGCAGTCACCCTCAGTGAACGGCACACCGAAATCCTCACCATGCTCGCCATGCACCCGGCAGGTTTAAGTGCCGAGCAACTCACCGACATGGTCTATCCGGAGGGCACGTCGCTGACGAGCATCCGCGCCGAAATGGTGCGCCTGCGCAAGCTCCTGCACAAGCACGCACCGTCCCTGGTGCCCGAATCCCGGCCCTACCGGCTGCCGCAAGCCCTCGTTGTCGACGCCGGCCAGGTGCTCAGCTATCTGGACCGCGGTGCCCACCGGTTGGCGCTGAACATCTACAAGGGTGCCGTGCTGCCCCGCTCGGAGGCGCCGGCCGTGTCCGAGCTGCGCACCCGGACGGGCCTGCTGTTGCGTGAGGCGATCCTCAACGACGCCAGCCCCGAGGTGGTGCTGGCCTACCTGCAGCTTCCCGAGGCCGCGGACGACGCCGAAGCCTGGCACAGTGCCCTGCGTCTCCTGCCGCAGCGCTCACCTAGGCGCGCCGCCGTCGTGGCCCACCTTGAATCGCTGGAACACTAGGGCCCATCGCCCGCTGCTCGGCAACCAGGCCTCGAGAGTATCCGAACGAACTGTGTGGTCTGAGGAGTAAGAAATGACTGTTGTGATTGCCGGCTGTGGTGACCTTGGAACCGAAACCGGGCTGCGGTTCGCTGCTCTGGGCCACCGGGTGATGGGACTTCGACGCTCAGCGGAGAAACTGCCATCCGAAATCGAAGGACAGGCCGTTGATCTGTCCATCGAGGTGCCGACACTGCCGGCGGACACCACCATCGTGGTGATTGCCATGAGCCCTGATGAGCGCAGCGCAGATGGTTATCGAGCGGCATACGTCGAGAGTGTTCTGCGTGTTGCCGCTGCCATCCGTAACGACTGCGCTGTGCCACCGCGAGTGCTGTATGTGTCATCGACAGCGGTCTACGGCGTTGATGACGGATCCTGGGTTGACGAGAGCACTCCGACCGAACCCACCACGCCGACGGCAGTCGTGCTACTGGAAGCAGAGGAGACGTTGCTCCAGCTGCTTCCCGAGGCGACCATCCTGCGCCTTGGGGGTATCTACGGGCCAGGACGCACTCGGGAAATTGATCGTGTCCGTCAGGGGATCGCCACGCTCTCAGCTGAGCCGGAATTCGCTAGTCGGATCCATCGTGACGATGCTGCTGCGGCCATCGTGCACCTCATGACCCTGCAGACTTGGCCTGAGACTGTATATATCGGCGTCGATGATCTCCCGACCGATCGTCGCGAGTTCGTTGAATTCTTGGCACGCAGCCTTAACCTGCCAGCGCCGGAAGTTGCCAACGACTCCTCGCGTGCGCAAGGGGGCCGCGGCAAACGGTGCCGCAACAACCGGCTCCGGGAGTCCGGATTCGTGTTTTCCTACCCCACCTATCGGGAAGGCTATACGGCCGTTCTTGACGGTCGTGGAGTGCGCCACGCCTAGACGGCCGAGTCCTGTTTCACTGGCGAGCAGAAAGTGGGCCTACTCGCTTTCGTGTCTCACCCACCATGGTTGGTGGCCCCACTCCCGGTGGAAGGCGCCGCCGTCGAACTTACCGAAAGAGTGTGACCCAGCTCATGCAACGTGGTTGCAACGTTGCTCCGCGTACGCTTCAGGGCAAGGACATCGAGGTCCCCCCACCGCAAAAGGAGTTCGCACAATGACTGTTTATGCACAGCCCGGCACCGAAGGTTCAAAGGTCACTTTCAAGGACCGTTACGAGAACTGGATTGGTGGGGAATGGGTGGCCCCCGTCAAGGGCGAATACTTTGAAAACATCACTCCCGTCACCGGCAAGGTCTTTTGCGAGGTGGCCCGCGGCACTGCCGAAGACATCGAACTGGCGCTGGACGCTGCACACAAGGTGGCACCCAGCTGGGGTGCAACCTCCGCTGCGGAGCGTGCCGCAGTCCTGAACAAGATCGCGGACAGGATTGATGAGAACGTCGAACTCCTGGCCGTCGCGGAAACGTGGGACAACGGCAAGGCCGTCCGCGAAACCCTCAACGCCGACATCCCGCTGGCCGCCGACCACTTCCGCTATTTTGCCTCTGTGGTCCGCGCTCAGGAAGGCCGCCTGACCCAGATTGATGAGAACACCACCGCCTACCACTTCCACGAGCCCCTCGGCGTGGTGGGCCAGATCATCCC
>NZ_JAUNVV010000065.1:0-7490 GCF_030540645.1 Arthrobacter sp.
CGGTCAGCGGGACTGCACAACTTGTTGAAAACACCAGCGTCGTAGCCGGGCCGACTTTCGTTGTGACGAAGGGGCAAAAGGGGTAGCCACCGCGGTCGGCGTTGGCGAACCCAAATGCTGGTCAAAAAATCTCGGCCGGTCTGGTGCATTTACCAGGCCGGTCGAGATTTCAGGGTTTTCCATCCTCGGGCAGGGACCCCCTTTTATGGGCGCGCGATGGTGATGGTCGTTCCGTTGCTGTCACCATCAGGGTCGCTGTTGGCCTTCGGCGCGTACGTTGACGAAGCCTTGACAACGTTGGTTACCGTGAACACCGTTTTGGTAGTGGAACGAGTGAGGGAGAAGTTTCCCAGTGTGCACGTGCCGTTGGCTGCGGTGGTGCAGATCAGCGTTCCCTTGTGGTTGGTGAATGTTCCGCTGACGGCTGCACCAGCCACTGCGGCCCCAGCCGAGTTCACAACGGTGGCGGTCACCTTAGGTTGCCACTTTCTGATAGATGAAGCGGCCGTGGTGGAATTATCCAGATCCCCGACATGAATCACCACTGGAGTTGGAGAGGGTGTCGGCGTGGGGGTCGGCGTGGTTATGGTCGGGTAGTTGAGCGTGAGAGTCGCTTGGCTTTGATCCCAGACTGACCCGGTTTTCTCGACTAGATAGGCCGTGAATGAGGTGCTCGTCATGGAATTGGCGAGCTCGAAGTTCCCAAGCGTGCATGTGCCATCTGCTGCGGTAACACAACTGGTCAGTCGGTTCACGATGTCCGCATCGGGGAACTGACCGGTTACCTTTGCGCCGGAGACGAACGCTCCCGTCGCATCCTTCAGCACGACGGTTACTTTCGGGGCCCACATTCCCGGGGAGGAAGTGACGCTGGTGTCACGCAAGCTGTCGATGTGGATGACCGGCGCAAAATTGGCGCAAGAGCCGACTTGGAAGTAGTTTGGCGCGGTCTCGGCCAGTGAGACCTGGGTGTCGGCGGTTGCAGGACCTATGAGTTGATGTGAGCCGGTGGCATAAAGGGTAGTACCGGTGGAATCCAGGTAAACCAGCGGGCTACCCTTCATCATGTAGCCATTGGTCCCCCAGTCCGTACAGACAAAATTGGGGCCCTTCGTCATCACCAATGCGGAGGAGGTTGTGCTGCCGAAGACGGACGTGATGGTGTCCGGGCTGGAGACGAGACCGCTGACCCGGTACGAGGTGGTGGTGCCGTCGGCGCCATTGAAAGTCACGCCGGCAGTTCCCGCTGTGCTGTACTGGAAGGTACCCGAGGCGGCCGGACACCAAGCGTCGGCGTAGTTGGGATACACCTGACAGCTTGAAGTATAGGTGCCGTTGCTGTTGAGCGTCAGCTGACCGGTCCCACCATGCGAGACGGTCCATTGCCCATCGATGGATGTCACTGCCTGGGCCGGTTGCGGTGCAGCCATCACGGCAATGGCGAGGGCCAGCGCGGAGGCCAGTGCAAGCAGAAGGCCCAAGCGCCTCCACTGGGGGCGGTGCCGCGACGCATCCGGCGGTTCACCACGTGTGGGTGTGCTTGCAAACAAAGAATTGATCATGATGCTTCCTCAATAGGGTCAGCAACGGAGGCGGGCCATGGTGGCGGGTCGTGACTAACGTAAAGAATCTTTAGTTTTAGAATGATCCCCTCAAGGCATTAAGTCAATCAATATTATTTATAGATTTTCTACTGTCTGCGCAGCTCCAGTCACGCCAAAAAGGAAACGCACCCGGGGTGTTTGCACCGGGTGCGCTTCTTGATCGAGTTACTTCAATATTTGCAACAGTTACCGCTACTTTGCAGCTGCAACCACATCCATTTCGATACGTTTGGCCCCACGGAACCGAGCTACCTGGACCGTAGCGCGCGGAGGGAGTGTCAGCCCAACGAAACGATTCAGGTAGGCCGCGTTGAATTCATCGAATTCATCGAAGTCGGCGAGGAACACTGTGACTTTCAAAACCCTGGAGAGGTCGGCACCGGCATCGGCAAGGACCTTCTCCAAGTTGTCAAAAACCGTATCCACCTGGTCCCCCAGGGTTTCAGGGGTGGAGCCATCGGCCTTGGTGGGCACTTGGCCGCACGCCCAGACAACACCCCCGAACGTGGCAGTGGCCGTGTAGGGGCGAGGTTTTCCGTCTTCATGCCAGCGACGCTGAATCTCGCTCATGCGTCCGCCACCAAGTAGCCAGCAGCCACTTCGCGAACTTCGGCCCACGTCGCGGCGTTGACCGGAATACCACTGTGGGCCAGCTCCACCCGCTGAGCCGTTCGTTCCTCGGCATTTGAGAAGGAGAAGTCTCCCTGGGGAGCTGTCTGCGCTGTGTAAATCCGAGAACCGTAAGGAGCAGAGGGCCCACCATGTGGCCCAGTTTGGTTCTCCGCACTGAAACCGTTGCCCAGCTCACCGGCCGGGGTAGCGAACGTGGTCCGGTTCGAGTTGGCTGCGCTGCGGTGCACAACTGTGTAGCCGGAGCTCTGCGCGGCATTGAGCAGTGCCTCGTCAAGGAGGTGGCAATTATGGTCGACCGCATTGCACAGCACTTCACTGCCAACTCCCGTACTGGCCACATCCACCAGCAGGACACCGTGGACTAATGCGTGGCACCGGGATTCAGGAGCCACCGCGTAGCTCTTTCCTTCGGGTGTCTCGGTCCGGACGTAGGAAAGGGCACCCAACGTCCACGAGCCGTCGCGCAGCCAGGTGGCGAGAGCCTGCAGTCCAGTGCTGTGGTGAACTTCGGCGAACAGCACTTGCCGTGCCGCGGCTTGGGCCTCAGCATTGCTTGCCCCTTTGGTCATCAGTGCACGGTAGGCGAACTCGCGAACTTCGCGCATGGCCAACCGCATCATGGGTACTGTTTGCGCTGTTTGCATGGTTCCTGCTTTCTGGGTGATGACGGACATTAGACTTCCCTTCCTGTGAAAACATCGTCAAAGAGGTTGAGCCAGTTCTCCCCCAGCACGCCGCGGACGGTTGTTTCATCGAGGCCAACCTTGAGGAGTCCGTCGGTCAACCGTGGGAAGTCCTCGGGGCCGACAAACCACTCGGGCCATTCAGGCCACGTTGCCTTGGTTTCCCCTTCTGCTTGCCAGCGGCCATTGCGCAAATAGCCAACGTACTCGGTGTCCCAGTTTCGTGTGCAGTCGCTTCCCAGCCCAACACGCTCGGGACCCAGCTCATCGACGAGGCGCGCAATCATTTGGCAGAACTGATCAAGGGTTGTCTTCTTGCCCCCAATGACCAGCGGGTAGAGGCAGCAACCGAGCATCCCGCCTGCGTCGGTGACTGCACGGATGACTTCGTCGGGCTTGTTGCGAGGGTTTTCCACGAACCAGGTCGGGTTCGAGTGGGTGATGGCGATCGGGGCCACCGAAGCCTCAACCGCATCCAAGGAAGTTCTATTGCCGACGTGGGACAGATCGATGAGCATGCCCACGCGGTTCATTTCCGAGACGATGGTGCGCCCGAACCGGGTCAACCCGGAATCCTCAGGCTCGTAGCAGGCGCCGCCGACCAAGTTCTGGATATTGTAGGTCAACTGGGCGACCTTCACGCCGAGTCGGTGGAATACTTCAACCATCCGGAAATCGTCTCCGAAGGAGCTGGTGTTCTGGAAGCCCAGCAACACCGCGATCCGCTGGTCGATCTTTGCCTGGCGGATTTCTTCGCTGGTTTGCGCCAGCACCATCAAGTCCGGGTTCTTTGCTGCCAGCTGGTACCAGTCGCCGATGGCCTTGAGAGTATCGGCAGGCCCTTCCCAGACGGCGCAGGTGGCGTTGACGCCGCTGATACCGCCGGCACGCAGTTCCTCAAGGACATTGCGGTCCCAGTTGTTGATCTGCAGGCCGTCGACGATCGTGGCAGCAGCGTGGACCTGTGAGCCAAGCTTCGCATCCGGCTTGTCAAAGAGAGTGGTTGTGCTCAGTTCAGACATGGCTATCGGCTCCTTGGGGGCGGGGGGTGAATATCCAGGCATCATCCATGGTGCCGTTGGCGAGGTCGGCGATGCGAGGTGCTCCCGCCATCAACGTCACTCGCAACCAGTCGGTGGATTGCGGGGTGTAGTTCTCCATGCCGTAAACGGCCAACAGGAAGCGCTGGACATTCAAAGGCAGGAACTGCGCCGCCAGCAGGTTGTCCCGCACCTCGCCATAGGGAAGCTTGCCCACGTTCTGCACCCGGCCCACCGTGGAGCGGTGCATCGGGTGGGTCAACATGAATTCCCCCACGCTCGTCAGATCTTCGGCCGCAGTGAGATCTGCGCGCAGTGCTGCGACGGCGCGGGCTATGTCCATGGGATGTTGGACGTTGGCGCCTGGATCGGTACCCAACCGGGCACGTCGTGGCTCTTCATTGTTGACCGAGGAGAACCAGAAGTGTTGCTGCGAATCCGGCCGGGAGAAGTCGAAGGCCGCCGTCCAGGGATACTTCTCATCGATCCAGCTGACCAGTTCGGCACAGCTTTGGCTGGCAGTGACCCGACGGGATTCGTCGCATCGCAGGATGGACTCGACCGTTTCATCAAGGTCTTCCGTCAGTTCGGTCAAGACCGTGGCAACCATGCCGCGGCAGCCCGGACCGTAAGCCGCAGCCGCATCGTGCAACTGGCGCCAGATGAACGGGGTTTCACTTCCGGCAAAACTTCCGCGCTCCACCCACTCGCGCAACTGGCCAAGGAGATCACATAGTTGATCGGCCAACTCGGGACCGGAGGGGAAGGGTGCGGTGTTGATGTCCTCCTGCTCTTCGAGGTAGTCGATTGCTTGTTCCATCAACTCGATGACCTGAGTCACCGAGGCGTCGCTCCGCTCGACGCTGCGGGAGGCTACTGCGGTCAGCGGAACTTCGCGCAGCAGCGCCCAGGAGTTGACCACCTCAGGGTGGTTGATGGCGTAGGGCACCATGCCCAGACCGGTGGCGTTGCCCATGCCCAGGTAGCGGCGCCATGGGCCCTCGAGTCGTGCCGCCGCAGGGTTGCGGGCAGTGGCACAGGCCTCGACCATCTCGTAGCTGAGCTCGCGCAGCAACCATGCGGTGAGCATGTGTGCGCGGAATGGAACAGCGAGGGGGTGGCCATCTTCCAGTCCTTCGTAGTCGGCCAGCCCACACTTTCCATTGCTGTAGAACGCCGTGCTGCGGATCAGATACGGTGAGCCGCCGAACTTTTCACTCTCCGGGGCCAGCCCTTGCGCCAGACGGTCAGTGACGTATTCAAAGAAGCGCTCACTGCGGTTGGCACGGGTCCAAATGATGGACCCGGTCTCTGCCCGTCCACCTTCCTGAAGCGGCACTTGAGTGCGCATACGCTCGAGCCGCTCGTCGTCCACGGACCCTTCAACGAGTGCCGCCGTGAGGTCCCAGGACTTGGCGATGACCCGGTCAGTGCGCTCCTCCTCGCTCAGGCGCTGCGAGAACGCCACGAAGCTGAAGAGGTGGGACTCTGCGCGAACTTCGTAGATCGCAGCCCCACACCCTACGGCGTCAATGTCGAAACGAGTCCGCTGGATCTGCCATCCGGCACTGACGGCACGGCGCATCATGGTGCGAATGAAACTGTGCCGGGTGGCCCGGGCACCGCCCATGTCCAGTGGATCCATCACGGTGTCAGCCGGACGCATGAGCTCTTCCATGGTGATCTGTGTCCCTTCGAATTGTGTCTGAGTGCTCACAGTGCACGCCCTTGGGGTGCAACGCGGATGTACGCGGTCTTGGTCTCGGTGAAGAAGTCCGCTGCAACGTCACTGTTCTGCTCGCGCGGGGCCGGGAAGGAGGAATCGCGCAGACCACCGAAAGGTGCGTGAACCTCGGAGCCGGTGGAGGGGGCATTGACCTTGATCAAGCCGGCCACTACTTCATTGAGGCAGCGGCGGATCGCCGATTCATCGCTGGTGAACACTGAGGCCGTCAATCCGAAGTCCGTGGCGTTGGCCAGCGCGATCGCCTCGTCCAGGCTTTCAACGCGCATCATGGTCACGATGGGGCCGAAAACCTCCTCACGGGTGATGCTTAGCACCTCGGTACCACCCAGCAAGGTGGGTACAACGTAGTGTCCAGGGGCGTCTGCGGGCATCGATCCCTGGGCCAGCACCGTGGCACCTTCTGAGCGTGCGGTGTCCAGCGCTTCTTCAATGTCGCGGCGGGCGCGGGCTGAGATGACCGGCCCCATGTAGGACTCCGATTCGGTGCCCGGTCCGGAAACCAGCGCCTTGACCATCGGCACCAGCGCTTCAAGCAGTCTGTCGTGGACGTCGCCCACGGCAATGATGCGGCGTGTGGCCGTACATTTCTGTCCCGTGCTGCTCATCGCTGCTGCGATGATGGCCGCTGCGGCACTTGCTACGTCTGCATCCGGCATGACGATGGCGGCATTGTGCCCACCCAGCTCCATCTGCAGCTTTGCCCCGCGCAACACCACGCGTTCGCGAATTTGGTGGCCAACGGGAACGGAACCGGTGAAGGTCACCGCTGCGATGCCCGGGTGTTCAACAAGGCGTGAGCCGAGGGAGCCCGGGCCCAGGACCAGGTTCAAAACCCCTGCGGGAACGCCGGCGTCCAGCATGAGTTGGGCGAAGGCGACGGCGACGGCGGGGGTGTCGCTGGCTGACTTCCACACCACCGTGTTGCCCCATAGAAGAGCCGGCGCGATCTTCCATGCAGGGATCTGCAAGGGGAAGTTCCACGGTGTGATGACGCCGACGACGCCGACCGGGCGGCGGATAGTGCGGACCAACTCGTCTGCATTACCGGAGGGGTACGTGACGCCGTCGGCGCGTCGGGCGGAGCCTGCCTGGTAGTAGAGGGTCTCCACCGTCGCCCCGACTTCTCCGCGGGAGTCCGCCAAGGTCTTGCCCTGTTCGCGGGTCATCAGCACGGCGATGTCCTCGGCGCGTTCTTCGAGCAGTTGTGCCGCGCGTCGCAGCACACGTCCACGGCCCAGGATGCCAGTCTTGTCCCAGTCGGCCAAAGCGGCGCGGCCTGCGGCGATGGCCGCTTCAAGGGTTTCCGGGGTGGCCGTCGCGTAACGGGCCACCACCTCCTGGGGATCGGCCGGGTTGAAGCTCAGTGCCTCTTCTCCTGTGGCACTGTTCCACTGCCCGTTGATGAGCTGCTGGAGTTCCAGGGTTTGGGTGGTCGTGGTGTTTGTCATGAGAGTTCCTGCCTTCTTGCCGCGGTGGACTGAATATGTGATCTACATTACTTCGATCAGTGATAACAGAGAAGTATCTATTGCCTATCAACTCATAAGCAGACAGACTTAGTCTTTATGGAACTCAGACAACTTCGATACTTCATTGCGGTGGCCGAGGAGATGCATTTCAACAGGGCGGCCGAGCGCCTGCACATCGCCCAACCTGCGTTGAGCCAGCAAATCCAACGCTTGGAACGCAACTTGAAAACCCAGCTCTTCATCCGCACCACCAGGTCGGTGGAGATCACTGACACTGGGCGGGTTCTACTCGAGGCGGCCCGGCGGGTGGTCTC
>NZ_JAUNVV010000065.1:7590-21068 GCF_030540645.1 Arthrobacter sp.
AGAACTCGATCCTTTGTCTTGACAACACCCTGCTCACGCGCCATCCGCCGGACGAACACCGGGGCCGCGAACACTGACGGCAGCATGATGAATCCGACAGGGACGGCGGTGATGACGATGAAGGATTGCAGTGCGGTGATTCCGCCGTCGCCAATGGAAATCAGTACTGCGGCCGCCACTCCCATGATGATGGCCCAGGCGGCCCGCAGCTTGGTTGACGGCTCGCCTTCGACGGTGCACGATTGGGCAACACTGTAGGACATAGAATCGGCTGTGGTGGCCACAAACATAACTGTCAGTACCAGGAAGCCCACGGCAATGATCCCGGAGAACGGCAACTGTTCGGCAATGGTCATGACCACGGCGGGCAGGCCGTCACTGGCCAACGGCCCGGAAATGGAGCCCGGATTCTGCTGTTCGAACATGATGCCGGTGCCACCGAGCACAGTGAACCAGAAACAGGTGACGATCGGGGGCAGAACTGCGGTGAACAGAATCAACTCACGCACTGTGCGGCCGCGTGAAATGGTTGCCACGAAGATGGCCATCAATGGCGCATATCCGAGGAACCAGGCAAAGAAGAATACGGTCCATCCAGCGACCCACCCTTGATCACCCTGATAGAGGGACGTCGGAATAAAGTTCTGCATGTACACGCCGAAGCCGCCGATGAACGACTTGAAAATATAGCCGGCCGAGCCCAGCACCAACACCGCCGCCATGAGAGCCAGGGCCAGCCAGATATTGAGCCGGCTCATTATCTGAATGCCCTTACTCAGGCCGGAGGAAACCGAGAGCGCGGCAAGACCGGTCAGCACCGCGATGATGATCAGTTGGGTAGCGTAGTTGTTCGGCACACCGAAGAGCCGCGAGAGCCCGTAGGAAACCTGCAGCCCGAGGAAGCCGATCGGCCCTACCGTGCCAGCCATCACCGCAATTATGCTCACCACGTCGGCAACTGTGCCGACCCAGCTGGTCAGCACCTTTCGGCCCATGACCGGGTAGAGCAGCGTGCGGGGACGAAGCGGCATGCCCCTGGAAACGCCGTAGGTCATGACAATCGCGCCGAGCGATCCCAGCACGGCCCAGGCCAGGAATCCCCAGTGCACAAAGCTCTGCCCCAGCGCGATGTTTGCCGCTTCTGTTGGACTTCCGGCGGACGTGCCGAAGAAGGGAGGGGCGGAGACGTAGTGCGAGATCGGCTCGGCTGCGGCCCAGAACACTCCACCACCGGCGAGCAGGGTGCACATGATCATGGCAACCCACTTGAACCGCCCGTACTCCGGCTTCATCGGCCCGCCCAGCTTGGCCCTGGCCCACGGTGTCAGCGCCAACGCGATGGAACAGAGGAAGATTGCCAGCAGCAGTCCCTGCCAATACAGTCCCAGCCACTTGGCGGACGTGGCGAACCCTTCGTTGATGGCAGCGGAGGATTGCGTGGGGAAAATCAGTGTTGCCAGCACAAAGATCAGCAATATTCCCAAGCTGGCTACGGTGACCTTCCGGTCAATCACGGGCCGGGGACACGCAACCACAGCGCCATCAACTTTGACCTCCGGAATCGGGGGTGCAACTGCCTGCGGACTGGGAGTGCGAGTTCTGCTCTTCATCGTGGATCAACGGCCTTCATGTTAGCTGGATCACGCTTCTTGCGTTGAAAAGAGATTAGCGTCACATCATTATCCAAGTCTAAGACTTAGTTTGACTACATTGATAACAATTCTTTATGGGTTGGGACGTTCCCTTGTCCCCGATGCGTGTTCCGCTGACAGCTGCACCGCTCAGTGAGATGCTGTACGAACAGCTTTCGACTATCCCCAGACAAGGACCAGCCATGGGTGTGCGCATGAACAAGAAACTCTACGAGACCGAATTGAAACGGCTGCAGGCACAGCTCGTGGAGATGCAGGCTTGGGTGCAGTCAACAGGCGCGCGCGTCGTGGTGATCTTCGAGGGAAGGGACGGCGCGGGCAAGGGCTCCGCCATCAAGCGTGTCACCGAGTACCTCAATCCCCGTGTTGCACGAATCGTCGCCCTGCCCACACCCAGCGAGCGGGACAAGACGCGGTGGTACTTCCAACGGTATGTTTCACACCTGCCGGCGGCCGGGGAGATCGTGATGATGGACCGCTCCTGGTACAACCGGGCTGGCGTCGAGAAGGTCATGGGGTACTGCACGAATGCCGAGTACCACCGTTTCCTCCACCAGGCGCCGATTTTCGAGCGGATGCTGGTCGAAGATGGCATCATTTTGTTGAAATACTGGTTCAGCGTTTCCGACGTCGAGCAGGAGAACCGTTTCCGCTCCCGTGGCGAGGATCCGATGCGGCGCTGGAAGCTCAGCCCCAATGACATGCTCTCCATCACGAAATGGGAGGACTACTCACGGGCGAAGGACACCATGCTGGTGCATACCGACATTCCCGAGGCGCCCTGGGTGGGGGTGGACGGGGACGACAAGCGGCGGGCGCGCATCAACATGATCGCGCACCTGCTCACCCAGGTGCCGTACGAGCAGCTGAATCGGGACGTGGTCGTCATCCCCCAGCGTCCGCCGTCGGGCGGCTATGAACGCCCGCCACTGGATGAGATCACGTTCGCACCCGACCATGCAGCCGACGTCGAACTTCAGCACGCAAAACTTCCCAAGCGCAAATCCGCGGCCAAGAAAACGCAGTAGGAGACTTAGCCGGCGGTCCGCCTGAAATAAGGCCCGCTCAGACCACGTCAGGGGCAGGAGCCACCACCACGTTGGTGCCGGCTTCACGGAACGCGGCGAGCTGCTCTTCGGTTACCCCTGAGTCCGTGATCAGATTCTGGAACGTGTCCTCCTCCATGGTGGCGAAGGCACGCTTGCCAATCTTGGAGGCGTCGGCCAAGATGTATGCCTCCGAGGCGCGCCGCGCCATGCGTGAATTCACCGACGCCTCAGCCTCGTCATTCGTGGTGGGTGCGGCGCCGGGCTCTATGCCGTTGACGCCGATGAAGGCGAAGTCCAGTGCCACCCTTTGCAGGATGCTGTCCGCATAGGGTCCCACCAACTCGTAGGATCGCGGGTTCACGATGCCGCCGGTGACCATGATCTTGAAGTTCGGCCTGATGGCCAGCTGAGCCGCAATGTTGATGGCATTCGTGACAACCGTCAACGTGGGACGGTTGGAATGCACCATCAGGTCTTCACGGGTGGAGAGCACCTGCGCCAGCGCCGTGCTGGTGGTGCCGCCACACAACCCGATCACGGCGCCCTTCGGGATCAAGGCACTGGCCGCATGGGCAATTTGCTGCTTTTGGGCAGCGTGGTCGTCCCGGTTGTACCGCCCCGGAAGGTTGTAGGAAACAGATCCGCTGGTGGCCCCGCCACGGGTGCGTGTCAGCAGCCGCTCGTTGGCCAGGGAGTCCAGGTCCCGGCGCGCGGTGGCCGGTGAAACTCCCAACTTTTCCACAATTTCATCGACTTCCACCTGCCCATCGGCGGCCAAAAGGTCCAGGATGGCGGTGAGGCGCTCAGTTCTGTTCATGTGATTCTCCCGGGGCGGCCGTGCTGGCCATCGTGTGTGGTGCGTGCCGTTAGGCCGCGCGGGCAAACAAGGAAAGCAGCCGTGCAACTTCCGGGATCAGCGCGGCACGGCCGGCTCCCAAGTACTTGCGTGAATCCACGACGGCGGGATTCTCATCCAGGTACTCGCGCACGGCGCGGGTAAAGAAGCCGTTCAGGTGGGTGGAGACATTGATCTTCGTCATGCCCGCGGCAATGGCGGCCACAATGTTCTCATCCGAGACACCCGAGGAGCCGTGCAGTACCAACGGCACGTCCAAGGCTGCCTTGAGCTCGGCGATGCGGTCCAGGTTCAACGCCGCACTGCGCTCGGTCATGGCGTGTGAGGAGCCCACCGCAACGGCCAGGGCATCCACGCCGGTTGCCGCCACGAATGCTGCCGCTTCGGCAGGATCGGTCAGCACGCCGGGAGCATGCGCGCCGTCCTTGCCGCCGACCTTGCCCAGCTCAGCTTCCACGTACACGCCGCGCTCATGCGCATAGGCGGCAACGCGGGCTGTCACTTCAACGTTCTGTTCGTACTCGAAGTGGGCGCCGTCGTACATGATGGAGCCAAAACCCAAGTCCACGGCCTCGCGGGCCAGGTCCTCGTCCTCGGCGTGATCCAGGTGCACTGCCACGGGCACACTCGCCTTGCGGGCCGCAGCCAGGGAAGCCAAAGCCACCGGCTCCAGTCCCCCGTGATACTTGGCGCAGTTTTCCGAAATCTGCAGGATAACTGGGCGCCCTGCCGCTTCGGCGCCGCCAATGAGGCCTTCGAGCGTCTCCAAGTGGATGACGTTGAAGGCGCCCTGGCCGATTCCGGCCTTGGCAGCCAGGTCCATGATGTCGCGGGTGTTGGTCAATGCCATGAAGGGTTCCTTAGTGGTCTGTGATGATGAGTTGGTCGGCCAGTTCCGCGAAACGCGGGGAAATTTCCCCGGCCCCTGGCATGAGCACGGCGGCGGCACTCCAAGCCGTGGCGCTGCGCAGGATCTCACGCAGGTCTTCCACACCGTTGGCAAGTGCGACGGCGGCCGCGCTCACCGCCGCGTCGCCGGCGCCCGTGGGGTTCCCGCTCAGCGGTGCCGGCAGCTTGGCTTGAATGTAGCTGGTGGGTGCGTCGGCGCTGAAGGCGAGCATTCCTTCCTCGCCAACGCTGACCAGCACACGCTTGGCACCCAGGTCCATGAGCTTGCGCGCAGCCAGGACAAGGTCCTTCTCGCCAACAGCTTCCATGAGCTCGTGGTTGTTGGGCTTGAGCAGATCGGCGCCGGCCTTGGCCGCGGCCAAGATACCGCTGCCGGAGGTGTCGATGATGGCGGGGACACCGGCGCCGTGTGCCAATGCCACCAGTGCCGGGTAGAAATCCGCCGGCGCCTGCTCCGGGAGGGAGCCGGAGCCCACGATCACGCCCGGGCGGCTCACGCCGTCGGACGTCTGCACACCGCCCAGGTGATCGACGACGGCCGCTGCCAGCCTCTGCCATTCGGCGCCGGTGAGCGCGGGGCCCACTTCGTTGAAAATGCTGGTGGTGTTATCCGCAGCGGTGTCCACCAGGGCGATGGTGCGCCGGGTGGCTGCCGCGACCGGAACGAGGTGGTGCAGCATCCCGGAGGCCACCAGGTCCGCACGCAGCTGCTCACCGGCCGGGCCGCCAGCCGTTGCCAGGGCGAGGGTTGGGTGACCGAGCTGGTGTGCCACACGGGAAACGTTCATACCCTTGCCGCCGGCGCGGTACAAGGGAGTTGGCACTCGGTGGGATGAGCCCAGGTTGATACCGTCCACGGTGTACGTGACGTCAACAGCCGGGTTGGGGGTGACGGTCAAAACCACATTGTTGGCGGGTGTTGTGCTCATGCTGGCTCCTGCGCGACTGTTGGTTCGACTGTTGGTTGGGGGGAGTTCTCGGCGGCACGCATGCTGCGGGCCTTCAAGGCTGATCCGATGAGCCCGGCGTTTTCGCCCAGGGCCGCATGGAGGTATTCCGGGCGGCGGTGGAAGGTGAGGAGTTCATCAACACGCGCCGCCAGAGCGTCAAAGAGAGGGGCGCCGGCCATGGACAGCCCGCCACCGAGAACAACTGTTTCCGTGCCCAGGATGGAAACGCATTGGGCAACGCCGAACGCCAAGGCGTCGACGGCGTCCTTCCAGACAGTTTTCGCGGCCTGATCCCCGGCCGCGGCGCGTGCCAAAACGTCCCGGGCGCCTGCCACCAGTTCCCCCGTGGCCTGCGTATAGCGGCGTGCGATGGCACCGGCAGAGCCCAAGGATTCCATGATCGCGAGCTTGCCATCAGGGCCGGGCACCATGGCGTGGCCAATTTCTCCGGCGTAGCCTCCACCGGCAACACGCCTGCCGTCGCACATCACGGCGGCTGCAATGCCTGTACCTATCACCAGGACCAGGACATCGCTTCTGCCCACGGCGGCTCCGAGCCGGAATTCTGCTTCCCCGGCCATGCCGACGTCGTGCCCGAATCCTACGGGCAGGCCCAGGGACTGCGTCAGCGTGGCTGCGAACGGAAAGTCGTGCCATCCAAGATTCGCTGAATACACGCCTACGCCTGCGGCTTCATCCACGATGCCCGGCACTGTGACACCCACAGCGGAAATGTTCAGCTGCGGGTGGCTTTGCCGGTATTCTGCGGTGAGTTCAGCGATCCTGGCGCAAACACTTTCACCGGAGCGGGCGCCGTCGAGCGGGGTGGGGTGGCGCTGTAGATCGCGCACGTCAACCTCGCCCTGGCTGACGTCGCCCAGGATGAGCCCAACCTTCATGTCCGTGCCGCCGACATCGAAGGCCAGGACGGCGTCATTCAACGGCGCAGCGGCTGTTTCTGCACTGTCATTCAGTGTATTCATGAAGATTGTTTTCCTTCAGTGGGCACTGCCCATGCCCTTGTCACGTGCGGGTTCATTGCATTCTTTACAGCAACATATTTTCAGCGGCACAGCGGCCATGGGCGCCCCGTCCCCACAGGGAAGCGGGGCGCCCATCAGTTTAGCCGGAGCTCTGGCGCAATCGGCGGAATTAGTCGCTCAAGATGACCGAGCGTGACAGGTTGCGCGGCAGGTCCGGGTTCATGCCGCGGGCGCGGGCACGCTCCAGGGTGACACGGTGCACGCGAGCCAGCTCGGCCAGCGGGTGCGTGGTGGTGTTGATGTACAGCGCACCGGTCTTGGCAACGTCCTTGTCAAGGCCTTCGGGCTGCTCGCCGAACATCCAGGTGACACGGTTTGGTGCTGCGATGGAGATGGGGCCGTGGCGGTATTCCTTGGCCGGGTAGGACTCGGTCCAGCCCTGCACTGCTTCGCGCATCTTCAGGCCGGCTTCGTGGGCCAGGCCAACGGTCCAGCCGGTGCCCAGGAACGTGAACTGCTCGGCGTCGATGAGTTCCTGCTCCACAGGCGTGATGACTGCGGACTTGGCATCCTCGACGGCGGCGCTGAGGTCCATGCCGACGCTGGTCAGCAGGTAGGTCAGGGCGGTGGTGGCAAAGCGGGTCTGCACCACTGACTGCTCATCGGCGTAGGGAAGTTCTACGATTGCGTCTGCCAACGTCATGATCGGGGAGGTCAAATCGCCAACCAGGGCCACCGTGCGGACGGTTCCCTTGATGGCCGTCAGGATCTCCAGCACTTCAGTGGTTGTGCCTGAGCGGGTGATGGCGATGACGGCGTCGTAGCCGCGGTCGGCGCCAAGGAAAGCCTCGGAGGCGGCGAACGCGTCTGTGACACCCTTGCCAGCGGACTCACGGGCTGCGGCGTAGCTCTGTGCCATGAACCATGAGGTGCCGCAGCCGATGACTGCAACGCGCTGGCCGTCGGCCGGGAGCAGGTTCTCGCTCTTTGCCTGGGCAATGGCCTGCGCCCATACTTCAGGCTGGCTTGTCAGTTCGGCGTCCATGAAGGGGCCAAGTACTGTGTTGTCGCTGCTGTCGCTCATGCTTCGCATTCTCCTTGTTTGGGGTTCCAGCGGCGCCGCGAACGGCCAGCTGAAGTTGTCGGGACTATGCACCACAATAGCACCTAATGATCGTATCTGCCTAGAAAACATCAGATTCAATCATTTGCCACTATCCAAAAGGACCACTTTTCAGCATCTTCGCCGGAGTCACGAAATGTTTGTACAACAGCTCACAAGTTCTGAAACCATGCACTAATGTTATCGATAACAGTGTGAGGTGGCTCATGGAGGTGCCCGCGCTGGCTTTGCATCATCACCAACAGGCGCGCTACATGGCGCCCACACCCGCAATAAAAAATGTTCAAGGAGATCTTGATGTCACTCGCTCGACACCAACGCAAGTGGTTGGGGATGGGGATCGCCGGCGCAGTCATGGCCGGCACCATCATTCCCGCCGCTGCGGCAATTCCTGCCTACGCGGCAGATGGAACGGCGGTGATTACCTCTGGAACGCTGTCCGTTGAGGTCTCCACCGCGTTCCCCCAAGCGCTGAACTACACCCTTGGCGAAAAGACCATGACCGGCGCCACCGCCGTCGCCACGAAAATTCGCATCAACGGCGTGGACCAAAACGTCACCGTGACCTCCAAGGTCAATCCGGACGGCACGTCGATCGACTACAACATCGCGGTTCCGGGCATGGACGGAGTGAGCCTGAAGGCGAAACTGGCCGTGGACAAGAACGTCCTGACGTTCAACATCACCGAGATCAAGGAAACCGGCACCGCCAAGGTCAACCGCATCCAAATCCTCGATCAGGACCTGGTAACACTCTCCTCGGCCCAGCCCGGCTCGACACTGGCCACAGCGGTTGTCTCCGTTGACCGCGCCAGGTCCGGCGACACCATCACCGCACTCACCGCCGCCACGCCTGTTGATGATGCAGCCAAGACGTCCATGGTAGCCATCGCCAACACGACGGATCTGGCGGCGAGCTTTGAGAGCAACTCGATGTACGACGGCGCCTACGGTGCCCCGGACAACGGACTCGCCGGTGCCGACAAGGGCCGGATCTGGCGCCAGGTCAAGAGCGACGGCGCCAACAAGAAAGTGGGCTTCTCCTCCGGCGCCTGGCTGTACCGTGCCAAGGACTCCACCGAGACCGAACCCCTGCCCATGGCCAAGGTAGTCATCACCGGTGACGTCAACTCCGACGGAAACGTTGACTGGCAAGACGGCGCCATCGCCTCCCGCGACATTCAGATCAAGCCCTATGGCTGGGAAGATGTAAAGAACCGCGTGGTTCAGACCATCCCCTTCAACTTTGCCAGCCAGGCTACCAACCCGTTCCTGCGCACCCTGGATGACGTCAAGCACGTGGCACTGGCCACGGACGGGCTCGGCCAGTATTCACTGGAGAAGGGCTTCACCTCGGAGGGCCACGACTCGGCCAACACCGACTTTGACGGCAACTTCAATGTGCGCGCCGGCGGCCTCGAAGACATGAACACCATGCTGGAACAGGCCAAGAAGTTTGGCGCAACCTTCAGCGTTCACATCAACAACACCGAGGCGTACCCCTCCGCCCACTCGTTCAACGAACAGTTCATCAAGCAACCGCCGCAGAAGAACTGGAACTGGCTCGAGCAGGCATACATCATTGACCAGCGCCACGACGTGCTCTCCGGCGACCAGAAAGTCCGTCTCGACGGGATGGCCAAGTCAGTCAATGACAACCTGACTGCCAACTACGTTGACGTCTACTACGAATCAGGCTGGGTGGGCGAGCGCCTGCAGCGCAACTTGATCAACGCAGGCTACTCTGTCTCCTCGGAATGGGCCGACTCCATGGTGCGCAACAACACCTGGTCGCACTGGGCCGTGGATGAGAATTACGGCGGCAGCACCAACAAGGGCTGGAACTCGGAAATCCTGCGCTTCTCGCAGAACACCCAGCGCGACACCTGGAACCCCGATCCGCGCCTGGGCACCCCGCACCTCGTGGAGTGGCAGGGCTGGACAGGGCAGAACAACTACAACAACTTCCTGAAGAACGTGTGGGACAACAACGTCCCGGCCAAGTTCCTCCAGCAGCAGGAAATCACCACGTGGACGCCCGAAGCCATCACGCTCGAGAACAACCTGCGCGTCACCGGCACCACACTGGACAACCGCATCATCACCCAGGACGGTACCAAGGTCCTGGAAGGGCACAACTACCTGCTCCCCTGGTCCAGTGACTTGGTTCAGTTCGGTGAAGAGGCCGTGAACAACACCTACGACCAGACCAAGCTGTACAACTACAGCCGGGACGGCGGCACCCAGGAATGGAAACTGACCCCGGCCTTCGCCACGCAGAGCACACTGAAACTCTATGAGCTCACCGACCAGGGCCGTAAATTTGTCCAAGATGTGCCCGTTGTTGCCGGCGGCATCACCCTGAACCCCAAGGCCAACACAGCCTATGTGCTGGCACCGACCACCGCTCTGGCGACGATTCCGACCAACGACAACGCTGACTGGGGCCACGGCACGGGCATCACGGATCCCGGCTTCAACTCCGGCAACCTCAACGCCTGGGCAGCCCAAGGGGATGCCAATCTGAGCACCTCCGCAAAGGGCCTGAGCAGCGTCAAGTTTGGCGCAGCAGCCTCCAGCATCACCCAGACGCTGGCTCCCTTGGACAAGGGCACCTATTCCGTCAGTGCCTGGGTTGAGATCGACCCGACGCTGGAAAGCCGGGAGAAGTTTCCTCGTGGTAAGCGCGAGACCACTCTTGAAGCGACAGTGTCGGGCAAGGCCGCGGTGAAGAACACCACCAACTCCTCGGCACTGTTCAACACAGTTGCCGCTGACCAGAAGAACCGCACCTACAGCCAGCGCGTGCGCGTGCTGATCGACGTCGCTAATAACGGCGAGGCCCCCACCGTCAAGTTCTCCGCTCCAGCAGGGGCAACGGCAGTGCTGATTGACGACTTCCGCGTAGTCAAGACGGAACATGTCAGCGCCGCCGACGTGGTTTCCGGTTCACCGTCAGGGGTTGTCCTGGCCGAAGACTTTGAAAACGTTGACCAGGGTTGGGGCCCGTTCGTGAAGGGCAATGCCGGCGGCATCACCGATCCGCGCACACACCTTGCCCCCATCCACGCCCCATACACGCAGAAGGGCTGGAACAACAAGCCCATCGACAACGTCCTTGACGGCAACTTCAGCCTGCTCTCCCACGAGGAAAACGGCGGTCTGGTGTACCGGACCACTCCGGCGACCATGCCGTTCAAGCAGGGTCACGACTACGAAGTCTCCTTCGACTACCAGTCGGCCAAGGCCGGCGAATACGCCTGGGTGGGCGGCTACGACGGAGCAGCGGGAGCTGTGCAGACGCAGTCAACCCCTGTCCCGCTCATGCAGGAGACAACACGCTGGGTGCAGAACTTCACTGCATCAGCCTGTGGTGACAGTTATGTGGGCCTGCTGCGAAGCGGAACCACAGCAGCTGATTTCTCCCTGGACAACCTGTTGATTCGTGACTTGGGTGAGTCCACCAAGACCCCGGCCTGCGCCCAGCTGTCACTGGCACAAACCGGACCCATCATTGAACAGGGCACGGACAACGAGTTCACCACCACGTTGGTCTCCAACGAGCCGGCCCCGGTCAACAACGCATCGGTAACCCTCGAACTGCCGGAGGGCTGGACCGCCACGGCGACCACCCCCAGCACGGCTGCTTCGATGGCACCGGGGGCAACACTCGTCACCAAGTGGAACGTGCTGGCGCCCGCGTCAGCCGATGGCAACTACAACATCAAGGCCAAGTCCAGCTACACCACCACGGTGGCTCCCATTGGGGCCCGCGTGGCGGAAACAACACTGGGCGCCTACACCATGCCGCACCCGCCCACCCAGGACACCTATGCCTCGGACATGCAGTGGATTGGCACACCGGACAACGGTTGGGGTCCGGCAGAGAAGGACCTGAGCAACGGTGAGCAGGGCGAAAAGGATGGCAAGGCACTCACGCTTGACGGCAAGACCTACAGCAAGGGCCTGGGCGTTCACGCAGCATCGAAAATCAAGTACTTCGTCGGTGCACAGTGCTCGGCCTTCACCGCACTCATTGGTGTTGACGATTTCCAGGGCACCAAGGGATCGGTCATCTTCAAGGTGCTCGGCGACGGGGAAGAGCTTTACAACTCCGGCGTCATGACAGGTGCCACACCTGCCAAGCAGATCGACGTCAAACTCAACGGCGCCAAGTACATTGAACTGGTGGTTGACCCCAACGGCAACAACGGCAACGACTGGGCTGACTGGGCCGACGCCATGTTCCGCTGCTCCGACGACACACCGGCAGTGGAGCTGGCCCCCGTGGTCAACCCCGCCGGTCCGCTGCAGCAGGGCAAGACCTATACGGTTACCGTTGGTGACTTGTTGGCCGGCTCCGAGGCAACCTTCTCACTCGGCACCACCGAGCTGGGCAAGGCAACAGCCAGTGCCGACGGTGTTGCAACCTTCAGCTACGCAGTTGCCACCGACGCTGCACTCGGCAACGCCTCCATCAACGTGGCCGGCACTGACAGCAACTCCAAGGCTGCCACCGGCTCCGTGTCCATCAGCATTGTTGAGGCACCGCCTGCCGGACCCACCAAGGACACGTTCGCCAGTGACTTGGAGTTCGTGGGCACCCCGGTCAACGGATGGGGTCCCGTGGAGCGCGATTTGAACAATGGTGAAAACGGCGAGGGCGACGGCACACCGATCACCCTCGCCGGCACGGTCTACGAAAAGGGCCTTGGCGTGCATGCAACTTCAAGTGTCCGCTTCTACCTGGGCGCCCAGTGCACCACGTTCACCGCATTGGTGGGCATCGACGACGCGAAGCTGACCAAAACCCACCGCGGCAACGTTGTCTTCTCCGTAGTTGGGGACGGCACGAAGCTGGCAGAGTCACCGCAGCTGACCGTTGATGACGCAGCATTCGCCCTCACCGCGGACGTCACCGGGGTCAACTATGTTGACCTCAACGTTGCAAAGGTGGCAGTTGCCGGTCTCACCGGTGACGAATGGGCTGACTGGGCCAACGCCAAGTTCAGCTGTGGCGATGAAGTTCCTGCCTTGACGCTGGTTCCCACTGTGGAGGGCGGCAACGCCGTCGTGCAGGGTTCCACGCATCAGGTCACAGTGGCTGACTTGTTGGCTGGCTCCGACGCCAGCCTGACGTTCGGCGGTGGCGCAGCCATCAAGGCAGTGGCCAACGCTACAGGGGTTGCCACGTTCACGCTGGCCATTCCGGCCGATGCCGCTGTCGGGGCAGCCTCGCTGACCGTCACAGGCACCGACAAAAACGGCCAGTCCGCCACCGGCTCCGCGAACCTTGCGGTGACGGCCAAGGAAGTACCGGTCAAGCTGGCCATCACGGCTCCCAGTGAGCTGCAGATTGGCACGAAGGCAGCGATCAGCGTTTCCGGTCTCAAGGCTGGCGAAGAGGGCACTTTGACTCTGGGCTCGAAGGAACTGGGCAAGGCAACAGCCAACAACGACGGCGTGGCAAACCTCTCCGTGACCGTGCCGGAAGGCACGCCAACGGGCAACGCCACGTTGACCGTCTCGGGTCTGGGCTCCAACGGCCTGCCTGCAACGGGTACCTTGGCCGTAGTGGTCACAGCTGCCGACGAAACCGAGCCTCCGGCAGCGGCCGCCCTGGTTCCGACCCTGAACGTACCGGCAACCACGCTGAAGGCGGGAGACAAGGTCACCATCACGGTGGCCGACCTGTTGCCCGGCAGCTCTTTGCGTGCCGAATTACACTCGGCACCCGTTGAGCTGGGCGTTGCCACAGCCAACGATGCCGGTGTGGCAACGTTGGAAGCAACCATCCCGGCTGACACCGCAGCAGGCGAACACCAGATTGTGGTGTTCGGAACGGATGCCGCCGATCTGGACGCCACGGGTTCACTGGCTGTGGTGGTACTGCCAACCGGCACCACCGAACCAGGTGACAACTCGGGCGACACCTCAGGTGACAACTCGGGCGACA
>NZ_JAUNVV010000066.1:0-3148 GCF_030540645.1 Arthrobacter sp.
CCAAGAGATTAGAAGGCTCCTGCTCTATCCGCTGAGCTACCGAGGCGTGGCCCAACTAAGGGCCGCATCTAAATTATCAGGTTTCCTGGCCGATCTCTTCCTCCACAGCTTCACCAGCACGGGCGTGCGTCCACAATCAGCGCATTCTTACTGGTGACCGTACCGGAACAGGTGTTGGCTTGAAGCAAGTGAACACCGCCGCAGCTGCGGCTTAGAGAAAGGCATCGCCATGGCCAACCATGTCAGTATCCGGGGCTTCGTATCTTCCGAGTTCGAGATGCGCAACACCCCAACCGGACTTGTCATCGGGAGCTTTCGCATGGGTTCCACCGAACGTCGCCAAGATCCCATCACCAAACTCTGGGAGGACGGTCAGACGAACTGGTACCGCGTCAACGCGTTCAAGGCACTTGCCCTGAACGCTGCCTCAAGCATTCACAAGGGCGATCGCATCCTGGTCATGGGAAGGCTCAAAATCCAGACCTTCCTGCGCAAGGACGGCACCACTGGAACAAGCGTCGACATCGATGCTGACGGCATTGGCCCCGATCTTCAATTCGGAATGGCCCACTACACCCGCATGGCAGGCGCACACCCCGTCGGCCAATCGGCGTCGCGAGCCGATGCTGGAGAAGCATTGCAGTCTGCAGACTCCTTCCTCAGTGCAGACGAGGGGGATCTTCCCGATGACTCCATGCCCGGCGCGGACGGGGCTGACGAAGAACAAGACGACGACGTCGACGGTGACGCGGCCGCCGCCGCGGTATACGGCGACAACGATGAGTCCGGCAGTGCTGACGATGAAAGTGGCCTCACTGAGGGGGAGCGTGCAGATCGGCAGACAGGGGAGATCTTGCAGGAAGCCGCGCCCTTCTAGATCTGTGGAACAACGCACCGGCTGTCATGGCAGAATGGCGGGGTGACTTTGGAAAAGATGACATCCCGCCACCAGCCCGCATCACCTCACATGAAGGTTCGCGCTGTGGCAGTCTCTGCTCTACTGGTTGCAACCGTGGCACTTGGTGGCTGTTCCCTTTTGCCTGGAGAAGTGGCTTCTCAAGCTCCCACACCAGCAGCAGCAAGCACCTCAGCGCCTGCCCAGGAAGTCGAAAAGGCGCCCGAAAAGCCTGCGCAACCACCGACGGCAGCGGAAGAATTCTCCAAGAAGCTCACGGCATCCTTGACCACGCTTGCTGCGGGAACCAAGGCCCCCAACCGTCAACAGATGATGACCGCCATGCTTGACGCCGGTGCAGTCAAGGAAAAAACCGAGGTCTCTGTCGACATCACGCCAACGGGCCTTGCCGTTGACGCGATTGAAGCTGCAACGCCCATCGCGGAAGAGTGCGTTATCGGCCAGGTACGCGACGGCAAGGTTGCAGTCACCATCCTGCCGGTGCTGGCATCCGGACGCTGCTTCGTCGGGGACGTCCACTGACCAAGGGGCCATGGCCTAGCCGCGCCGTGACGCTTGCCTCACAAATACGTCTGCGAATGTGGGTTAAGCCGTCGCACCCACTAACCTTGAGGGTATGGCGGAATTTATTTATACAATGTCCGATGCCCGCAAGGCTGTTGGCGACAAACTCATTCTTGACAACGTAAGCATGTCTTTCTATCCGGGCGCCAAGATCGGCGTCGTCGGACCCAATGGTGCGGGAAAGTCCACCATTTTGAAGATCATGGCCGGCTTGGACACCCCCTCCAACGGTGAAGCCCGTTTGAGCCCCGGCTACACGGTGGGCATCCTGCTCCAAGAGCCGCCGTTGAACGAGGAAAAGACCGTTCTGGGCAACGTCCAGGAAGGCGTTGGCGAGATCTACGGCAAGATCACCCGTTACAACGAGATCTCCGAGGAAATGGCCAGCCCCGACGCTGACTTTGACACCCTCCTTGAAGAGATGGGCAAGCTGCAGGAAGCCATCGATGCTGCCGACGCCTGGGACATCGACTCCCAGCTCGAGCAGGCCATGGACGCTCTCCAGTGCCCGCCGGGCGACTCCGACGTCACGGTCCTCTCCGGTGGTGAGCGCCGCCGCGTTGCCCTGTGCAAGCTGCTGCTGCAAAAGCCGGACCTGCTGCTCCTCGATGAGCCCACCAACCACTTGGACGCCGAGTCCGTGAACTGGCTGGAACAGCACCTGAAGAGCTACGCCGGCGCCGTCCTTGCCGTGACCCACGACCGTTACTTCCTGGACCACGTCGCCGAATGGATCGCCGAAGTGGACCGCGGAAAGCTGTACCCCTACGAAGGCAACTACTCCACCTACCTGGAGAAGAAGCGCGCCCGTCTGGAAGTCCAAGGCAAGAAGGACGCCAAGCAGGCCAAGCGACTCACCGAAGAACTCGAGTGGGTACGCTCCAACGCCAAGGGTCGCCAGACGAAGTCCAAGGCACGTCTGGCCCGCTACGAGGAAATGGCTGCCGAGGCAGACCGCACCCGCAAGCTGGACTTCGAAGAAATCCAGATTCCACCGGGCCCGCGCCTGGGCGGCATTGTGCTGGAAGCCGAGAACCTCAAGAAGGGCTACGGCGATCGTGTCCTGATCGACGGTCTCAGCTTCACCCTGCCCCGCAACGGCATCGTCGGCGTCATCGGTCCCAATGGTGTTGGCAAGTCAACGCTGTTCAAGACCATCGTTGGCCTTGAAGAGCTCGACGGCGGCAAGCTCAAGGTGGGCGATTCGGTCAAGATCTCCTACGCCGACCAGAGCCGTGGCGGAATCGACCCGGACAAGACCCTGTGGCAAGTCGTCTCCGACGGACTCGACTTCATCCAGGTGGGCCAGGTTGAAATGCCTTCCCGCGCCTATGTTGCCGCGTTCGGCTTCAAGGGACCGGACCAGCAAAAGAAGGCAGGTGTGCTCTCCGGTGGTGAGCGCAACCGCCTAAACCTGGCGCTGACCCTCAAGCAGGGTGGAAACCTGCTGCTTTTGGATGAGCCCACTAACGACCTTGACGTGGAAACCCTCAGCAGCCTGGAAAATGCGCTGCTGGAATTCCCCGGCTGCGCCGTCGTGGTATCGCACGATCGCTGGTTCCTGGACCGGGTCGCGACCCACATCCTCGCCTACGAAGGCACCAACGAGAACCCGGCCAACTGGCACTGGTTCGAAGGCAACTACGACGCCTACGAGGAAAACAAGAT
>NZ_JAUNVV010000066.1:3248-11576 GCF_030540645.1 Arthrobacter sp.
CCGGCCATTCTTGTACCTGCAGCACGTTAGTCCGTGGGGGTTCCTTCCGGCACTCGGATCATACCTTCCTGGGCAACGGAGGCCACCAGCACGCCGTCGCGGTTGAAGAAGCGGCCCATGTTCAGCCCGCGTGCTTCCGAGGCGCTGGGGGATTCGGCGACGTAGAGCAGCCAGTCGTCCACCTGCAGCGGCCGGTGCCACCACATGGCGTGGTCCAAGCTGGCCACACTGATTCCGCGTGTCGCCCAGGCAACCCCGTGACGGCGTAGCGACGGTTCCAGCAGCGTGTAGTCACTGGCATAGGCCAGCGCCGCACGGTGCAAATTCTGGTCGGTCGGCATGGGACCCAGCGTCTTCAGCCACACAGCCTGGTGCGCAACATGCTCACCCTTGACGTCAAAGTAGATGTTGGGGCCAACGTGGCGGATGTCGAACGGACGCTCGTACGCCCAGGCCTGCGCCACCGGGTGGTCGATGCCTCCCAGCAGTTGCGCCGAGGTGGGCAGCGTCTCCGGATCCGGAATGCCTGCGGGCATCGTGTCCTGATGTTCAATGCCGCTGTCCGGCCGCTGGAAGGATGCGATCATGGACAGGATCGGCACGCCGCCCTGGTAGGCGTGGGTGCGGCGGGCCGAGAACGACCGTCCGTCGCGTAGCCGCTGCACCCCGAACGTCAGCGGGGCAGCAGCATCCCCCGGGCGCAGAAAATAGCCGTGCATGGAGTGGACCAAATGGTCCTCTTCCACCGTGCGGGTGGCTGCCACCAGCGACTGCGCAAGCACCTGGCCGCCAAAAAGTCGGGGCTGGGGCGCGGCAGGGTCGCCTAGCCCCACAAAAACGTCCTCGTCCGTCTGGGCGCCGCCCGCGTCGGACAGCTCCAAGATTCGCAGCAGGGATTCCATCGGGTCAGCTTTAGGACGCGTCGCATTCATAAACGTGACTCTATGTGTCGCAACGCCCCGGCGACAAATGGACCACACGACATGAATCCGGCAACTGCGCTGCGCCGTCCTGTGACGTTGCCGACGTTGATTGGTGGCACCACCTGCGGCTTTGGCATGATGAAAGCATGGCTCCTGGCATCCGCATCACCCAACAAATCCGCTTTGGCGACATTGACTCCTACAACCACGTCAACAATGTTGTCTATCTGCAATACCTTGAGGATGCCCGTGTTCAGCTGACGTACGCCGAACTGCCCGGTGGCGGCACGTTCCAGGACCTGGTTGGCGAGGACTTGTTCACCCTGGTGGGTCGCAACGAAATTGAGTATTTGGCCCCGATCAGCTTCCGGCCGACACCTATTGCCGTGAACATCTGGGTCACCCACATTGGCGGATCCAGCTTCGACTTCGGCTACACCGTCACCGAATCCGACGACTCCATCACGTTCGCGCAGGCAGAAACCTCCATGGTGCTGGTCTCACGCACCACCGGCCGCCCCGTCCGACTCACCGAAGCGCAGCGGGCCGCCCTGAACGCGTGGCGCGGGGACCCCGTGCCGTTCAAACGCGGCGCCAACCGCCCAGCCACCAAAACCACACCCGCCACCGCAGAAGGAAGCCACTGATGTCCACCGCCACGCATACCGAAGAACTGCTCCTGGAAGACGCCGGAACCGTCGCCGACCTGCGCACCTTTGTGACCCGGGCCCGTGCCGCGGACGACGGCGCCATCCGCCTTCAGGGGGCCGGGCACGTCCTCGCCGCCTACGTGTGCGTCATGCGCGCCAAGCTTTTGGGGGAGGGAACCCCCACGATCCTTGGGCTGCGCACCATGGCGCTCGGGACGCCGTCGGACATTGACGTGACGGTGTCCCTGGCCTCGGTGGCCGACCGCCTGGCCCACATGGATGCCGACGACACCAGGCTGCCCATCCCGCCCATGACCGTCAATGAATCCTGGGCGGCCGTCACGGCCCCGCGCGGTGCGTGGGAGGAGCTGGGTTCCGTTTCCGCCGAGACGCTCATCGATGCCGCCAAGACCGGGGTGCAGGAGATTGGCCAGATCATCCCCGTCAATCCCGGCGCCTTGATCGTCAACAACGCCCGCGCCGCCGTGTGGGGACGGGAAATGGACGGCGTTCCCGGCTCGATTCCCGGCGGGGCAGCCTTCGCCGCCTACGCCCTCGGCTTTGTGGCACCGGGGGAGACCGGAACGATTTTCCGCTCGCACAAATGGTTGCGTATCACCACGGGGCGCGGACATATCCTGGTCCGGCCCAAGGCGGTGCTCTAAGCTCCCGTGTGATTCACCGTCTCCCATGGGGGAGCGGGCGACAGCTCAGCCCCGGGGTTCGGAGGCCGCGTTCACCAGTGAATGCGCGGCCCGCTCTAGATAATCCCACAGCGTGGCCTCGTGCATGGGCGAGAGCTCCACGGCGTCCACGCCCTTGCGCATGGCGGCCAGCCAGCGGTCGCGCGCCTCGGGGGTGATGGGGAACGGCACGTGGCGCATGCGCAGGCGCGGGTGGCCGCGCTCCTCAAGGTAGGTTCGCGGCCCGCCCCAATACTGCTCCATGAACATCAGCATGCGGTGCTCGGCCGGCCCCAAATCCTCTTCCACGTACATGGCGCGCAGCAGCGGATCGGCGGCGATGCCCTGATAGAACACGTGGATGAGCTTCTTGAACGTCTCGTGCCCGCCAATCTGACTGTAGAACGTGTCGGAGTAATCAACGGGTTCATCGCCAGCAGCCGGGCTGGAGGTCGAAGGCAGCGGCCGTCCCACCTTCGTGGGAATCGGCAGCATTGTCGCCAACGGCTCGCCAAAGCGTGACGGGATCGGGGTCCCTTTCACCGCATTCTCGCCAGCATTATTCTCGGCTGCGTCATTTTGGGCCGGACCGTTGGCGAAGGGGGAGGAGGGGTTGTGCTCGTGGTTCATGGCTGTGCTTTCTACGCTTTCTACTCTGCCGTCTCGGCGGGTTCGTTGCTGGTTGAAACGTTCGACGCCGGTGTGCTTGCGGCGGGTGCCTGAGGCGCCTGGGGCTCTGGCGCATCTGGCTGCGGTGGCACATAGTTGCCTTTGGACCGGTTTCCCAAGCGCAGTATTTCACCGTTGCGCAGGTACCACACGGTGCCGTCTTCGGCCAGCACCCGGGTGATGCGCAGGCCAAGGTATTCCACCGTGCCCACCACCTCACTGGTCACGATCACGTCGCCGATCCCGTACTGGTCCTCGAAGGTGATGAAGATGCCCGCAAGGAAATCCCGAATGAGCTGTTGGCAGCCGAAACCGATGGCAATGCCCACCACGCCCACGCTGGCCAGCAGAGGGGCGATGTTGATATTGAAGGCGAGCAGGATGTAAAAACCCGTCACTAGTGCCACTGTGCCGGTCAGTGCCGAGTTCAGCAGTGAGCCGATGGTGCGGGCGCGCAGGACGCGGCGTTCGTTGTCCAAAGCACGCATCATGGGGTCCATGTTGCGCAGCATGGGTGCGGCCCAACGTAGTGAGGCATGGTTCAGCGGTGTGCGTTGGATGCTGGCGCGCTTGACGAACAGGCGGATGCCGTAGTGGCACACCAGCCACATCACCAAGCCAATGGCCAGAGCCACGCCAGCTTGGGTCACACTGCGCCAAAATCCTTCGTCAAAGCCGTCAAAGATCAATAGTGCTTGCACGCGTGGCTTACCTTGCATCGCTCGGGGAAGGGAACTGGGAACTTCATCTCAACCCTAGCGCGGTCAGCGCAGCAGATCAGTCCTGCGTGGGCTCCAACACTCCAGGCTCGTGGTGAACGGGGAAGTTTACGCTTCTGGCAATGAAGCATTTGCTGGCTGCTTCTGCATGCAGCGTCAGTGCCAGAGCCTGCATTGTCGGGTCTGAGACATAGATTTTGGGATGCAGGGTGACGGATTCGAATTGACCGCTCCCATCGGTATTGAGGAGCAGTGTCCCGGTGGCCGTGTCCTCATATTTGGTCACGACCACACCGTGATTCACGGCCACGTGCAGGTAGGAGAGCATATGGCATTGGGACAAAGCCGTAACGAGCAGCTGTTCCGGGTTCCACCGGTCCCAGTCGCCGTGAAACGTTTTGTCGGCTGAACCCAGCAGCATGGGCAGACCTACGGCCGTGACGCTGTGGTCACGGCCGTAGGCCTTGTACCCGGACGTTCCGGTTCCCCGGTTGCCGGTCCAAAATATGTTGACTTCGTAGTGGTGCTCATTGCGTCCCATGAGGCTAATGATAAGGGGCGCGGGGACTCACTTGCAGGATCAGGTATTACCTACAGCCAGCGGAGGAACGGCTGCAGGGATGCTGCATAGCCGAGTTCGTAACCCGTGGCGGTGGGGTGGAACGCGAATGGGCTCTGTCCTCCTAAAGCTGTTGGGTAGTTTATCCAGGATCCCTCTGATGGCACCGCATGGCCGGAGAAGCGGTAGGCCACCGGTACGAACGCCACGCGGTTGGACAGGGCAGTCACAGCCAGGATGCCATTGAGCAGGTCCGCGGCTCCGTTGAGGACCTTGGCGCCTTCGACCTGGGTAGGTGTGAAGGGGGGTACCAGCATGTTTTGCGGCTCAAAGAGGCGCGGGTAGCCGAGGTAGAGGATCTTTGCGTGCGGGGCCTTGGCCTTGATGGCCTTGAGCATCGTGGTCGCGTTCCTGGGCACCTGCTTCATGAGTTTGATGGAGTCGGCCACAGCTGACTTGCACGCGTCCAAGGGAGCAGCCAAGCACGTTCCCACGGCCGTGGTCCAGGCGACGTCGTTGCCGCCGGCCGTGATGGTGATCAGCTTCGTGTCGGGCGAAAGTTGTGGCACCTCAAACTCGGTGACCTGAGTGGTGGTGAAACCGGCGCAAGCAATGTTCGTCAAGTTGGCACCAAGTTGAGTGGCGATGTCATTGGCGTAGCCGCCAACGCTCCGCCCGCAATCTCCCTCGCCGCCAGCACCCGAACCGGCCGAGTAGGAGTCTCCCATGACGGTGTAGTTCAGTGTGCTCTGATCTGGATACGACGGGCCGGAGTGTCCCCAGGAAGTCTGAGTTTGGGCGATGGCCGGGGCTCCGGCCATGCCTGCAACGAGGCCCAGTGACAAAAGTGTCACGGCGCCTGCACGGGCAGCAATCCCCTTAAAGTGATGAGTAAACATGACCTCAAGATACCCCTGACGCCGGGGCCTTACTAGCGTAAAATGTAGTCAATTCTCCCGGGCGCCTGCCGCGTTGCGAGCCGCGTTCGGTCGGGCAAAAATCAGCAAAAAACGGGCGTTTCCCGGCCACCGAGTGGCAGGGAAACGCCCGTTGCAGACTACAGGGCTTAGTTGGCGGACTGCCGGTCGGCTGCCTGTGCGGCCAAGGCACGCACCACGCCGTCGCGGGATTCCACGAGTAGGCGGCGCAGTGCGGGGAACTCCGCCCCAAGCGTTGCCAGGAACTTGTCGGTCGCCTCCACCGTTGCCGTAGAGACAAGCTGCGAGGGGTAGAGCCCGGTGATAATGGTGGAGCTCGTCTCGTACGACTTCTCCTCCCACACCCCCAGAATCGCGGCAAAGTACTTCTCCACGTACGGCTCCAGCAGCGAGGTGTCCCAGACCCTGCCGAAACCGTCGATCGCCGCACGCTGCACCGCATTGGCACCATCCCCACGCACGACGACGGACTGCCACGTTCCAGCCTTGGCGTCAGCAGTCGGAACGGCAGCATGCGCCGTGGCAGCAGCGAGCTGTCCGGTCTGGGTGTTGTCCAAAGCCAGTGCCGCGTCAATGGCGGCGCCGTCGGCCCGGCCGCCAGCAACCAGGGACGTCAGCAGTTCCCAGCGCATGTCCGTGTCCACAGCCAGCGAATCAAGAACCACCGTGCCGTCCAGCAGGGCCTGCACAGCGTCAAGCTGGGAGGGGCTTTGGGCGTGGGAGGCAAAGGCCTTCGTGAACTGCAGCTGTGCATCGGATCCGGGGGCAGCAGCCTGTGCCAGTTCCCACAGTGAATCTGCGGCGGCAACGGACGTGGCCTTTTCGTGTTCCGCGGCCACGTAGAAACGCAGTGCCGTGGTGAGCTGGCGCAGCAGCACCATGATCACGGTGGAGTCCGTTTCGTGCCCAATGATGCCCAGCACAAAGTCCACGTACTCGCGGGCCGGGGTTTCGCCGTCGCGCATGGCATCCCAGATCGAGGCCGCAGCAATGGTGCGCGGCAGCAATTCCTTGAAGTCCTGTACATGTGCCTTGGCCGTGGCCAGCGAGACCTCGTCGAGGCGGATCTTGGCGTAGGCGAGGTCGTCGTCGTTAAGCAGTACCAGGGCCGGACGGGTGAGGCCCACCAGCTCCGGAACTTCGGTCACGGCGCCGTGGACGTCAAGCTCCACCCGGTGTGTGCGGACCAGCTTGCCCGCATCGTCGCCGTCGGTGGCCAGGTTGTAGAAGCCCACCGCCATCCGGTGCGGGCGCAGTACCGGGTGCTCGGCCACGGCCGACTGGACGATCGAGAATGAGGTGATGGCGCCGTCGTCCGCCACTTCAATGGAGGGCTTGAGCGTGTTCACGCCGGCCGTCTCCAGCCACTTCTCCGTCCAGGCGGACAGGTCGCGGCCGCTGGCAGCCTCAAGCTCCACCATGAGGTCCGGCAGCTCCGTGTTGGACCAGGCGTGCTTGGCGAAGTAGGCGCGCACGCCGGCCATGAACTCCTCCTGGCCCACCCAGGCCACGAGCTGGCGCAGCACGGAGGCACCCTTGGCGTACGTGATGCCGTCAAAGTTGACGAGCACGTCCTCCAAATCGTTGATCTCGGCCTTGATCGGGTGGGTGGAGGGCAGCTGGTCCTGGCGGTAGGCCCAGCTCTTCTCCAGCGAGGAGAACGTGGTCCAGGAGTCCACATACTTCGTGTTCTCGGCGGCGGCCAGGGTGGACATGAACTCGGCGAACGACTCATTGAGCCACAGGTCATTCCACCAGCGCATGGTCACCAGATCGCCGAACCACATGTGGGCGAGCTCGTGCATGATGGTGATGGCGCGGCGTTCCACCATGGCGTCGGTGACCTTGGAGCGGAACACGTAGCTCTCCAGGAACGTGACCGCGCCGGCGTTTTCCATGGCCCCGGCGTTGAACTCGGGCACAAAGAGCTGGTCGTACTTCGGGAACGGGTACGGGGTGCCGAACTGCTTCTCAAAGAACTCGAAGCCCTGCCGGGTCAGCTCAAACACGTTCTCCGCATCAAGGTATTCCATAAGCGATTTCCGTGCGAACACTGCCAGCGGCACCGTGCGGCCGTCTGAACTCGTCAGTTCGCTGCGCACACAGCCGTACGGGCCGGCGATCAGCGCGGTGATGTAGCTGGAGATCTTCAGCGTCGGCTCAAAGTGCCACGTCGACTTGCCTGCACCGGCGGCAACCGGCTCCGGCGTGGGGGAGTTGGAAATGACCTCCCAATAATCCGGCGCCGTCACGTGGAAGGCGAACGTTGCCTTCTGGTCCGGCTGCTCAAAGACCGGGAACATGCGGCGGGAATCCGGCACCTCGAACTGGCTGTACAGGTACGCCTCACCGTCCACGGGATCCACAAAGCGGTGCAGGCCCTCGCCGGTGTTCATGAAGACCGCGTCGGCCTTGATGGTGAGCACGTTCTCTTTGGCGAGGCGGGGCAGGGAGATGCGGACGCCGTCGGACACTTCCTTGGGGTCAAGTTCCTCACCGTTGAGGGTGACTTGGTGGACGTCGGCCGTCACGGCATCAATGAACGACGACGACCCCTCCTTCGCGCTGAACCGCACCGTGGTGGTGGTGGCGAACGTGGCCTCCGAGGTGGTCAGGTCCAGGGCCACGTCATAGCTGGAAACAGTCAGTGTGGCCGAACGCTCAATGGCTTCGGCGCGGGTCAAATTCATACCAGGCAAGGTGTGCTGCCTTCCGTTCGGGGTTGAGTGGAACAGGGCCGCGGACGATGCTTGTGGCTGTTGCGCGGCGGTGAAACGATTCTTCCACGTTACCTCCCGCCCGCCCGGGCTGTAAGTGGCAGTGTTCTCTGCGGGCCAAAGCTGGGCTTTTCCGGAGCCGGAACACGGGAAGGTTGTGCCCCGCAAGTTGCTGGGGCAGGGTTGGAGGAAAGCGGCGTGGATTTGCGTTCGTGCACGTGCGGGCGATGTGGGAAGTGGGAGTTCATGGGGGAGCAGATGCGCAGTGCCGAGGAAGAAGCGCGGTACAACCGGCGGTGGCTGATCGGGCTCGTTGTGGGACCGCTGCTGCTGGGTGCCCTGGCCGCGGCCTGGATGTTCAGCGTCGCAGGCAGGTTGCCGGCCGAGCTGGCCTCGCACTGGAACAGCAAAAACGAGGTCGACGGTTACATGTCACTCACGGGGACGGCGCTGATGGCGTTCGCCATGGG
>NZ_JAUNVV010000066.1:11676-20976 GCF_030540645.1 Arthrobacter sp.
CCGGACGGGGTCAAGGTGCTTGCCTCCGGTTTCTGGAAGCTCATGCCGCTGGAGTGGAATGAACTCAAAAGCGTCGAGGTGCTGGACATCAGGGCCTTGGACTACGGCGGCTGGGGCTACAGGATGGGCGCCGGCAGCGTCGGCTTCATCATGGGCAACGGCCCGGCAGTGGTCATGAAGGGCGGCTACCACCAGACGTGGATCATCTCCATGCCAAGCCTTGAAGCCGCTGGCGAAGCAGCCGCTCTCATCAATGCCTACATCCACGCTGCCACAGTGAGAAGCTAGGCCCATGGAATACGAAGGCAGTCACGACGGCGTGGGCGAACGTCCCATCGACGCCCGAGCCCTGCGCTTCGCCCTGATCTTCCCGCTCCTGCTGGCCGCCTCGTTGTTTCTTGGCGGGTTTCTGATCAAGGCTCAGCTGCCCGACGGCGTGATGCTCCCGATCGGCGGTGGCTCACTTCCGCTACCTGCGTTTCTGGCCGTCGGGGCAGCGTTGATTGTGGTGCTGGGAGCCGGCGTCGGCAGCCAGGGCGCCCGCACATCGCTGCCGCCCCTGCTGCGCAGAATCCTGTTGGGCGTTGGAATGACGCTGCAACTGGCAGCCTTCACCTTGTTCGGGGCCGCCTTGTTGGGCCAAGGGGCACCGGAAGGGTTGCCGAAAGTCACCGTTGACGGGTTCGTCCTGCTCATGGGGTGCGGACTGGCCATGGCCATGGGCGTGGTGCTCGCCATGACGTTCAAACCGGCGGAACAGTGGAGCGCATCCGATGACAAGGTCCTGGCCCAGATGCTGGCGATGGAAGCAGACCCCACCGCCATCAACGACACCATGGCCTACTTTGTTCACCCCAAGGGATCCGTCACCATCATGATCCTGCTCGTCGCCATTCTGCCCGGCGCCATGCTGACGGTCATTTCACCATGGATACTGCTCGTTGCCGTGGTGCTGGCCCTGCTGGTGATCTCGATGCTAAGTGCAACCATTCAAGTGGACAGGCGCCAACTCATCGTGAAAGTGCTCGGGCTGGTTCCCGTGCTGGCCGTTTCCTGCGAGGCTGTCGACGCGTCCGTGTCCCTGGACATCGTCGCGAAGGACTATGGCGGCTGGGGCTTGCGCAAGCACAGCGGATCCGCCACGTTTTTGACGTACTCGGGGGCCGCCGTCGTGCTTCGACTGAACGACGGCGGGAAGGTGGTTGTCAGTGCGCCGGACCTTGACACGGCCGACGACCTGTCCGCGATCCTAAACCGCCGTGCCGGAAAGTCGCCGGACAAGCGCTAGCCGCCCGGCCGGCCCCGGACCCGGCCGCAGCAGGGCCGCGGCATGGGTAGGCTTGGAGGAGCATTAATCACCTCCACCACTAAGGACCCCTCATGCGCGTTCACATCGCAACAGACCACGCCGGCATGGAGCTCAGCGCCCACCTCATCACGGCCCTGGCCGCCAAAGGCTACGATATGGTGGACCACGGACCTGCGGCCTACGACGCCGAGGACGACTACCCCTCCTTCTGCATCAATGCGGCGCAGGCCGTGGTGACGGACCAGGTGGCAGGCGTGGATGCGCTGGGAATCGTGCTGGGTGGCTCCGGCAACGGTGAGCAGATCGCGGCCAACAAGGTCAAGGGCGTGCGCGCGGCGCTGGCGTGGAACCTGTCCACCGCCAAGCTGGCCCGCGAACACAACGACGCCAACGTGGTGGCTGTGGGCGGGCGCCAGCACAGCGTCGAGGAAGCCACCGAGATCATCGAGGCGTTCCTGGCGGAGCCCTTCAGCGACGCTGAACGCCACGTGCGCCGCATCGGCAAGATCGCCACGTACGAGACCACCGGCGAAGTCGTCGACTAAGGATGCCCGAGGGACATTCAGTCCACCGCCTGGCGCGACAGTTCAACGACGTCTTTGGAGGGGCTGCGCTGGCCGTGACCAGCCCGCAGGGGAAGTTCACCGCCGGGGCCGCCCGCCTGGACGGCCACGTGCTGGAACGAGCCGAGGCCCACGGCAAGCAGATGTTCCTGTACTTCTCCCACGACCTCATCATGCGCGTCCACCTGGGCCTGTACGGGGCGTGGGACTTTGGCGGTGATTCCACTTTCACCGGCGCGTCCAGCATCGGAGCGCCGCGGCGCATCGGTGAGCAGGAAGTTAGTGGTGACGCCGGTGTACCGGAAGCCACCAGCGTTGCGTACCTTGGCCCGCCGGAGCCCAAGGGTGCCGTGCGTGTGCGGCTGGTCTCGGACCACGGCTGGGCAGACCTGCGGGGCCCCACGGCCTGCGAGGTGCTCACCCCTGCCGAAGTCGCTGCCGTGCGCAGGAAACTGGGCCCCGACCCGTTGCACAACTTCGACGGCGACGCCCAAGAGTTTGCGCGCCGCCTTCGAAAGAGCGCCACCAACATCGCGCTCCAGCTCATGAAGCAGGACGTCTTGGCTGGCGTGGGCAACGTGTACCGGGCCGAGGTCCTGTTCCGCCTGGGCCTGGACCCCATGCTCCCCGGCACGAGCCTGCAGCTGGAGGAAGCCAACGCACTCTGGACGGACATTGTCCGTGTCATGGCCGACGGTGTCCGCGACGGGCGCATCATCACCACCGAGCTGGCAGACCGGCCCTCTGGCTTGGGTGTGGCTCCCGGCCTTGCGGCACAGTGGAGGGACAGCGGCGGGCTGGACGGCGGTGGCAGCCGGGATACGGTGTCGAGCCTCAACACCGTGAACAAGGACGTCCCCGTTGCAGATGCCCACTACGTGTACAAGCGTGAGGGCCTGCCCTGCCGGCATTGCGGCACCGAGATAGCCATGAAGGATCTCGGTGGGCGGAAACTGTACTGGTGCCCGAACTGCCAGGGCGGCTGACCTGATGTTCACGATTTGCAGCACAGGCCGAGTCGTTGATAGTGTTACGGAGTTGTTCGGCCACAAGCCGAAACATCCGGGGGCGTAGCTTAATGGTAAAGCCTCAGTTTTCCAAACTGATGACGCGGGTTCGATTCCCGTCGCCCCCTCCACGAAGAAGCAATCCCCGGCCCATGGTCGGGGATTTTTTCATGCCCGGGGCCAGCCAGCCAAGCCCCAGCACCCGAATAGCCTGTGCCGGAGTGCCGATTGTGCATCTGGGAACTTTTGCCCGTAGACTGTTCCGGGCAACTACGGGGCGTAGCGTAGTGGCTAGCGCGCCTGCTTTGGGAGCAGGAGACCGCAGGTTCGAGTCCTGTCGCCCCGACTTCAGCATAATCCGGATCACGTTTGGTCAGTGACTGCCCATGTGCTGGGCCCAGATATCCATCTAGAGACCATCAGGAGTACCACGCTGTGAAGAGCGCTGTCGAAAACCTCACACCCACTCGGGTCAAGCTCGATGTCGAGGTTTCCTTTGAGGAATTGAAGCCCAGCATTGCCGAGGCATACAAGACAATTGCCACACAGGTGCAGGTGCCTGGCTTCCGCAAGGGCAAGGTCCCGAACCAGCTGATCGACCAGCGCGTTGGCCGCGGCCACGTCCTGGAGACGGCCATCAACTCCGGCCTCAACGGCTGGTACCAGGAAGCTGTCATTGAGAACAAGCTCATCCCGTTGAGCCGTCCCGAGGTTGAAATCACCGAGGTTCCCGATCCTTCCGGTACCGAAGGCGTTGTCAAGTTCCACGTTGAACTCGATATCCGTCCCGAGATCGAACTGCCCGACTACGAAGGCATCGAAGTTGAGGTCGCCGCTCTTGAGGCCACCGACGAAGACACCGAGGCGGCTCTTGACGAGCTGCGCGGCCGCTTCGGCACGCTGAAGGTTGAAGACCGCCCGGCTGCCGATGGCGACTTCGTCAGCATCAACATCGACGCCAAGATCGACGACGTCGAGGTTGACTCCGCTTCGGACCTCTCCTACCAGCTCGGTGCAGGCAACATGCTCGACGGCCTGGACGAGGCTGCAACCGGCCTGTCCGCCGGCGAAGAAGCCATCTTCAACACGAAGCTTGCCGGTGGCGAGCACGCTGGTGAAGAAGCACAGGTCACCGTCAAGGTCACCTCCGTGAAGGTCCGCGAACTGCCCGAGGCAAACGACGACTTCGCTCAGCTGGCTTCCGAGTTCGACACCATTGCTGAACTGAAGGAAGACCTGGCCAAGCAGGCTGCCGAGTCCAAGACCGTTGAGCAGGGCGTCGAAGCCCGCGACAAGGTTCTTGAGAAGCTCGTTGACCTCGTTGAGGTTCCCGTTCCGGAATCCGTCATCGCAGATCAGCTCGAGCAGCACTTCAAGCCGGAGAACGCACACGGCCCCGAAGAGCACGACACCGAAGAGCACCGCGCCGAGGTCAAGGAAAACACCGAGAAGGCATTCCGCAACGAGATCATCCTCGATGCCATCGCCGAGAAGGAAGAGATCGGCGTCAGCCAGGCTGAACTGATCGACTACATCGTGTCCTCCGCCAGCCAGTACGGCATGGACCCGAACCAGTTCGCCCAGATGCTGGATTCCTCCGGCCAGGTCAACATGATCGTTGGCGAAGTTCGTCGCCGCAAGGCCCTGGCTGCAGTTCTGGCCAAGGCTTCCGTGAAGGACTCCGAAGGCGCAGTGGTCGATTTGACCGACTTCGTCTCGGTTGCTTCCGAAGAAGAAGTAGAAGAAATCGACGGCGAGGACGAGGTCATCGAGCCCTCGGCAGTGGTAGATCCGGGCGAAGTCCGCATCTAACGCACACCTTTCACCAGGTTGCTAGAACTAAAAGCCGTTGCCGGTTCCTTTCACGGGGAGCTGGCAACGGCTTTTTGCGTGTCCGCCCAGTGGCCTCCCCGTCGACCACGAGCAGGCTGATTTATTCCCGCACACACGGTGTCTTCGCGGATCGTGCGCCTACAGCGAACAGGGTGAGGATGGGCCCCAACGCACCGCTGAAAAGGGCTACTGTCCAAGTAGTGAACATTAGTGATGGGCACGCGGGGCTCGCCCGGCGGCCCACACGAAGGAGAGGTAAACCCACCATGGCACAGCAAACCACCCCGACGATGGCCAGCGCGGATTCGAACGGCCAGGATCAGTACATCTTCAACCGCCTGCTGAAGGAACGCATCATTTGGTTGGGCTCGGAGGTTCGAGACGACAACGCGAACGTCATCTGCTCGCAGCTGCTGCTGCTCTCGGCGGAGGACCCCGAGAAGGACATCTTCTTGTACATCAACTCACCCGGCGGCTCGGTGACGGCAGGCATGGCGATCTATGACACCATGCAGTACATCCCGAACGACGTCGTCACAGTCGCCACCGGGCTGGCTGCGTCCATGGGACAGTTCCTGCTCTCCTCCGGTACCAAGGGCAAGCGTTATGCCACGCCCAACGCACGCATCCTCATGCACCAGCCTTCAGGCGGTATTGGAGGAACGGCGTCGGACATCAAGATCCAGGCCGAGCTCATCCTGCACATGAAGAAGGTCATGGCTGAACTGACAGCCGACCAGACAGGCCAGACGATCGAGAAAATCCTCGTCGACAACGACCGCGACAAGTGGTTCACAGCCGAGCAGGGACTCGAATACGGCTTCTTCGACAAGATCGCCCGCCACGCCGGAACCGTTGCCGGCGGCGGCGGAACCAACGCCAGCTAAAGCCCCGCCAAAGAGAATCCTAGATTTCAGGAGTAACCGATCATGACTTACAACTTTGGCAGCACCGCTTTTGGCAAGACTGCCGGCAACCTGCCCTCCAGCCGCTACGTGCTTCCGCAGTTCGAGGAGCGCACCCCCTACGGGTTCAAGCGTCAGGACCCGTACACAAAGCTCTTCGAGGACCGCATCATCTTCCTGGGCGTCCAGGTTGACGACGCCTCAGCCGATGACGTCATGGCCCAGCTTCTCGTGCTGGAAGCCGACGACACGGACCGCGATATCACGCTGTACATCAACTCTCCCGGCGGATCGTTCACGGCCATGACGGCCATTTACGACACCATGCAGTTCGTTCGCCCGGAAATCCAGACCGTGTGCCTGGGTCAGGCTGCTTCCGCGGCGGCCGTGCTGCTTGCAGCCGGCGCCCCGGGCAAGCGCTTGGCCCTGCCGAACGCACGCGTGCTCATCCACCAGCCGGCACTGTCAGGCGGTCAGGGTGGCCAGGCTTCCGACTTGGAAATCCAGGCCAATGAGGTCATGCGTATGCGTTCATGGCTTGAGGACACCCTTGCCGAGCTCTCCGGCCGCACGCCGGAACAGGTCAGCAATGACATTGAGCGTGACAACATCCTCACGGCCGCGCAGGCCAAGGATTATGGCCTGATCGATGAGGTGCTTGCACCGCGCAAGATCAAGCCTGCCGCCATCACGCGCTAAGTGGGTTCTGGCACGCACCGGAACGGGGATGTAAAAAAGCCCTTGTTCCGGTGCTTGCCTTCCGCCCAATGTCCATGCCGTGGCCTAGAGTGGAATATAGTTCGTAGGACGTTCCCCGGCACCGGCCGGGAGCGCACAAGTTTTAGAGGTAACTTTGCTACCGGCGGGTTATGCGCGAAAGGACACATTGATGGCCAGGATGGGCGAAAGCACCGATCTGCTGAAGTGTTCCTTCTGCGGCAAGAGCCAAAAACAGGTACGCAAACTCATTGCCGGGCCCGGCGTCTACATCTGCGATGAGTGCATTGAACTGTGCAACGAGATCATCGATGAGGAACTGGCCGAAGTTGCCGACCTCGATGCCTTCGATCTCCCCAAGCCGCGTGAGATCTTCGATTTCCTGCAGGAATACGTGGTTGGTCAGGAACCGGCTAAACGTTCTTTGGCGGTTGCCGTGTACAACCACTACAAGCGGATCCAGTCCGGGCATGCCGTCAAAAGCAACACCATTTCCACGGGCATCCATGACGAAGTGGAAATCGCCAAGTCGAACATTCTGCTGGTGGGACCCACGGGCTGCGGAAAAACCTATTTGGCTCAAACCCTTGCGCGGCGGCTGAACGTTCCCTTCGCCGTCGCGGATGCCACCGCATTGACGGAAGCCGGCTACGTGGGTGAAGACGTGGAGAACATTCTCCTCAAACTCATCCAGGCAGCGGACTTTGACATCAAGAAGGCCGAACACGGCATCATCTATATCGATGAAATCGACAAGATTTCACGCAAGTCGGAGAACCCTTCCATCACCCGTGACGTATCCGGGGAAGGCGTCCAGCAAGCGCTGTTGAAAATCCTTGAAGGCACCGTGGCCTCGGTCCCTCCGCAGGGCGGGCGCAAGCACCCCCACCAGGAATTCATCCAAATCGACACCACAAACGTGCTGTTCATCGTGGCCGGAGCCTTTGCGGGCCTGGAAGAGATCATCGGCTCACGGGCCGGGAAAAAGGGCATCGGCTTTGGCGCCCCGCTCAGTGCCCTCAAGCAGTCGGAGGCCACTTACGCCGACGTCATGCCTGAGGACCTGCTGAAGTTTGGCCTGATCCCGGAATTCATTGGCCGACTGCCTGTCATCACCACTGTCACGCAGTTGGACCGAACGGCACTCATTCAGATCTTGACGGCACCGAAGAACGCGCTGGTCAAGCAGTACCAAAAGATGTTCACGCTCGACGGCGTCGACCTCGAGTTCGAGGACGAGGCGCTCGACGCCATTGCGGATCTGGCCTTGACCCGTGGAACAGGTGCGCGCGGTTTGCGGGCCATCCTGGAAGACGTCCTTCAGCCGGTTATGTTCGATCTCCCCAGCCGAGAGGACATTGCCTCGGTGGTCATCACGGCAGACGTTGTTGCCAAGAAGGCTGAGCCGACGCTCATTGCGCATGACGTGGTTGCCAAACGCAGGAACAAGTCCGCCTGATAGTTAGCCCCGGGCGTCCGGCGGAATAGCCTACCACTTCACTTGGTTATACGAATTAGTGGGTCCGCCGCGTGCTGGCTCTTCTCATCCATGCTTTACCAAGGAGGTTTTTCATGACTGAAAATAATGCAACCGCTGTTGAAACCGCTGATTTCTGGTTTGATCCCACCTGCCCCTACGCTTGGGCAACTTCACGTTGGATCTGCGAAGTTGAGCAAGTTCGCAGTATCAAGGTCAACTGGCACGTGATGAGCCTTTCGGTACTGAACGAAAATCGCGAGGATATTTCCGAGGACTACAAGGCTCATGTGGCCAAGGCCTGGGGCCCGGTCCGTGTTATCACTGCTGCTGCGCAGGAACATGGCAACCAGTTCATCAAGCCGCTGTACGACGCCATGGGCACGGAAATTCACGTCAATGGCAACAGGGATCTTGACAACGTCATCGCCAAGGCGGTGGCCGAAGTTGGGCTGCCTGCAGAACTGGCTGCTGTGGCAACCACTGATCGTTATGACGTGGCACTGCGCGCCAGCCACGCCGAGGGTATCAACCAAGTGGGCCAAGACGTTGGAACGCCGATTGTGGCTTTCAACGGCACCGCCTTCTTCGGCCCAGTCATCACGCGTATTCCGCGCGGTGAAGAGGCCGGCAAGCTGTGGGACGCCACCCTGACATTGGCGGGGTTCCCGTACTTCTTTGAGATCAAGCGCAGCCGCACGGAAGAGCCGCAGGCCAGCTAAAGAGCACGAGAGAAGTGAAAAAGTGCCGCCACCCGAGCAGGGGTGGCGGCACTTTTTTACGCGCTGATCGAACTCCGACTATTATGCGCCGGATTCACGGGCGAATGGTGCGCCACAGAGTCAGTGGCGCACCGTTCGCAGTCGAATCGGACGCATAAGTTGAGTGCCAGCGGAACGGATCAGGCCTGCGCGGGCTCCTCAGGCGGTGCCAGCTCGACGTTGGACACGGTCAGCTCACCATCGCCCACGGCAATGGTGATCTCAAGCGCGTTTGCGGCAGCCTTGAGGTCGCCCAAACCGGCGGCAAGCTGAGCTGCCCGAACTTCACCGGCAGTGACAGTTGCCGAGATTACCTGGGTGCGCTGCTTGACCTTCGCCTCGGACTTGGCCTTGCGGATGCCGCTCAACGCGTCCCCGACGGTCGAGAGTAAGGTGGTGTCGCCGTCGTCCACGGCAACGGCGGTGGGCCACGGTGCGCGGTGCACCGAAGCGGTACGCCACCAGCCCCACACTTCCTCCGTGGCGAACGGCAGGAACGGTGCGAACAAGCGCAGCAGTGAATCAAGCGTGGTGGCCAGTGCAGCCAACACGGACGCCTGACCCTCCTCGCCGGCCGCACCATACGCCCGGTCCTTGATGAGCTCAACGTAGTCGTCGGTGAAGTGCCAGAAGAAGCTCTCCGTCAGTTGCAGGGCGCGGGCGTAGTCGTACTTCTCAAACGCAGCAGTCGACGCATTCACCACTTCTGCCAGCTGGGCCAACAGTGC
>NZ_JAUNVV010000150.1 GCF_030540645.1 Arthrobacter sp.
TGGAGGACACCCGCACCGTTGACACGATCGTGCTGGACAAGACAGGCACCGTCACCGAGGGCAAGCTGAGCGTGGTCGACGTCGTGCCCCTCACCCAGGTGCCGGCCGCGGACGTCCTGCGCCTTGCAGGAGCCGTGGAATCCCACAGCGAGCACCCCATCGCCCATGCCATCGCCGCCCATGCAGCAGACGCGGGGACGTTGCCCGAAGTCACTGACTTCACGTCCTCACCCGGTGGCGGTGTACGCGCCGGCAGCGAAGGCCGCACGGTCTTGGCAGGCCGAGCCGGCTGGTTGGAAGAAAACCATGTCGTCCTGACCGCCGAAGCCAAATCCGCCCTCATCGAACAGCAACAGCGCGGAACAACGGCCATCTGGGTGGCTGTTGACGGTGAGGCTGTGGGGCTGATCGCACTCAAGGACACCATCAAGGCAGGGTCCGGGGCCGCCATCAGCAGGCTGAAGGAACTTGGCTTGCGACCCATCCTGCTCACGGGCGACAACTTGGCCGTGGCACTCCAAGTGGCTGCAGCCGTCGGGATTGCAGCCGAGGACGTCCATGCGGAGGTGCTGCCCGAAGGCAAGGTTGCGGCTGTTGCACAGTTGCAGGCTGACGGAGCCACCGTGGCCATGGCTGGCGACGGCGTCAATGACGCAGCGGCACTGGCCCAGGCCGACCTCGGAATCGCCATGGGTTCAGGCACGGACGTGGCCATCGAGGCTGCCGACTTGACGGTCATGGGCAACGATCTGGGTCAGGTGGCCACGGCCATTGCGCTTTCACGCAAGACGCTCGGAACCATCAAGACGAACTTGTTCTGGGCCTTCTTCTACAACGCCATAGGCATTCCCGTGGCCGCCCTTGGCCTGCTCAACCCCATGATCGCAGGTGGCGCCATGGCCGCCAGCTCGGTGCTGGTGGTGGCCAACTCGCTAAGGCTGCGGCGTTTCGGCCGGTAGTGGTCCTGCCGACTCAAGCTCCACCATGTCAATGTCTACCGCGTAGGACGGACCACGCCGGGGCCATCCACGCAATTCATCCAGCCGAACAAGGACCACACCGAACATGATGGCAACGCCTCCCATCAGCTGGATGGCACGCGGCAGCTCGCCCAGCAGGAGCCACGCCCAAATCACGGCAAAGAGAACCTCAAACAAGGCCACAAAGGACGCCACCTTCGAGCCGAGTCCGCGCGTGGAAACGATGCCCACGAGGTAGGCAAGGACTGTGGTGACCAGCACCAGACCCAGCACGGGGACCAACCAGTGGACCTGCACTCCTGCGAAGACTGGACTGCCAAAGGCGAAGGCCATCGGCAGCAGTCCCGTCACGCCCAACCCGATGATCATCGCGGCACCGGCCACCATCCCACCTCCGGCCATGAGGATGGGTGGGACGTTATCGCCGGAGCGAGCGGACATCACAAAATAGACTGCCGAGCACACAGCCGCCGCCAGCCCCCAGAGGATCCCCTCGACACTGACCTTCTGGCTTCCGGCCAAGTCAAGCACCAGCACCAGTCCGGACATGGCGCTGACGGCTCCGATGACTGTCAGTATCCGCGGCCGTTGGCGGGTGCTCAGCCAAACCCAGCCGACCAGCAGTACCGGCGAGAGGTACTCCAGCAGCAGCGCCACACCCACGGAGAGGTGCTGGACGGCGTTGAAGTAGAACAGCTGGCACAGGGCGATGGGCACAATGCCATAAATGGCAATTCGCCCCAGTGAACCCTTCACCTCAGACCAGCGCCGCACAAGAGTGATGATCACGGGTATCAAAAGGACGACGGCGGCGCCGCCAATGCGGACTGCCACGGCGGCGCCGGGTGACCAGCCAATGTCGAACAGCGACTTGGCAAAAGGGCCCGACAGGGCAAAGGCGGCTGCTGAGACAAACGCCAGCAGCAGAGCCGGAGAGGCCATCGCCTTCCGCGTTGCACTAGCAGGCATTGCAGTAGCAGATGCGAGGGGCGGGTTTTTTGCAGTGGTCATGAATGTTCCGTATGTCAGCAGTGATCAGCGTTAGACTAATGACATTACGCCCTAGGAATGTCAGGAGTCAATATGGTCTTTAGTCATGACACGGAGGTGGCCCTGCTCTCTGCCGTCAACCTCATCAATACCGCACCGAGCACAGTGGCCGTTGACGGGAGCATTTCTGGGCCTGACTCGATGGCCACAGTGGCGGAGCTTGACGATTTTGTGGTGCGCGAACAATTTACCGGTTCACGTGAGCACTCACCCACTGAAGTTGCAGCCGTGCGGGACATGCGTGCAGAACTGCGCACCATCTTCACCGCAGATGAGGACACGGCTGCGGAAATGGTCAACAATCTCCTGTCCCGCGCACACGCACTGCCGCAGCTCGTCAAGCATGACCAGTGGGACTGGCACCTTCATGCCACGGCCCCCGCCGCGCCTCTCGCGCAGCGCATGGGAGTGGAAGCCGCAATGGCCCTGGTGGACGTGATCCGGGCCAAGGAACTGTGCCGCCTGAAGGTCTGCGAAGCCCCTGACTGCTGCGCCATGGTCATCGACCTGTCTAAAAACCGCTCGCGGCGGTATTGCGATACCGGCAATTGCGGCAACCGTGCCCACGTGGCCGCATACCGCCGTCGTCAATCAGCCCTGGGCGCCGCGGGCCACGCTTAGCAAAATCGAAAGGGGAGCAGTTGCCAATGTTTT
>NZ_JAUNVV010000067.1 GCF_030540645.1 Arthrobacter sp.
CCCTGGGCAAAATTTAAACAAAAACTGGCCCCATTGTGGGGCGGGCCGCGTTTATGGGGCGGCCGGCCAACGCCAGTATCAGATCAACAACGAATTCTGAGAGAGCTTGCACATGCGCACCAGCAGGATTTTCCACGCAGTGGATTCCCACACCGAAGGCATGCCAACCCGGGTTATCACCGGCGGCATGGGCACCATTCCTGGAAACACCATGGCTGAACGCCGGCTGTGGTTCATGGAGCACAGTGACTGGATCCGTACCCTGTTGATGTGTGAACCGCGCGGTCATGCCTCGATGAGCGGCGCCATCCTGCAGCCCTCCACCCGCCCCGACGCCGACTTCGGCGTCCTGTACATTGAGGTCTCGGGCCTGTTGCCGATGTGCGGACACGGCACCATCGGCGTGGCCACCGTGCTGGTGGAAACCGGCATGGTCGAAGTCCACGAACCCGTGACCACCGTGCGTCTGGACACCCCCGCCGGCCTGGTCATTGCCGAGGTCGCCGTCAAGGACGGCCAGGCCGAATCCGTCACGATCCGCAACGTGCCCTCCTACAGCGACCGTCTGGACGCCTCCGTCGAGGTTCCTGGCTACGGCACCATCACCTATGACCTGGCTTTTGGAGGAAACTTCTATGCCATCGTCGAGCTCGAGGACCTGGGCCTGCCCTTTGAACGGGTCCGCAAGGACGATTTGATCACCGCCGGGCTGGCCATCATGGACGCCATCAATGCAGCCGACGAGCCGGTACACCGCGAACGCGAGGACATCCGCGGATGCCACCACGTCTATCTCAAGGCCCCGGGCTCCACCGCCGAGCACTCCCGCCACGCCATGGCCATCTACCCGGGCTGGTTCGACCGCTCTCCGTGCGGGACCGGCACCAGTGCCCGCATGGCCCAGCTGCACGCCCGCGGCGAACTCGCCATGGACACCGACTTCATCAACGAGTCCTACATCGGCTCGCAATTCACCGGCCGACTCGTGGCGGAAACCACCATCGGCGGACTGCCAGCAGTGATCCCCACCGTCACCGGACGGGCCTGGCTCACCGGCACCGCACAATACTTCCTCGACCCCACCGACCCGTTCCCGGAAGGATTCCTGCTGTGAACCTGCCCTACTTTGACGCCGCAACCGTACGCGCATCGCTGCCCTTCGACCGTGCCATCCGCGCCATCGAAGACGCCCTGCGGGCCGACACAGACCCGGAAATCGACGGGCCACGCATCTTTGCACCAGCACCCGCGGGAGAATTCCTGCTGATGCCCGCAGTCAGTGAAAGCTACACAGGACTCAAGGTCGTAACCATCGCCCCCGGCAACCCCGCAAAAGGCGAAGAAAAGATCCAAGGCGTCTACCTGCTCTTCAACTCAGCAAACCTCACCCCCATTGCCTCCATGGACGGCGCCGAACTCACGGCAATCCGCACCCCGGCCGCCACCTTGACCGCCGTCAAGAACATCGCCAACGCCCCCGGCGTCACCGAATTCACCACCACACCCAAGGTGCTCCTCTTCGGTGCCGGCGTCCAAGGCCTCAACCACGTCCGTGCGGCACACTCGGTCTTCCCCATGGGCACCTTCTCCGTGGTCGGCCAACGTCCGGAACGGGTCCAAGCCCTGATCAGCCAGCTGGCAACCGAGGGAATCACCGTTACCGCCGGAAACATCGACGACGTCCCCACAGCTGACGTGATCCTGTGCGTCACTTCTTCGAAGACCCCGCTCTTTGACGGCTCACTCCCGGCCGACCACGCAATCATCGCCGCGGTGGGGCAGCACGGACTCGACGCCCGTGAGGTCGATCAGAGCCTCGTCAAGCGCTCCGAGGTGGTGGTCGAGGGACGCGGCTCGTCGTGGCGTGAAAGCGGGAATCTCATCCCTGCACGCAGCGTCGAGGAATGGAAGGACATCCACCCAGCCAACCTCAAGGACTTGGTGAACGGCAAGTTCAAACGTGTTGACGGCCAGCCGACGTTGTATACGGGCGTGGGCATGGCCTGGGAAGACTTGGTTTCCGCGGCCGTGGTGTATGAAGATCACAGGAGTAAAAACGCATGAGCGTACCTGTGGAAATCGGAGACATCACCATGACCGGCAATTCGCACTTCACCATTGAGAAGCTCGACCGCCAAATGAGCTTGCGGGAAACCGTGACCGAACGCCTGCGAACATCAATCATTTCGGGTGATTTGGTGGAAGGCGAACTGTATTCCGCACCGAGCCTTGGCGCCGCTTTCGGTGTTTCGGCGACTCCCGTGCGCGAAGCGATGATGGACCTAGTGCGCGAGGGCTTGGTCGAGACCGTGAAGAACAAGGGCTTTCGGATCACCGGCATGACCGATGCCGAGCTCGATGAAATCGCCGAGATCCGCCTGCTGATCGAACCTGAGGCAACCAAGCGTGCCATGGCTCTGATCCCAGCCGAAAGCATCCCCGAATTGCGTTCACTCGCCGATGTCATCGTGCGCACGGCCCGGGACAAGGACAGCGATGCCTACCTCGCCGCTGACCGGGCCTTCCATTCCCGGCTGCTGAGCTTCGCGGGCAACAAGCAGCTCGTGGAACTTGTCACCTCACTGCGCCTGCGCACCCGCATGTACGGGCTCACGACGCTGATGGACAACCACCAGCTGGACGGCTCCGCACAGGAACACCACGAAATGATCGACTGCGTGGAACGCGGCGACGAGGAGGCCATCTATGAACTGATGATCCGCCACATCAGTCACGCACGCGGCATGTGGAATACCGGCAGGCTGGACGATGAGTCCGCGGCCGGCCGCGAGCAGAACACCAAGTAAGAAGGAGTACACATGAATGCGCCCAGCGACGTCATCGTCATTGGTGCCGGGGTCATCGGTGCGGCGATTGCATATTTCGCCACCAAACAAGGACTCTCCGTCACAGTGCTGGAGCGCGGTCTACCTGCAAGCGGAACCAGTTCCGCCTGCGAGGGCAACATCTTGGTTTCCGACAAGGAACTTGGCCCCGAGCTTGAACTGACAAAGTTCTCCCTCGACACGTGGCGCGGGGACCTTACCGAGCACGCAAAACACTGGGAGTTCGAGTCCAAGGGCGGCATCATTGTCGCCTCGCGGGAATCGAGCATGGCCTCCCTTGACCGCCTCACCCAGGCCCAGGCAGAGCACGGAATTGACGTCGAACGGGTCGACATCCCGCGGCTGCGCGAATTCGAACCGAACATTTCTCCCAATGCCCTGGGCGCCGCCTGGTACCCGGATGATTGCCAGGTCCAGCCGATGCTCGTCGCCGGGCACCTGCTCAAGTTGGCCCGGGCTGCCGGAGCCAAAGTCCTCACGCACACCATGGCCACCGGATTCCTGCGCCAGGGCGATGCCGTGAATGGCGTGAAAACCAGCCGCGGGGATTTCCACGCTCCCGCAGTGGTCAATGCAGCGGGTAGCTGGTCCGAGGACATCGCCGCGCTGGCAGGGGTCAACGTGCCGGTGAAACCCCGCAAGGGATTTGTCATGGTCACCGAACCTCTCCCGCCGATGGTCCACCACAAGGTGTACGCGGCCGAATACGTGGATAACGTGGGAAGCTCCGAGGCCGGGTTGCAGTCATCGCCCGTCGTGGAAGGAACCCCCGCCGGTTCCATCCTGATCGGCTCCTCGCGCGAACGTATTGGATTTGACCGCAGCGTCAACACCGATGCTCTGCGCCAGATGGCGGCAAACGCCATCGCGCTCTTCCCGTTCCTGAAAACGACGCGCATCATCCGCCACTACCACGGCTTTCGCCCATACTGCCCAGACCACTTGCCGGTCATCGGCCACGACCCGCGGGCACCGGGGCTTTGGCACGCCAGCGGGTACGAGGGCGCCGGCATCGGCCTGTCCGCCGGAACCGGGAAACTCCTCGCCCAAGCGCTGGCGGGGCTCACCCCCGACATGTCCCTGGCACCCTTCGCACCCGAACGCTTCGGCGAATTCACACCTGCACCCAATATCCATCAGGAGTCGGCAGCATGAGCACCACACCAAAACGGATCAATGTGAGACTCAATGCCCGGGCGATTGAGACTGCCGCCGGCCAAAGCGTCGGGGCAGTGCTCATGAGTGAGGGCATCATGGCCTGGCGCACCACCCGAAAAGAGGGAAAACCACGGGGCCTGTTCTGCGGCATCGGCGCCTGCTACGACTGCCTGATTACCGTCAATGGCCAACCCAACCAGCGCGCATGCATAGTCGAAGCCTGCGACTCAATGAGCATTGAAGGGGACTTTGACGCATGAGCTCCCAGGATAAACTTTCCTTTGACGTTGCCGTCATCGGTGCCGGGCCAGCCGGTCTGGCTGCCGCCGTCGCGGCCGCAGAACGCGGTGCCCGCGTGGCGGTCCTCGACGCCGGAGCGCAACCTGGCGGCCAATTCTGGCGCCACCGCCCCGAAACAATGGTTCCGGACCCAGACGGCCATGGTCACCACGGCTGGAAAACCTACCTGGATTTGCGAGCCCGCTTCGAGACCGCCCGCTCGGCCGGCCAGCTGCACTACCTGCCCAACACGCAGGTGTGGATGGTCGAACGCGAAGACGCGGGGCGCTTTGTCCTGCGCCTGACCCCGACCACCGGCACCGAAATCGCCCAGGCGACGGTCCGTGCCGACAAGCTCGTCTCCTGCACCGGCGGCTACGACCGCCAACTGCCGCTGCCGGGCTGGGATCTGCCCGGCGTCATGGCGGCCGGCGGTATCCAGTCATTCATCAAGGCCAACGGAACCCTGCCCGGCACGCGCTTTGTCATCGCCGGAACCGGGCCCTTCCTGCTCCCGGTGGCGGCAAACATCGCCGAGGCCGGCGGCACGGTCGTTGCCGTGTGCGAATCAGCCTCGCTGGCCAACTGGCTCCCGCACCTGGGCGCCGCCAGCGGTGTCCCGGGCAAGGCTCTGGAAGGCGCTGAATACGCCGGCGTCTTTGCCAACCACCGGATCCGCTACCGCACGCGCACGGTTGTCACAGAGGTGTTGGGGGTCTCCTGTGCCAACGCCGTGCGCATTGCCAAGGTTGACGCGCACGGCGCCGTCATTGCTGGCAGCGAGCAGCTGCTCGAGGACGTCGACGTCGTCGGCTTCGGCTGGGGATTCACCCCGCAGGTTGAACTTGCGGTATCCCTGGGCGCCGAGACCCGCATCGACGCCGACGGGTCGCTGGTCTGCGTCGTGGATGGGCAGCAAGCCACCAACGTCGCCGGCCTCTACCTTGCTGGTGAGGTCACCGGCGTCGGGGGGGCAGTGCTTGCCGTCGCCGAGGGACTCGTCGCCGGTGCCGCGGCTGCCACCGGGGAAGCGCCCTCGGCGGGCACCAACCGGCAGATCAGACGCCACCGCCGCTTTGCTAAGGCAATGCATCTAGCGCACCCGGTACCCGAGAAGTGGGACAAGCTGCTCACCGACGACACGGTGGTCTGCCGCTGCGAAGAGGTGAACCACGGGCGCATCGTCGAGGCCCGCGACACTCTGGGCGCCACCGACGCGCGGACCATGAAGTCCTTTACCCGCACCGGCATGGGCTGGTGCCAGGGCAAGGTCTGCGGCTTTGCCGTTTCCTGTCTTTCGTCTAAAGACCATGCCGACAACCAAGCGACACACGCATCGCTGTCGGCTCTGGCCAAGCGCCCGGTCGCGGCTCCGCTGACACTCGGGGAAATCAGCACGCTGGATTCCCGCCGACCCCACGACACCTAAGCGACCACCACCTGTAAACCTCCGGCAGTCAAAGGCCGGGCATCACTTTTTCGTGTGAAAGGACTACCCATCATGACAAGCACAGCCACCATCACCCCAACGAGCACCACCGAGCTCGAGGAATTCCTCACTGCCGCCCAGGAGGCAGCTGCACCGTGGGCGGCACTGCGCCCAGCAGAGCGCGCCGCCGTGCTTGACGCTGTCGCCAGCGCACTCGACGCCGCCGGTGAGACCCTCATCCCGATTGCCATGCACGAAACCAACCTGCCTCAGGCCCGCCTCACTGGGGAGCTCAAGCGCACCACCTTCCAGTTGCGTCTCTTCGGCGAGGTGCTGCGCGATGGCGCCTACCTGGACGCCCGCATTGACCACGCCGATGCGCAGTGGCCCATGGGCGCGCCCCGACCAGACCTGCGGCGCGTGCTCGAGCCGCTGGGCCCGGTCCTCGTCTTTGCTGCCAGCAACTTCCCGTTCGCCTTCTCCGTGGCAGGCGGTGACACCGCCTCCGCTTGGGCAGCAGGCAACCCGGTGATCCTCAAGGCGCACTCCGGACACCCTGAACTTTCCATTGCCACCGCGGCCGTTATCGCCGAGGCACTTGCCGCAGCGGGCATCCAGGCCGGGGTTTTCGCCCTCATCATGGGAACCGAGGCCGGGGCAACCGCGCTGAAGGATTCCCGCATCAAGGCTGGCGGATTCACCGGGTCGATTCCGGGAGGCCGCGCCCTCTTCGACATGGCCAACGCCCGTCCGGAGCCGATCCCGTTCTACGGCGAGCTCGGTTCCAACAACCCCGTCTTCGTCACCGCAGCCGCAGCAGCCGACCGCGGTGCCACGATTGCAGCCGAATTCGTCGCCTCCTTCACCATGGGTGCCGGCCAGTTCTGCACGAAGCCGGGAACGATCTTCGTCCCGCGCGGCTCGGAAATCGTCGAGGCTCTGCGTGACAGCGAACTTCCCGCAGCAGCCCCGTTGCTCAACAGTCGCATCCAGTCCGGCTACCTCGAAGTCCTTGAGGCACTCCAAGGCCACGACAAGGTCCGGGTCCTGGCACAGGGTTCGGACCCGTTGGCCGATCCGCCGAGCCCCACCCTGCTGCTCACCAGCGCCGAAGACGTGCTGGCACACCCCGAATCCCTGCAGACCGAGTGCTTCGGGCCCACCGCCCTCGTTGTCGAGTACACCGACGAAGCAGAACTGATCGCACTGGCCAAAAGCTTCGAGGGCCAGTTGACAGCGACGCTCATCGGTACCGAGACCTGCGAGGTTGAATCCTTGATCGATGTGCTGGCCCGCAAGGCTGGCCGCGTGCTGTGGAACCAGTGGCCAACTGGCGTTTCGGTAACCTACGCGCAGCAGCACGGCGGTCCATACCCGGCCACCACCTCCGTGGGCAGCACCTCCGTGGGCACAGCAGCCATCTCCCGCTTCCTGCGTCCGGTGGCCTACCAGGGCTTCCCTCAGGGCCTCCTGCCCGAAGCCCTGCAGGATACCAACCCGCTGAACGTCCCGCAGATGATCAACGGCAAGCGCTAAGCGAAAAACCCACCGAACCCCGGCGGTGCCATCCGATTCAGGATAGGACCGCCGGGGTTCGTGTTTACCAGCGGTGCGCCGCTTTCCAGGATCTGAGGGGGATCGGTACGGAAATTCACGTTTAGGTGCTTCGGTGTTGATTTCCGCATTGGCCGGTGAAATTTTCGCCTACGTGGCTGGTTTTTTTAGATTTAGCGGCGTGACGACGCGCTGGATCGACTCCGCTCATGAAAGGACCGGGCATGGCTGATTCCCAGCCGTGTCGTCCTAGTGCCCCATCGCGAAGGGCGTGGAATCTGGCAGCGAATGCCGCCGGGCCGGCGTCTCGCTAGCACCAGTTGGCCCCGTGGACGTGCCAGCCATCCCACAAATACGCTCAAACGTGTTCTCTCACCGCGCGCCCAGGAATAAGTGTTCCGGATCAAGATGGACAAGGATGGGGATGTTGCAAATGTGTCCGGCTTACGATGCCAGTGGGATGGTCGCGTGAAAGTAGTCTTGACCGGAACCGGTTTGTAGCCTCGGCAGTGAGACTGGTGCCGTGGATGCGTTAATAACGGGCTTTTGGGAGAATGCACCGCCAGTGCTGCCTGGGCCATCGCCGACCTTTTGGATGCCGTCGTCACGACGCTGCCATCCGGATGTCCGCGAGAGCAGCTCGGGACCCCACAAATCTTGGCACCACCAGTCCATGCCTCGAATTTACGCCTGATCCATCTCACTGGAATCGTCAGCCGGAAATGTGTCGTAGAACATCGCCGTCAAGCTGATGGCTGCCCGTGTCCAGCTCGCAAAAGTAGCGGTGCAGGCGCACAGATATGTGGAGGCCATTCTGGTCTGAAAGTACCGACCGTAGCCATCATGCAGCACCGGCATCTGTCCGCAGCCAACAGTTACCGGACCGCCGCGTCCTTTTTAGCCATTGCTCTTCATCCTTTCAAGGATCTTTGGACGGTTTTTAGCACATGGAAGATGGAATCGGTTGTCCTTGTCAGGACCGGATCGGCTACTGCTCTTCCCACTTCAGCCCTAGACATCTTCTATGAGTCAACTCGCACATTTGACATGTCGCGAATCCCGGCCTGTATCATGTCACATACCAGTATGACTTATGTCACAGTCTTTCAAGTGGAAAATGGGGATAAAGATGGCCAGCGATGAAGCTGTGAATTTAGTGTCCGGGGAGCGTGACAATACCTATTGCCTCCACGGGCGGGTGTTCGACCTGCAGTCTTCCTCAGCCAGCACAGTCCAGGCCAGCGCCCCAACACGTTTCAAGTATTTCGAAGAAGAAGGTGTCATCTGGGGCGAATATGCTGGCGACACGGTGACGATCGGAAAACTGGCTGGAACGAGATCCGACACGAGCATCACCTTGGCATATGCCCACAAAACGTTAATGGGAAGTACCGTATTTGGGAACGCAACCTCTGAAATCTCCGTGGATCCTGACGGAAAATTCAGGTTGACCGAGTATTTCAAGGGGGTCGACGGCACAGACCAACTCAGCATCTGCTGCGAGGTTTAACACGGCCGCAAGCCCGCCCCGCTTGGCAACCTGCTCTAGCCTTTCACTGTCACCACCGTGGTGTGGACAGTCTGTTCAATGGAGAATAGATGAAAATTAAACAGCTCAAAGCCCCCCTGACGGCAGCACTATTAGCTCTATCTTTGGTCGGTCTTGGTGCATGCTCTTCAGGAGACACCTCGTCCCCGAATGGAGGAGCTGGCTCCTCCGTGGTGGTCGACACCTCTTTTGACCTTAAAACGGCTGATCCTGCCCGAGAGTTCGAAACAACGGGCGCCATAGTTTCCCATGCCATCTACGAAACTCTTCTCACATTCAAGGGTGACGATGTAACCCAGCCAGTTGATGGTCTCGCCAGCTACACCATGTCAGATGACGCGAAGGTCATGACCTTGACCGTTAAAGAGGGCCATACCTTCTCTGACGGAAGCCCGCTAACGGTGGACGATGTGGTGTTTTCCCTTGAACGAGTCCAAGGGATCAAGGGCAACCCGTCCTTTCTGCTTGACGGCATCAAGATCGCCAAAGTTGATGAGAAGTCGCTTACCATGACGTCCCAGGACGCGAATCCGGCACTTCCCTTCATTTTGCCCAATGGGGCCTTGGGCATCGTGAATTCCAAAGTGGTCAAGGCCAATGGCGGCACCACCGACGCAAATGACGGTGCTGAAGCATTCTTGAACAAGACATCGGCAGGATCCGGACCCTACGAACTTGAGTCCTATGACGTTGCCAGCCAAGTTGTCTTTACGGCCAACAAGAACTACTCGGGTCCTGTAACGCGCGGGCATGACAGAGTCATCCTTCGTAACGTGGCTGGCCCCACCCAGCTCCTAAACATCCAAGCGGGCGACTCTCAAGTGGCCTTGGACCTCAACCCAGACCAGGCCAAAGAGCTAAAGTCCGGCGATGTGAAACTTATCAGCGGCCCTTCCCCTTACATGATCTTCGTGCTCATGAACCAGAACCCTGCGGTCAACAAGTTCACTTCCAACCAGGACTTCATGACGGCCGTGCGCCGAGGCATCGACTACGGAAAGATCATCAACCTGGCTGGCGAAGGTGCCGTGCAGCCTGGCGGGGTAATCCCATCACTGTTCGTCGGGGCCTTGAAGACAGATCCCAGCAACTCATTCGATGCCAGTGCTTCCAAGGCAGCTTTGGCCAAGTCCGGATACAACGGGGAAGAAATCCTTTTGAACTTCCCCAACGACATCACCGTGCAGGGGCTAGAACTCCAGAGCATCGCAGTGTCCGTCCAAGCCCAGTTGAAATCAATTGGCATCAACATAAAACTCGCTCCACAGCCAGTGGCTACCGAGCTCGACTCCTACCGTGGCGGCAAGGAAACCCTAGGTTTGTGGTACTGGGGTCCGGACTACCCGGATCCCACTGACTATCTGGTATTCACCCCCGGACAACTAGTTGGTCTTCGAGCAGGATGGGCCGCGGATGCGAACGCCGAAATTACTGGTCTTGCCGAAAAGGCTAAAGCTGCAACCGGCAACGAGGCACGCCAAGCGGCCTACGAAGCGCTGCAAAAGGCAATGAACGTCAGCGGTCCGTTCATTCCGTTGCTGCAACCCGCGAAGAACGTGGCCACGGCATCGACCGTATCTGAAGTCAGCCTAAACCCCGTCTGGACGATTGATCTTGCCGGCATCAAGTAAGGCTCCGGCCCAAGCGCGTCCCCATGTCGGGAAAACCAAGGGGAACCATCCCCTTGCCCGCTACCTGGTGACACGCTTGGGTCTGAGCGTCCTTCTGGTTTTCGGGGTCACGGTGGTCACCTTCATCCTGACAAACCTTGTCCCGGCAGATCCCGTCCAGGCTGCACTCGGTGAGCAGGCGGCCGCTGATCCCGAGATTGTTGCCCGGTTCCGCGAGCAAGCAGGTCTCGACAAGCCACTACTGGTTCAGTACTTTACGTATGTGGGTCGTCTGCTAACCGGAGACCTCGGCACTTCCAACCAAACTCGACTCCCTGTGGCGGACGAGATTGGGAGGGCTTTCCCTGCCACTGCCGAGCTGGCGCTGGTGGCGATAGTGATCTCCATCGTGATTGGCGTGGGCTTGGGCATGTGGGCAGCACTTCGACGCCGACGGCCTGCTGACCACATCATCCGGGCAGTGAGCTTGATTGGCCTGTCGGTTCCTACCTTCTGGCTGGCGCTGTTGATGTACTACGTCTTCTTCTTCAAGCTACGCGTCTTTCCAGGTTCCGGACGACTTTCACCGGCAGCAATCGCCCCACCTAAAGTCACTGGGCTCTATACCGTCGACTCAATATTGTCCGGTCAGATGAGTACCTTCTGGGATGCCCTCAGCCACCTAATCCTGCCGGCGTTGGTACTGGCGTTGTACACGGTTGGTTTGCTGACACGCTTTGCCCGAAGTTCAATTCTCGAGGTCCTGAACCAGGACTACATCAAGGCTGCAAAAGCCAAAGGGCTTCCCTTCCGGGTAATAATAATCCGTTATGTCTTGCGAGGTGCCTTGGTCCCGATCATCACAATTGTCGGATTGGCTTTTGGCTCCCTGCTTTCAGGCACCGTTCTAGTTGAAAAAGTCTATGCCTGGCACGGTCTTGGCGAATATGCGTTTACCGCGGCAACCAAATTGGATCTTCCCGCAGTCATGGGAGTCGGCCTGATAGTCGGCATTGTCTATATCGGCATCAATTTCATCGTCGACGTACTCTATGGAGTCATCGATCCGAGAGTGAGAATTCAATGAGCATCGAACAGGGCCTGAAGCGGCCTCGGTTTCGCCTCCCCGCAACGTTGAGAAGTCCCATGGCGCTGGTGGGTGCCTGCATCGTACTTTTCTGGATACTCGTTGCAGCCGTGATTTCTCCATTGTGGAGCGTCGACCCCTTGGCGCAGAACTTTGAACGGCTCATGGAACCCAGCGCTGCACACTGGTTTGGCACCGACCAACTAGGGCGAGACGTCTTATCCAGAACACTGGCAGGTTCGCAAACCTCAGTCCCGCTTTCCCTGCTACTTGTAGTTTCTGCCCTTGTCCTCGGCGGGACGCTGGGCGCCATAGCAGGCTACTTTGGCAAGGCCATCGACGAAACCATCATGCGGATTGCTGATTTGGTCTTCGCCTTTCCGACGATCATCCTAGCAATGGTCATTGCCGCCGCACTTGGCCCAAGCCTCACCAACGCTGTTATTGCCATGTTGATAGTTTCATGGCCGTCTTACGCGCGCGTCATGCGCTCTCTCGTCATCAGTACAAGGAACAGTGAGTACGTCATTGCGGGCCGTCTCATGGGTGCTGGCGCCTTTACCACCCTTCGGCGGGACATCTTGCCCAACGTGGTTTCACCTCTTCTGGTTTTGGCTACACTCGACGTTGGCACCGCGATCCTCCTCTTGTCGGGCCTGTCATTCCTGGGCCTTGGCGCAGTCGCACCGACAGCCGATTGGGGAGCCATGGTGTCCGACGGCGTCCAACAGTTCTCATCCTGGTGGATTGCAGTGTTCCCGGGTCTCGCGATTCTGAGCATCGTCCTTGCCTTCAATTTCCTGGGTGACGCCTGGCGCGACTCCCTGGACCCAAGGACAGCCGGAAACATACAAGGAAGGGCGATGTAATGACAGCTCAAGGAACCCCGGAAGGCATTCTTATCACGGGCCTGAGCATCCGTGGCCTTCACCTTGACATCCGCACAGGCAAGAAGACCACCCAGAAAATACTTCGAGGCGTGGACGTGGACGTGCCAGCCGGGAAAATCACCGGTCTGGCTGGCGAATCAGGTTCTGGGAAGACGATGACAGCCATGGCGGTCATCGGCCTTCTGCCGGATGGGTGTTCAACCCAAGGTGAGGCGACCTTTGAAGGGCAAAACTTACTGGCTCTCTCACCCGGCAAGATGAACAAGCTGCGCGGCAAACGGATCAGCATGATCTTTCAGGACCCGACGGCAAGCCTGCACCCTATGATCAACATTGGCGGCCAGCTGATGGACCACATGCGCCATCACCTGAACTATGGCAAGAGCGAAGCCCGCCGCCGCGCAATTGAGCTTCTGGAGCTGGTTGAAGTTCCACGCCCTGAAGAAGCGCTCAAAAAATACCCTCACCAATTTTCAGGCGGACAACTGCAACGCATCGCCATCGCCATCGCCCTGGCCTGCAACCCATCCGTACTTTTGGCAGACGAGCCCACCACCGCGTTGGACGTCACGGTTCAGGCAGGAGTACTTAGACTCCTTCGTCGTCTTTGCGATGACTTGGGCATCGCCATCTTGTTAGTTACGCACGACCTGGGTGTCATGTCTGCCCTAGCGGACACCATTGTGGTGATGCGCCAAGGTGAAGTAGTGGAGACCGGTGACAGGTATCAAGTGATCACGGCTCCCAAGCACCCCTACACCCAGGCGCTGATTGACGCCCTTCCCGCACATGAAGCGACGATGGTAGACCATGATGACAACTAACACGACAACACCCGAAGCAACTGGACAGGGCGAACAAATCCTCGCCGTCGACGGTCTAACAGTGAGGTTTCGACGTCCAAACAAGGAAATACTCACGGCCGTGGACCAAGTCAGCTTCACGTTGAATCGTGGCGAAGTGCTGGGGTTGGTGGGCGAGTCAGGTTGTGGAAAATCAACCACGGCACGTGCTGTTTGTGGCTTGGAACCTATCGCAGCAGGGTCAGTCGAGTTCCTGGGGGAGCAAGTATCCGCGCTGAAGATGAAGCGCCGTTCTGAACATCTCCTGGGAATTCAAATGGTGTTCCAAAACCCGTATGCATCCCTAAACCCACGGCGTCGAGTTGGCTCCCAAATTGAAGACGGTCTTGGCCTCAACAAACAAAGTGACGCCTGGAACGTCACGGAACTGCTAGAAAAGGTGGGCCTGGATGCCTCTGACCGCACCAAGTACCCCCATCAGTTCTCCGGTGGACAACGCCAAAGAATCGCCATTGCCAGGGCCATCGGAACGGGGCCGGACCTACTCATTGGTGACGAACCCATTGCCTCCCTGGACGCTTCGCTGCAATCCAAAGTGGCAGCTCTTATGCGTGATCTGGCCATACAGGCAGGATCAGGGCTCCTCTTCATCAGCCACGACTTGGCAGTGGTGCGTACCATCGCAGACCAGGTTGCCGTAATGAATCGGGGCGCCATTGAGGAGATCGGCCCTGTTAAATCAATCTGGAGGAACCCCCAAAGCGACTATACTAAACGGCTCCTTTCCTCCATACCTGTGGCTGACGGAATGGGAGTCTTGCCCGGTCTCAACGTTTGAATCAAGCAACTGGAACCTCACGGCAAGGGCCCCAATGCGGCACTCGGAGGTCGCAGCACCGCCATCGACGACCGGAGCCATCACGAGCAGTGGATGGTTTCATGTGTGAGCCGTTAGGCTCCCCGCTCTCCTTCTCAGAGGAGGGTACTTTTGGTCAGTTGTGGTTGACTGTCAATTCCTCGATTTTCCGCGGATTTTGTCCCATTTTACGGTCAACGATACGCTCCAATATGTGGCCGCTTTCCATCGTTTCCGCGGGGTAAACGCGGGGTGAACGTCGCCTCAGTTGGCGTTCGGCAAACGTCCTACTCCGGCCCAAGTGATGCAGTGGCTCACGACGCTGACAATTAGCCCGGGGGGTTCCCCGTGGAGATATTAACGCTGTTTCGAGGTGCCCTTCTGGGCCCATTGGTCCAGAACGTTGCCGGTCATCGAGGCGTGTTTTCCCGCGTTCAGGATGTCCTGGACGGTGATCATGTTCATGCTACTTCTCCGGTGCTCATATTCAGGGTGGTAAAGGTGTCATAGACGCTCAACTCCACGTTCGCGGCGGCCGGTTCGGTGCTTTTGGCCAGCCGGCGTGCCAACATGCCCAGCCTCGCCATGTCCGGGGCGTCTCCGCGCTGGATTAGAGTGTCGGCAGCGGCCACTGCCGCACCAATCCCTGCTCCCAAGGAACCGGCATCCACGGCGTTGAACAGTCGGCCAACCCCAAGCCCAGGGCCGCCCGAATGAACTGCGGATAGAGTTCCGCTATGGATTCGGCTGCGGTGACCGCGCAGAAGGTGCCGCTCATCAGCGCCGTGGCCGCTGTGCGGCCATCCAACCATTGGAAGAGAACAATACCCGGTGCAACGGGTGGGTGGAGGATCTTGTCCTCGTCATCTTCTGCGATGTCGGCAAGGTCGAGGATCAGCCTGGGGTCCTTGCGGAAACAGGCCAGGACTTCGAGCAGGCAGCCCACCAGACTCGATCCGGCGTAGACGGTGCGGAAGTTTCCTTCACAGTCGTCCCAGCGTCCGGGGAAGTGCCCGTTGGAGGACCATTCCCAGCCGCTACAGGCCCACGGTGCCGGTTAGAAACCCACCCGCCACACCGTTTCGACAAGGTTCACTGACTGTAATCTCGTTTTCGACACGTGCCTTTAGCCAGCCGAGGTGAAGGCTCGTGCGGCGGTCAGCACGGCCGGCCCGGCCTCGTCCAGGGGGCCTTCGCGCAGCAGCCGTGCAGGGGCAATGTCCTCCAGCTGGGGGTTCATGCCCTGAAACCAAGCCTGGACGACGGAGCGGGAGTCCCGCTCGGCCAGCAGTGCCGCAACATGGTAGGCGGCGCGCAGCCTGAGCATCGTATCCTCGGAGAGGTTCCGCTCACCATCTGCCCATTGCCTCACAGCACCGGTTTCCTTCACGGACCCCGGATAAGCCACGAGCTTCGCGCCCAGCAGGTCTCTGAGGTCGCGAACGAGCTCAGGGACCGGGAGCCTGATCGAATCCTGATACGCCTGAAGCCCTCCACAGGGAGCTGCAACTGCTGTCATAAGCCCATGGTATACACGGAACACCTATAAACAAGGGTAAAAAACAGTCCAAAACACATCCTGAATCACAGGTCAGAAACCGCCGATAACGACTATTATGTCAACCAGAATCGGTTGATATTTGATTTCCTCGTGGAAACAGTCCGAGGCAGTGAGTACGCATAGCAATGACCGGGACACCTTAGAGATGCCGTCGTCGAGGATGGATCCGCCCTGCTAAAGAATGCCGCCTCAATGGCGCTGGCTCAAAAGTCCGCGGATCAAGCTGTTAACACCGCGCGCATGGCTCGCTTTTAAGAACTTCCTGCAAAGGATCCAACCTTGGCATGCCAGACCCCGTCCTATTTAGTACAGCTTCTGGAGACACTGACACGGGCCCCATTAACAAATCGGATAGCCCGAGGTGGCGGGCCTCGAACTGTCTCGAAAAGTCATCCCGCCGTAAAGTGTCTTGGCCGATTGCTCGTCAGGGTTTTCTGAGTCAAAATAATGGTGTGAGACATTTGGGATACACACGTGTGAGCACTTCGAGCCAGAATGCGAAGTTGCAGCTCGACGCACTGGTCGCCGCCGGCGTGCAAAAGCGGGACGTGTTCGCCGACGTCACTTCCGGCAGTCGGACGGCGATCGAGCGCCCCGGGATGAAGAAGCTGCTTGAGTACGTCGAGGCCGGGGACACCGTGGTGGTTTGGCGGGTCGACCGGCTCGGTCGTTCATTGCTCGATGTGCTGAACACTGTGAACCTGTTGCGTGAACGCGGTGTGCTCGTGAGATCCATTTCGGACGGGATCGATCCGGCGACCTCGACCGGGCGGATGATGTTGAACCTGCTGGCCACCCTGGCCGAGTACGAGCGCGAGCTGATTGTGGAGCGCGTCAATGCTGGAATCGCCGCCGCCCGGCAAAACGGCACCCGTTTTGGCCGCCCACTGGCGGACCCGGCAGTGATCGCGGACAAGCTCGCGATCGCGAAGGAGGCCCGGGCTAAAGGACGCACCGCCGAAGAGGCGGCACGCCTAGTCGGGTGGAGTCGGGCCACGTTCTACCGCCACCTCGGCCAAGACGCCAGTCCAATCACAAGCCGGTGACCGACGATGCTCCAGCGGAGCGTTGCAGAGAAACTCGCACTGCTGAGCCAGCACGACGACGGCGCCTCATGGACACGCATCGCCGCCGAATCGGCGGTGCCGCTGCGGGCACCGACAGGGGAACAAAAAAGTATCGACAAACATTGTGTAACCCCTGTTACGGATGCTAAGCCTTGAGAGCAGCATGATCGCCGACAGGCTTGGGCATCTACGGGAAGAGCCCTCACGAAAACGAAGGAGCAACTATGACTGACCACAACGATGAAAAGCGTGCCCTGAACGATTGGAGCCACACGCTGTCGCATGCCCTGCAGATTCTGGATCTGGACGCGGACGCTCAGCTGATCCTTGACGTGGCCAAGGAAACTTCCCGGTCGGTGGGTCCCTCCGCCGGCCCGATCAGCGCTTTCTATGTCGGTTACGCCGCGGCGCTGGCCGCCACCAGCGGCCATGTAGACACAACCACGGCCGTGACCAACGCTGCGCAGAAGGTCATGAAGCTGTGCGCGGGAGTCAACGAAGAGGGTCCCGAGGGCGGGGGCTGGGCAGACACCGCCCAGTAAGCCGAAGCCGGGCCCGGGTGTTTTTCTTTTGGAATCCTCCGACCCCGGTTATGCCCCGCTCGGGGTGTCTGCCCCGGCACCCGCCCCTGCTGCGTTGTTGAGGGCGGGTTCCAGTCGGACCACGACTTGTTTGGATACGGGTGTGTTACTTCCGTCTGCCACGAACTCCAGCGGAACCAGCACATTCGCCTCCGGGTAGTACGCTGCTGCACACCCCCGGGCGCTGGGATAGGCCACCACACGGTAATTGCGCAAAACACGTTCCTTGTTGTCCATATACTCACCGTGGATATCGACGTACTGGCCGTCTGCAAGGCCCAGTTCGGCCAAATCCGCCGGGTTGACGAAGATCACCTCGCGGCCCTTCTTGATCCCCCGGTAGCGGTCGTTGTGCCCGTAGATGGTGGTGTTGAACTGGTCATGAGAACGCATCGTCTGCAGGAGCAGCCGCCCCGGTGGGCATTGAACGTGTTCCAGATCGTTGACGGTAAATATGGCCTTGCCGGTGGCCGTGTGGAAAGTGCGTGAATCGCGGGGGCCGTTGGCCATCACAAAACCGCCTTCTTGGCGGATCCGCTGGTTGTAGTTCTCGCAGCCATCCACCACGTGCGAGATGTGCCCACGGATCAGATCGTAGTTCCTCTCGAAGCCGGCCCAGTCCACGTTCACCTTCTCACCCAGCGTGGCGCGGGCCAACCGGGACACGATGGCGACCTCTGAAAGCAGGTTCGGCGCGACCGGCTCCACCTTGCCCCAGGAGGGATGCACCGCACACACCGAGTCCTCCACGGAGACGAACTGGTCTCCGCTGTCCTGCCGGTCGATTTCTGTCCTCCCCATCGTGGGTAATATGAGGGCTTCCTGTCCCACCACCGTGTGGGACCTGTTGAGCTTGGTGGAAATTTGAACTGTCATCTCCACGTTCTCCATCGCCGCCTCCGCCGCGTGGGTGTCCGAAATCGCGGCCACCAGGTTCCCGCCCATCGCCACGAAAACCTTCATGTCGCCGTCGCGCATTCCCTGGATGGTTTGTACCGCGTCGGCGCCATGCGCCCGGGGTGGATTGAAACCAAACTCCTCCTCGATCGCATCCAGGAACACCGGCGGCATCTGCTCCCAGATGCCCATGGTGCGATCCCCCTGTACATTGCTGTGCCCGCGGATGGGAGACGCGCCAGCACCAGGTTTGCCAATGTTGCCGCGCAACAGCAGCAAGTTCACGATCTCCTTGATCGCGGCCACGCCCTTCTTCTGCTGCGTCAGGCCCATGGCCCAAGTCACAATCACCCGGTCCGCTTTGAGGTAGCGCGCGGTCAGCTCGTCGATCTCCTCCAGAGCCAGCCCCGTGGATTCCAGTACCGCATCCTCATCCAGCCGTGCCAGGTGAGCCTTGAGCTCCTCCAAGCCCTGACAGTGGACCTGAATGAAGTCCTGGTCCAGCACCGTTCCCGGGTTCGCTTCCTCCGCCTCCAAAACGCGCTTGGAGACCGCCTGCAGCAGCGCCATGTCCCCGCCCAGACGGATCTGCATGAACTGATCCGCGATGTCGGTGCCGCGCCCGATGATGCCCTTGACCTCCTGCGGATTCTTGTAGCGCCGCAGGCCAGCCTCAGGCAGCGGATTGACAGCAACAATCTCGGCACCGTTGTTCTTGGCCCCTTCCAGAGCAGTGAGCATCCGAGGGTGGTTGGTGCCCGGGTTCTGACCCATGATGATGATCAGTTCGGACTTGCCGAAGTCATCGTAGGAGATGGTGCTCTTGCCGATGCCTAAGGTGTCTCCCATGGCCCACCCCGTGGACTCATGGCACATGTTGGAGCAGTCCGGTAGGTTGTTGGTGCCGAACGCACGCACGAACAACTGGTACGCGAACGCCGCCTCGTTGGACGTACGTCCACTGGTGTAAAAGACTGCCTCGTCGGGGGAATCCAAGCTATTGAGCTTCTCTCCAAGAATCGAGAACGCCTCATCCCAGCTCACTGGCCGGTAGTGATCTTCACCAGCTGGCTTGTACACCGGCTCGGTGAGTCTGCCCTGTTGTCCCAGCCAGTACTCCGACTTCTGGCGCAGTTCGCTGACCGGGTGTTCCGCCCAAAAGTCAGTGTCCACCGTGATCGGTGTGGCTTCCCACGTGACGGCCTTGGCCCCGTTCTCACAGAACTCAAAAGTCGAGCGGTGGCCAGGATCAGGCCATGCGCAGCTCATGCAATCGAAGCCGTCCTTCTGGTTCATCGCCAGCAGCGTCTTACGGCTCCTGTCCACACCCATATCCCGCAGCGCAGGACCCATGGAATGCGCAACACCAGGCACGCCCGCCGCCCAAGCCTTCGGAGCGCCAACCTCAACGTCGTCTACCCTCGGCTCATCTACACGAGGAGAGCTTTTACGTACCACTTTGCACTTCCTAATCTCTAACGCTGCCTGTGACCCACCACACCTAAACTAGGCCTAACAGTTATTCACATACACCGCAAGCAAAGCGCGTGTTTTAACTCTGTAGACACAGTGCCAGCCCGGAACGACACCAAAGCCTGACAACCAGCAGCGCTCATACGAAAGCCACTACCCAGGACCCGACGACGCGCCCCTGCAATACCTCCCACCACTGGGCCGAGAACACATCAACCTCACCGAAGCTACCCCGGGCGCGACAGCACCAGACCTCACACGGGCAAATTCAGGCCGTTACGCCCCGCCATCCGGCATTGGCATAAAGTTTTTCCATTTTCATTTTCATTTTCAGACCACAGGTCCTCTCATCAGACGCTGACGACCAAAAAACCGCCTGCTAGCCATGGATGGATTGCCGCCCCGTCGAAACACGTACGTTATGTAGACGCTTTGGCCGTGTCTCACTGCGGGTGTCACTGTAGTCACCTAATTGAGTTCTTCCACTCAGCGTTGGCATATGGAACAGCTCCCAGAGGGTGCTCAAATATGTAGCTGAGCCTCTGGCGACGACCCGATTTGAAAGATTCCAGGGCAAAAGAGCCTCAGATAGATAGGCACCTAAAGGTGGCGTTGCGCATGAGACAGAGCGCACAGCGGACGTGTCTCACGCCCACATATCGGGTGTAGTCGATCAGTTTCGTCAGGGACCACTCCGAGGTGACTCGTAACTAACGATGAACACACCGATTCAACCAGAAAGTTACAAGACTGAGGTGTACTAATGATGTGAGACAGTTCCTGAAAGGATTGTTCCCATGTCTT
>NZ_JAUNVV010000151.1 GCF_030540645.1 Arthrobacter sp.
GCTGAAATATTTGCATCGCTGCATCGCAGCCACGGTGTTGACCTTCGCTGCGGAGTCAAAGCAGCACGGATCACTGGTGACAATCCACGGCAGGCCAATGGCGTCCAGCTCAGTGATGGAACACAGATCGATGCGGATCTGGTCGTCGCGGGCATCGGTGCCGTGCCCAACACTGCTTTGGCGCAGGAGGCAGGGCTGGTACTGGAGAACGGGATCAAGGTTGATCAACACCTGCGCACCTCGGATCCGGACATTTACGCTGCAGGGGACGTCGCCAACGCCTACCATCCTCTGCTGGGCAAACACCTCCGCAGCGAGCACTGGTTCAATGCGCTCAGCCAACCCGCCGTGGCAGCCCGGTCCATGATGGGCCAGAACGCCGTGTATGCGGAGGTGCCGTACTTCTACAGCGATCAATATGAATTGGGGATGGAGTATTCCGGCCATGTGGACCCGGGCGGCTATGACGAAGTGGTCTTCCGTGGGGACCACGACAAGCTCGAGTTCATCGCATTCTGGCTCAAGGACCACCGTGTGCTGGCAGGTATGAACGTGAACGTCTGGGACCAGACCGAAACAATCAAGGACCTGGTGCGCTCGGGCCGGCCCGTCGATTCAGCAAGACTCGCTGACACCGCCAACCCACTGGCAGCCATCCTTGCCTAACCACGCAGGTACCGCCAGCCCAGACAGCACAGGCACGGATGCAGACCAAAACCGCTGACACTTCGCCAACGGACGGCATTGGAAGTATAGGAATTTAGGGAGAAACACCATGCAAATAGGAATGATCGGTCTTGGCAGAATGGGTGCCAACCTGGTTCGCCGGCTGATGCGCGACGGGCATGAGTGCGTCGTCTACGATCCGGACCCGAAGGCCGTCAAGGCACTCGCCGGCGAAGGCGCCACGGGTGTGAGTTCAGTGGAGGAGCTGGCCGAAGAACTCGCGGCACCCCGGGCAGTGTGGGTGATGGTGCCGGCCGGGGATATCACCAGCTCCGTGATTGACCAGCTGGCCGGCACCTTGGCTTCCGGGGACACTGTCATTGACGGCGGAAATTCCTACTACCGTGACGACATCCGCCATGCAAAAACGCTCTCAGAGCACGGCATCCGGCTGCTGGACTGTGGCACCAGCGGAGGGGTTTGGGGCCTGGACCGCGGATACTCGTTGATGATCGGCGGCGAAGCCGACGCCTTCGCCCAGGTGGAACCGGTTTTTGCTTCCCTGGCACCAGGGGTCGATGCTGCCGCCCGCACGCCCGGGCGCGACGGAGATGTGGCCACCTCGGAGAAAGGTTATCTGCATTGCGGGCCCAACGGTGCCGGGCACTTTGTGAAAATGGTCCACAACGGCATCGAATACGGGATGATGGGCGCCATCGCCGAGGGTATGAACATTTTGCACAAGGCCAACATTGGTGCCGAATCCCAGCACGGCGACGCTGAAACAGCTCCACTGGAGGATCCGGAATATTACCGCTATGACCTGGACCTTCCCGAAATTGCCGAGGTCTGGCGGCGCGGCAGCGTGATCGGATCATGGCTGGTTGACTTGAATGCGGCTGCGTTGCGCAAGTCCGCGGATTTGGCCAACTACGCCGGACGGGTTTCAGATTCTGGCGAAGGGCGCTGGACGGCCATTGCCGCCATTGAAGAGGGCGTGCCAGCCCCCATCCTCAACGCAGCGCTGGACTCTAGATTCTCTTCCAGGCAACTGGACGAATTTGCTGACCGGGCACTGTCAGCCATGCGCAAACAATTTGGCGGACACGACGAGAAGCCCTCTGGCTGAGGGAGGGACGCAGACCATGACACTACCAAGAGCGGTTTTGTTCGACGTTGATGAAACCCTTGTCCACACGGGTGGTTCCGGGGCACGCAGCTGGGCTTGGGCCTTTGACCAGCTCCATGGTGTGGCCGCGGACATAGGCGAGCACAGCTCAGCAGGGGAAACCGATCCGCAGGTGGGAAAGGCAACGTTTCGTGCCGCACTGGGCCGAGAACCCAGCCACGAGGAAATGTCACGGCTGTACGCAAAGTACCTCTGGCACCTCTCCGAGGACATCTGGACCGGAGAAGGCTACAAAGTGCTGGAGGGCGCCACGGACCTGCTGGGCCGACTCGCCGACGCCGGGGTGATCCTCGGGATGATCTCCGGCGCCATGGAGGGCGCCGCGCGAATGAAGATGGAACCGGGCAGACTCAACCGGTACTTTGTCTTCGGCGCCTACGGCTCGGACTCCCCCGACAGGACTGAAGTGACACGGCTGGCCATTGCCAAGGCCTCCCGGCTGCATGGCCGGGACCTGGCACCAGGGGAAGTCTTCGTCGTCGGCGATACCCCGCACGACGTCGATTCCGCGCTCGCAGCCGGTGCCACCGCCGTCGGGGTTGCCACCGGGCACTATGGTATCGACGAGTTGCGGGCGGCCAAAGCGGACCATGTCATGCAATCCTTGGCCGAGCCATTCCCACGTTTCTAACCAGCCCGACGTACTATCAGGAGAAACATGATGTCGACACCAGGATCGGAAAACAAAATGACGGAGCACTCCGCAGGATCACGCAAAGAGCAGCACAGCCGTACGAATCTCCCTGCTTGGTCGCAGCTGGAACAGCATGCCACCTCAAT
>NZ_JAUNVV010000068.1:0-11378 GCF_030540645.1 Arthrobacter sp.
GTTTTGGGTGCAGCAGCGGCGGTTTTGGGTGCAACAGCACCAGTCTTACGTGCAGCAGCGTTTTGAGGACCAGCGGCGCTTTTGGGCGCGGCGGTGCCGGGCTTGAGCAGCTGTCCCGTGGCGCCGCTTGATGTGGCCGACTGCACACGCGGCTCCCTGCGGCTGCGAATCGGCTCCGTGTCCTTGCTCATCACTCACTCATTCGGTTCTGGAAATCTTCGGTTCTCGAAGTTACCGGCACGATCCCTGCAAGGGCATTCGTGGCGGGTTGCAGGTATAGGCCATATTTGGCAATGTATTGCACCACTCCGTCCGGCACCAGGTACCAGACGGGGTTGTGCTCCGCCACCCGCATCCTGCAATCAGTGGAAGAGATTGACATGGCGGGCACTTCCAACAAACTCACATCGGTGCGCCCCCTGTCATCGAGGACATGCCCTGGACGGGTTACACCAACAAAATGAGCCAAGTCCCACAGCTCGTCGCTGTCTTTCCACGACATGATCTGTGCCATGGCATCGGCTCCGGTGATAAAGAACAAATCCGCCTCAGGACGCATCCTGCGCAAGTCGCGCAATGTGTCGATCGTGAAGGTGGGACCCGGCCTGTCAATGTCCACACGGCTCACGGTGAACTGGGGGTTCGCTGCCGTGGCAATGACGGTCATCAGATACCTGTGTTCAGCGGCGCTAACCTGGTTCTTGGCTTTCTGCCAGGGTTCACCTGTGGGCACGAAGATGACTTCGTCAAGCTTAAAGACACTCGCAACCTCACTGGCTGCGACAAGGTGGCCATGGTGAATCGGGTCGAACGTTCCACCCATGACCCCAACACGCAGACGACCCTTGGCGCTTTCAACCGAAGGCGCCAAGGGTGTTTCCTCAGTGATTGGAGGACGCCGAATCGTCGCCGTGCAAGTGCTTGTTCGTGTGCTGGCGGTGCGGGTCCTCGGAAGCTTCGACTGCCGTGTGCCGGTTGCCCAAGTTCATGAATGAGACAGTGACGAACATCAACAGCAGCAGCGCAGCGAGCATTGTCCCACCAATCACAAACGGGGGTGCGATCAACGGCGCAAGGTCATGTTCCTCTGCGGCAGCCAGTACGACTCCTGCAAGCTGGGTCAGCATTATTTCTCCCCTAGGGTGCGTGGCCGGGCGGCAATGTAACCGCGACCGAACCGTCTATCACTTGAATTCTTTTCTAATGGTACGTGCAATCGGCGTACACTGGCACACCGACGGGCCGAATTCAGCCCCGGACCTGACCTTCGCCCTGCACAATCCATTTGGTGGTGGTCAGCTCTGTCAGGCCCATGGGCCCGCGAGCATGCAGTTTTTGCGTGGAAATACCAACCTCGGCCCCGAGACCCAGCTCGCCGCCGTCGGTGAAACGAGTGCTCGCATTCACAATGACTGCGGCCGAATCGATTTCAGCAATGAACTTTTCAGCATTGGCCAAGTTGTTCGTCACGATCGCTTCCGTGTGGCCTGTGCTCCAGGTGCGGATGTGGGCGATGGCATCCGGCATGGAATCGACCATCTTCACGGCCAGGTCAAGGTCCATGTATTCGGTAGCCCAGTCCTCATCCGTGGCCGGCACTGCCGTGACCCCTGCCGGCAGCACGGCCTGCACACGCTCGTCGACGTGCAGGCGAACCCCCGCCTTGGACAGTGCCTTGAGCACTGCTGGAAGAACAGTCGCATCCTTGTGAACCAACAGCGTCTCCACTGTGTTGCACACGCTGGGGCGGTGTGTTTTCGCGTTCAGCAAGATGTTGACGCTCATCTCTTCTTCGGCACTGCTGTCGATGAAGATGTGCACGTTGCCTTCACCCGTTTCAATGACGGGAACGGCAGAGTTGTTCACCACCGTCTGGATCAGCTCACGTCCGCCGCGGGGAATCAACACGTCAACGGAGCCACGCGCCTTCATAATGAGGTTGGCACCTTCACGGCCGAACTGGTCCACCGACTGGACGGCGTCTGCTGGCAGGCCCACGGCGTCAAGCGCCTCGCGCAAGAGGCCGAGCAAAGCCTTGTTGGTGTGGGCTGCTGCGCTCCCACCACGCAGGATCACGGCATTGCCGCTCTTGAGGGCAAGGCCGGCAATATCAACTGTGACGTTGGGACGTGCCTCGTAGATGGCGGCAACCACACCCATGGGGACGTTGATTTGGCGCATGCGCAGGCCGTTGGGCAGAGTCTGTCCACGCACCACGTTGCCTACGGGATCGGGAAGGCTGGCGAGGTTTTCCAATGCGTCGGCCAGTCCCTGGACGCGGGCCTTGGTCAGTGTGAGGCGATCGAGCAGTGGGAGTGAAGTTCCATTTTCGTGGCCTGCTGCCACATCCTTGGCGTTGGCTGCAAGGATGGCATCTTGGTGTTCCAAAAGTGACTTGGCAATGGCACGCAGGCCTTTGTCTTTCCAGGCACGGTTGGCTCCGGCCATGCGGCGGGAAGCCCGGCGGGCACGCTCGGTGATGGCCTGAACTTCAGCGGAAATATTTTCTTTTACAATCGGTTCGGTCATCCATCAAGTCTAGGGCACCGAGGCCTGCGTCGCTGTGACGCAGGCCTCGGTCAGCTAGGCGCTAAACGCTCAGGATCACCAAGTCGTCAACATGGACCACTTCACGCTCGAATTGCTGGCCCATGACTTTTGCCAGGTTCTTGGTTGAGTGGCCCAGCATCTGCGGCAGGTCGGAATTGCGGAAGTTGACCAGTCCGTGGGCAAACACGTTCCCGTGTGAATCACAGAGCTCGACGGCGTCTCCGGCAACAAATTCACCGCTGACGGCGGTAATTCCTGCTGGCAGCACGGACTTGTTCCGTTCCGTGACCGCCCGGACAGCGCCGTCATCGAGTACCAGGCGGCCGCGGATATCCGCCAGATGTGCCAGCCACAACATGCGCACGGAGCGCCTGTTGCCGTTCTCGCCAAACCAGGTTCCCACGTCCTCACCTGCCAGTGCGGCAGCGGCTTGGGCGGTGGAGGTGACAAGGGCTGGAATCCCGGTTTCGGCTGCAATCATGGCAGCCTGTACCTTCGTGGCCATGCCTCCTGTGCCCAGCCCGGCCTTGCCGGTGGTGCCGATGACGACCCCTTCAAGGTCGTCCGGTGAGTCCACTTGGCTGATGCGTGTGGCCCCTTGCGAGGGCGGACCGTCGTACAAGGAGTCAACGTCGGATAGCAGCAAGAGGGCGTCAGCCTTCACGAGGTGTGCCACGAGGGCCGCGAGCCGGTCATTGTCGCCGAAACGAATCTCACGGGTGGCAACAGTGTCGTTTTCATTGACAATGGGAATGACGCCCAGGTTGAGCAACCGTTCCAAGGCCCGATGCGCATTGACATGCTGGCGGCGTTTGGCCAGGTCCTCGGCTGTCAGCAAGACCTGCGAAGCAATGACTCCATGGGCACTAAAGACCTTGTTGTAATAAGCCATCAACAACCCTTGGCCCACGCTGGCAGCGGCCTGCTGCGTCGCAAGGTCATAGGGCCTTCGAGCCAGACCCAATGGTGCCAAGCCTGCCGAGATGGCACCGGAGGACACCAGAATGATCTCCGTCCCCGCCTTGTGCCGCTCAGCCAGCACACCGGCAAGCTGGGTCAGGGCCTCCTCCGAAATACCGCCAACAAGCGACGTCAACGAGGACGACCCGACCTTCACCACGATTCGGGACGCGGTGGCAATAGTCTGCCGTGCCGGCAGGGAAAGCTCTTCGTCATGTTCCATAATTGTCAATGCTTCCAGGCTCATAGATCCTTAGTGGTAGTCGATTCTGTGGATTCACCTTCGGCAGCCAAATCGGCTTCGATGAAGTGTGTTTTGGTTGATTGGCGGTTGGTTGATTCGGTCCAGATTCCGGCCTTCCGCTCGGCCTCGAGTTCTGCGCGGGCCGCAGCCTTTGCGTCGCGGCGCTCCTGCTGTTCCTGGCGCTTCTGCGAGCGGGTGGGGCGATCGCCCAGATCGAGCAGGCGCAAGTCGGTGCCGCGCGGTGCCGCCAGGTGTTCGGCGCCACCCATCATGGTGGGTTCCCAATCAAAGATCATACCGTGCTCCCCGCCGATGACCACGGTGTCTCCCGGTGTGGCCCCCATCCGGAAGAGTTCCTTCTCGACGCCGGCCTTCGCCAATCGGTCTGCCAGATAGCCGATCGCTTCCTCGTTCTGGAAATCAGTCTGCTCAACCCACCGCTCGGGTTTCTCTCCACGGACACGGAACAGCGGCTCCAAGTTTCGTTCCTCGCGAACGATCGTGAAAGGCACGGCGTTCACCGCACGGGGGCGCAGCACAACGGGCGCCACCTTGGCGGGTGCGTCGATGATCTGCTGACGGGCGGCCATGACAATTTCTGCCATGGCGTAGCCGAGGCTCTTCAGTCCCTCATGGCTTGCTGCGGAGACTTCAAAGACCCTGTAGCCACGTGCTTCAAGGTCGCCGCGCACAAACTCTGCCATGTCACGGCCGTCGGGGGAATCCACCTTGTTGAGCGCCACCAGACGGGGGCGTGCATTCAACGGCACAACATCGCCGTCGGTGCCGGCATAGCTCATGTCGACGTCGTAGCGGTCAAGTTCCCGTTCAATGATGGCCAGGTCACTGATGGGGTCGCGGTCTGCTTCCAAGGCGGCGCAGTCCAGGACATGGACAATGGCCGCGCAACGTTCCACGTGGCGCAGGAAGTTGTGGCCCAGGCCCTTGCCTTCGCTGGCGCCCTCGATGAGGCCGGGGACATCGGCCATGGTGAAGCGGACGTCGCCGGCCTGGACAACGCCCAGGTTGGGAATCAAGGTGGTGAAGGGGTAGTCGGCGATCTTGGGCCGGGCTGCAGACATGGCGGCAATCAAACTTGATTTTCCGGCGGACGGGAAACCCACCAGGGCAATATCTGCAATGGACTTCAGTTCAAGGACAATGTCCGCCTCTGAACCTGCGATGCCCAACAGGGCGAAGCCCGGGGCCTTGCGCTTCAGCGAGGAAAGCGCGTTGTTGCCGAGCCCGCCCAGGCCGCCTGCGGCAGCGACGTATTCCGTGCCGATGCCCACGAGGTCGGCCAAGACGTTACCGTCCTTGTCCTTGATGACCGTGCCATCGGGAACTTCAAGGATCAGCGAATTGCCGTCCTTGCCGTCGCGCCAGTCGCCCATGCCGGGCTGGCCGTTGCCGCCGCGGCGGTGGGGGGCGTGGTGGAAGTCAAGCAAGGTGGTGGTCTGGTCGCTGACACGGAAGATGACGCTGCCGCCGTCGCCGCCCTTGCCGCCGTCGGGCCCGCCCAACGGCTTGAATTTTTCACTGTGCACGGAGACGCAGCCATGGCCGCCAGTCCCGCCGGATACATGCAATACAACCCGGTCAACAAAGCTGGCCAATGAAATCTCCTTGAATAGAACTTGCCATGCGCACTCATTCTAGTCCGCATGTAATCGTTGGCCTGAGTCAAGCCGGTAAAGCTGCGTTAAAAGACAGTGGGGCGGACCATGCGGCCCGCCCCACTGGAATAGCTTTGGTGATTAGACCGCAGCTTCAACGATGTTGACTACGCGACGTCCACGACGCGTGCCGAACTCGACTGCGCCTGCGTCCAGGGCGAACAAAGTGTCGTCCTTGCCGCGACCGACGCCTGCGCCGGGGTGGAAGTGTGTGCCGCGCTGGCGAACGATGATTTCGCCCGCCTTGACAACCTGACCACCGAAGCGCTTGACGCCCAGGTACTGAGCGTTGGAGTCACGACCGTTGCGAGTGGAACTCGCACCCTTTTTATGTGCCATTTGAAAATGCCTGCCTTTTGACTAAAAGTTACTAAGTGGATCGACGTTCGAAGCGCTTATTAAGCGATTGAAGTGATCTTGACCTTCGACAGTTCCTGTCGGTGGCCCTGACGCTTCTTGTAACCGGTCTTGTTCTTGAACTTCTGGATGACAATCTTCGGACCGCGGAGGTCCTCCAACTTCTCAGCCGTAACCTTCACATTAGCCAGGTCCTTGGCGGCGGTGGTGATTTTCTCACCATCGACCAGGAGCAGAGCGGGCAGCTCAAGCGTGCTGCCGACTCCACCGGGGACGCGGTTCATGGTCACGTGGTCTCCAACGGAAACCTTTTCTTGACGGCCGCCTGCGCGGACAATCGCGTACACCACTGGGGAACTCACTTCTCTCGACGTTATTACAAAGTTTATATGCCGGCATGATCATGATTGATCATTGCCAACCACATGCGCCCGCTGTTCAAAGTGAACGAAACGATATGCATGCATGTGCCTCAACGCCGTGGACCTCAATGGAGTTCTGCCATGGAGTGGTTGCCCTAGGTGTTGGCGTAAGCACCGAAGATCAAGAATACGCTAATTCTCGCTCCGGGAGCAAATGAGACTGATTGCGCAACCCCGATCGGGCCGGGCAAAAATGATCTCTTGTCCGAAAATCTTGGGGTACTTGCGAAACCGCACTTTGCAACTTTAGCGCGGAAGCTGGAAATTTTTACCATTTGCACCCGTGCCGCGTGGTTTTCTTCTTCCGGAACAGGTGGCGTTAATCACCTATGCCGGTCCATGGGCCGGTTGGCTGAGTGGCTAATTTGCTGCTTGGCGGGCTGCTTCATTGGGTGGCAGCACCTGGTGGGCGGCGGCAAAGAAGTCCACTTCAAACTGTGCTGAATGGGCAAAAGCCGCCTTCATGGCCCGGCGTTCCAGCGCCGACCCCCTGCGCGCGGCGGCGTCCATGATAGTGATGGCGGTTTGAGTTGCCTGGGCAAAGGCTTCGTCAGCGTACGTCTGCAGCCAGGCACCGTACGGGTGTTCGCCGGAAAACAACTGGTAGTCGGCATGGAGCACCCGTCCCACTTCGGCATAAAGCCAGTAGCAGGGCAGCACGGCCGCCACGACCTCCCCGTAGCTGCCTGAAAATGCCACCCCTTGCAGGTGGTCCACGTAGTGCTTCGTCACGGGCCCCTGCAGCAATTCTTGGGGATGCTCGCTCAGCCAGTCGCGGTGCAGCGACATCTCCACTTCCAGACAGTTTTGCGCCCCGGAGGCCCAAAACATTTGTTCTGCTTCGGTGGGTGCCAGGGCGCTTGCTCGGGCCAGAACGCGTGAATATGTCCCCAGATAGAGTGCGTCCTGTGCCAGATAATACGCAAAGTGGTTGCGCGCAAGGGTGCCTGATGCGAGTTCCTTGATGAAATCAAGGCCGAAGATGGCCTCGCGTTGCGGTGCGCTGTCCTCCCACACATCTTGGCTGAACGAATCAAGACCAGGCGCTGCAGTTTCCCACAAGGCGTGCAGGTGGTTGATCGGTCCGGCACCGGCGCCAACGTGCAACTCCCCCGACGTCTCCAGAGCTCTACTCAGCCACGCCTTGGCCTGGCGCACACTCTGCGCCCAGTCGCCCGTCCGGGCCTGCAGGGTTGCCACAGCCGCCGAGAGCGAACAGCCGGTTCCGTGCGTGTTCGCCGTGTCCACCCGCGCAGCGGAGAACTCCTTGACTGTGCCATCGGGCGCCACCAGTGCGTCGGGGCATTCAACCCCCGGCAGGTGCCCGCCCTTGACCAGCACAGCGAGCTGGTGCGCGGCGGCCAGCGCCCTGCCCTGCTCCACCGCCCCAGCCCATGACTGCGCCTCGGGCTCGCCCAGCAGGGCAGCCAGCTCGGGAATGTTGGGGGTGAGCAGGTCAACGTGCTCCAGCAGGTCCAGAAGCGCGTTGTGGGCTTCCGGGGCCATCAGCGCATCACCGCTGGTCGCCACCATGACAGGATCAAGCACGACGACGGCGGGCCGGGTCCGTGCCAGCCAGCTGGCCACCGCGCCCATCACCTCCGCGTTGCCAAGCATTCCGATCTTGACGGCGTCAATGCAGATGTCTGCCGACACGGCGTCGAGCTGGCTTCGCAGGAACTCAGCCGGGGGAAAGTGCACGCCGGTGACTCCGCGGGTGTTTTGTGCGGTCAAGGCGGTGATGGCTGTCATAGCGTAGCCGCCGTGGGCCGAAATGGACTTGATGTCTGCTTGGATTCCCGCTCCCCCGGACGGGTCCGAGCCGGCAATGCTCAGTACTCTGGGGTGTTTCACGGTTCTGGAGTGTTCTACGGTGACTGGAGCCGCAGGTCCTTGCACGACGCCTCTGTGCGCGGCGCCTTTTTCGTGAAAGTCTGTGGCGGTGGTCGTTAAGGTGTTCATGGCCATGGGACATCCCTTCGCCGGTTCTAGCCGGGCAGGTTCAACGGGTTTTCTCTCAGCCGGACCTCTTGTCCTGGCACCCCGTGTCGCTCCTCACCCTAGCCTCGCTCCCACGGATTAACGAAAACCAGCCCGCAACAAACAGTGGTCGAATCCGCCGGTGGCGGTTCTTCCTGCTGCTTGGTGCGGGCTGGTGCTATTTCCTGAAGCTTTTCTTCCGAACGAGCTCAGTGTTCCTAGAGACGTTCCTAGAGCTCGGCTGCGGGAACTCCCACACCCAAAATAATGGGCTCCGGGCTCTTCACAGCCGCTGCCTTGGCCTGTTGACCCTGTGGGTCCTGTGGGGCCTTGCCACTGTGTCGCGTCGACCCCTGAGCACGGGTGCCGCCGTCGTTCGTTTCCACGGCCATGTCGGAACCGCCCTGTGCACTGCGCGCACTGCGGTTGCGGCGTCCCCTGCGTGAACGGCCGCGGCTGCTGCCACTGTCCGCCTCTGCATCGCGGCCAGCTTCGTGGCTCCCGTCTCGGCCAGCCTCGTGGCCCACATCGTTACCTGCACCGTGGCTGGCGTCGCGCTTGGTCTGCGCTGCGTCGTGGCCGGGGGCTGACAGCTGGTCAAGTGCCTGCGTCAATCCTGCCAAGGCCGCGTCCCTGTCTGCCGAGGCCGTGCCGGAGAAGCCGCTGCTTTCGCTGCGGTGCCCGCGAGGGAGCTCAATGTCCTCGCCACCCAGGGTGAGGATGGCGGCGTCGTGAGTGTCTTCCACCTCCGGCTCCGGTGCAGCCACGGAGCTGGACTCGCTGGCGTGCTCATGGTGTGAGGCTGCCGCAGCTGCTGCGATGTTCGCCAGCGCGGCGCGTGCCACAGTGGCCTTCTGTGCTTTTGCAGCCTCGTCGACCTCGTCGGGTACGTGGACTTCGGGAACTTCCTGAATCTGTTCGGGCTCATTTTGCTGCCCGCGGTTACGGTTACGCTTGCGCTCGCTACGAGTCGAGCGGTTGGCTGTGCGTTCGCCGTCGCGGGGTTCCTGGCGTGCCTGATGGCTCGGTACGCTCTCTGCGGCAGCGTGGGCCGTGTGGGCGGAATGAATGCGGCGGGGCTCCACGGGGATGTCGTGGGTGACCATGCCGCGGCCTGCGCAGGTGGGGCACTGCTCGCCGAAGACCTCCAGCAGGCCCGTGCCCATGCGCTTGCGCGTCATCTGGATCAAACCCAGGCTGGTCACCTCGGCCACCTGATGCTTGGTCCTGTCCCGGCCCAGGCACTCGACAAGACGGCGCAGCACCAGATCGCGGTTGGATTCCAGGACCATGTCGATGAAGTCGATGACGATGATCCCACCAATGTCGCGCAGGCGCAGCTGACGGACAACTTCCTCCGCTGCTTCCAAGTTGTTCTTCGTGACGGTTTCTTCCAGGTTGCCACCGGAACCGGTGAACTTGCCGGTGTTGACGTCAACCACCGTCATGGCCTCGGTGCGGTCAATGACCAGCGAACCACCCGAGGGCAGGAAGACCTTGCGCTCCAGGGCTTTGTTGATTTGCTCGTCAATGCGGTGCACGGCGAAGATGTCATCCGGATTAGTCCACTTTTCCAGACGATCAAGCAGGTCCGGAGCCACGTAGGTCACATAGGCTTCGATGGTGTCCCAGGCGTCCTCACCGGAAACTATGAGCTTCGTGAAGTCCTCATTGAAGACATCGCGGACCACCTTGATGGTCAGGTCAGGCTCGGCGTACAGCATCTCCGGTGCGAGCGTCTTGTGCGAGGAAGCCCTGGCGTTGATGCCCTCCCATTGGGCGCGCAGCCGGTTGATGTCATTGGTCAGCTCTTCTTCGCTGGCACCTTCTGCCGCGGTGCGCACAATGACACCGGCGTTTTCCGGCAGGTGGTCCTTGAGCACGCGCTTAAGCCGATTGCGTTCGACGTCGGGCAGCTTGCGGGAAATCCCCGTCATGGAACCGCCGGGCACGAACACCAGGTAGCGTCCGGGCAATGAGATCTGGCTGGTCAGGCGCGCACCCTTGTGGCCCACGGGGTCCTTGGAGACCTGCACCAGGACTGAGTCGCCGGACTTCAGCGCATTTTCGATGCGGCGCGGCTGGCCGTTGAGGTTGGCGGCGTCCCAGTCGACTTCTCCGGCGTACAGGACGGCGTTGCGGCCGCGGCCAATGTCGACAAAGGCGGCTTCCATGCTGGGCAACACATTCTGGACCTTGCCCAGGTAGACGTTGCCGATCAGGGAGTCCTGCTGCGTCTTGGAGACAAAGTGCTCGGCCAGGATGCCGTCTTCCAGCACGCCGATCTGGATTCGGTCTTCGCCTTGGCGGACCACCATGACACGGTCAACCGATTCCCGGCGCGCCAGGAACTCTGCTTCCGTGATGACGGTGCGGCGGCGGCCAGAGTCGCGGGAATCGCGGCGGCGCTGCTTCTTCGCTTCGAGACGGGTGGAGCCACGCAGGCTCGTCACCCGGTTTGAAGGACTCGTGGTCGACTCCGACGGTGTGCGAGGGGCACGGACGCGGGTCACCGTGTTGGGCGGATCTTCGTCGCTGCCGCCGGTCATTTCCAGGTCGGCATCCCCGCGGCGGCGGCGGCGACGGCGGCGGGAGGTCACGCCGTCGTCGGTGCCTTCGCCGTCACTTTCAACGCCGTGGTCCTCGGAGCTGTCGTTGGCCTCTGATGTGTCACCGTCGGAACTGCGTGAGTCAGTACCGCGGGAATCCGAGTTGCGGGAGTCAGTGCCACGGGTGCGCCGGTTGCGGCTGCGGCCGCGTCCACGCTGTTCACCGCCATGGCTGTCCGAGTCCTGGCTGTCGTCGTCATCTTCGTCAGAGCTGGCTTCGGAGCCTTTTGTTGCAGTGACTGACAGGCTCTGGCTCAGATCCGGAGCGAGGAACAACGCCGAAATTCCCGTGGACGGGGCCGCGAAAGGGGACTCGGTGGTGGGCGCTGCGTCGATTACTTCAAGAGTGAGCAGGTCTTCCGCGGGAGCTTCCGTAGCCGCAGGCGAGGCAGCTTCTGCAGAGGCGGATGCTGCGGTGCCGGCTTCCTCTGTTGCGGGCGCCGCAGGTGCTTCTTGGGCCGGGGCGCTGTGGGCTGCGGACCGGCGACGGCTGCGCGTAGTCCTCGGTGCAGCCGTTTCAACCGGTGCATCGGATTCAGCAGTTTCGGCTGTTGCAGTAGGTGCGGCGGGGGCTTCGGCG
>NZ_JAUNVV010000068.1:11478-20385 GCF_030540645.1 Arthrobacter sp.
AAGCGGCAGCCGAGTCGTGGGCAGCCGAGTCCGAGGCCTCGGTGGCAGGTACAACCGCGGGTGAAGATTCTGGAGCAGCGGCTTTTCGGCTGCTTCTACGCGGTCCACGCGTCCTGGCAGCCGGTGCGCCCGAGTCTGCTTGCTCCTGCTGTGCAGCGTCGGTGGGTGCGGCAGCTTCAACAGCGGTGCTCCCGTCACGGGCACCGGCTGCCTCGGCAGCGTCAGCCGCAACAGCCGTTGTGCTGGAGTCGTCCGTGTCGGCAACCTTGGGCGCGGACGTCTTGGCAACGGAAGCCCTGGTGGCACGAGGTCGCTTGGCCGGAGCCTTGGTGGGTTCAGCCGTGGTTCCGGCAGCTGCACTGTCAGCGTTGAGGCTCAGTTCTCCTTGGCCCGGGGCGGTCACGGGAGCCGTTGCACGGCGACTTGCTGCACGTTTCCGCGGGGCGGCAGCCGGTGCTGCGTCCCCTGACGGTGAGTCAGCCGCAGTGGTGCCGGCCGCCGTCGTGCTTGCTGTTGTTGCGCCTGCTGCAGATGACGTAGGTTCCGCATCTGCTGCAGCGGAGGGCAGGTCGATCAAGGGAGTTTCAGCGGGTGCGCCACTGGGGGTTTCGACCTTCTTGGCCCGGCTGCGGCGTGCCGGAGCCGTCTTGGCCGGTGACGCGGCTGCGTCTGCCGTTGCTGATGTTGCAGAACCTGATGCGGCGATGTCGGATGCGGCGGCAGCGTCGGGGGTTTTGGCCGGGCTGGTCACTGCAGCGGTGGCACGGCGTGAGCGCGTGGCTCTAGTCTTCGCGGGGGCTGCCTGAGCTGCCGCTGCGTTGTCTGCGCCTGTGTTGTCTGTGGAGGCTTGATCTTTATCCATGGTGGACGTTACTTTCGCGCCGAGCCAGCGCACCCACATCGAGCGCCGAAGCGGCTGATGTGCCAACACCCGCGGGCGTTGACGGAAGTCGTCTAGATACTTCGCAGGCGGCACCAACCTCTGGGTGCGCAAGCTCTCCGAAGCCAATGGTTTGCGCAAGTTGCCTGGTGGATGGCTGCACTCTCTGGCAGCGTCGTCACCGGCAGCCATTGGGCGTGCCATCGGACTGAACGGCGCATGTGGATCGCCAATCAGCCGAAACTATTGTCTCACACGCGCCTAGGCGTGGGGTGATTCCCCACACGGCGCGCCAAGAATCTCACGCTACAATCAGGACACAATTATCTCCCTCACGGAAAAGGACATCATGCCCGGCACCGCAGTCTCCACGAGTGATCCAACAGAGCTGGGAAAGCCCGCCATGGTGCGTGCCAAACCATTTGGCTGGTTCCTTCTCATCACCGGTGCCATTGCCTGGATCGCCTCCTTCACGCTCGTCCTGGATCGACTGAAATTGTACGCAAACCCGGACGCCGCCGTCAGCTGTGATTTCAACTCGTGGATCTCCTGCGGCAGTGTCATGAAAACACCGCAAGCAGCACTTCTGGGATTCCCCAACCCGTTCGTTGGGGTCGCCGCCTTCGCGATCGTGATCACCACGGGAGTTGTCCTGTTGGCGGGGGCACGGATGAGCCGCTGGTATTGGCTCGGCCTGCAGGCCGGCATCACCGCTGGCATGGCCGTGATCGGGTGGTTCTGGTTCCAGGCTGTCTACGTCCTCGCTGTTTTGTGCCCCTACTGCATGATCGTGTGGGCCATGATGATCCCGCTCTTCGTCTGGACCACAGTGCGAAACATGAACTACGGCGTCATCCCCGCCCCGGCCGCCCTGACGAAGTTCCTCAACGAATGGGCTTGGGTCATTGTGGGACTGCTCTACATCGCCACGCTTGCCTCGATCTTCTTCAAGTTCATGCACCTGATCCTCCCGTCCAACGCCTAACCCCACTACCGACCCTCCCGCAGTTTCGGGCCATTTCCCCCGGACGCTCCCGCACCTTCAGGTGATAAAAACGGAACGCTCCCGCAGCCACTGCGGGAGCGTTCCGTGTCTCAGCCCTGAAAGTGCAGGAGCGTCGGTAGTGCCACCCCAGAAGGTGCAGGAGGGTCCGTCGTAACACCCCCGAAACTGCGGGAGCGTCGGTAGTGGGGGTGCGTTCACTGCCTTGCACCACGACGAGGGGCACCTTCCGCTTGGAAGGTGCCCCTCGTCGTGGTGCTGTGGTTGGTGCTGTGGTGCGTGGTTCAGGCCGTGGGCCTAGGCGAACCAGATGGCGATCTCGCGCTCTGCTGACTCAACAGAGTCGGAGCCGTGCACCAGGTTCTGCTGAACCTTCAGGCCCCAGTCGCGGCCGAAGTCGCCGCGGATGGTGCCGGGGGCTGCCGTGGTGGGGTCGGTGGTGCCGGCCAGTGCACGGAAGCCCTCAATGACGCGGTTGCCTTCGAAGATGGCGGCCACCACCGGGCCGGACAGCATGAACTCCACCAGCGGCTCGTAAAACGGCTTGCCGGCGTGCTCGGCGTAGTGCGCCTCCAACTGCTCGCGCGTGGCGCTGACTTTCTTCAGCTCAGCCAGGGCATAGCCCTTCGCTTCAATACGGGCCAGCACGGCCCCCGAAAGGTTGCGGGCAACGCCGTCGGGCTTGACCAGGACAAGAGTGCGCTCGATGCTCACAGATACTCCAAACAACTAGATGTAACGAACTTTCAGATTCAGCTTACTGGCCGGGGCGTGAAACTACTCCGTGATGGTTGTCTCGTCGGGGTGGGCGGCATCCCATTGCGACTGAGCCCTGGCCCGGGCGGCGTTTTCGCGGTCGATCCTGGCACCGGCGTACAGGGCGTACCACCAGGCAACGGCGAACAGGATGCCCACAACGAACATGGATGGTTCCCAGAAACCGCCGGCAATGAGGACCAGCTGCAGGATCCAGCCAAAGGCAGGGCCCCACTTTTTGGACAGGAACGCACAGGCAGCAACCATGAGGAACGCCAGCACACCCGCAACCACAAGGTACGTGGCGTTCTTGCCCTGCAAGCCAAAGAGTGCCAGGCCGGCGAACAGGGCCACGAACGCTTCCAAGACCAACACCACCGAGGCGAACATCGTCTTCGTGGAGCGGGCCTTTTTGGGTGTGTTGGGCTTCCATTCGCGCTGTGCGCGGGTCAGCTTTGCCATCTCAGGCACCTGCCTTTTCGCCGGGGCGGCCCAGCAGGATGCGGGCTTCGCCCACCACCGTGATGGAGCCGGTGATCAGGACACCGCCGGCGAGGTCGTTGTTGGCCTCGGCCCGTTCAACCGCCCACTCGATGGCGTCGTCGAGCCTCTCGGCAATGTGCACGTCCGCCTCGTCCCAGCCAAGATCCACTGCCATTTCAGCCAGTTCCGCGGCCGGAATGGCGCGTGGCGAGTTGGACTGAGTCAGGCAGATTTCAGCAGCTTCATCGCCGTAGGACTCCCGGATGGTGTTCAGGATTGCCTCGGCATCCTTCTCGACCAGCACGCCCAGCACAATGACCAGCTTGCTGAACGCGAAGGACTCCTGCAGGGCCTTGGCGCTGACAGCGATGCCGGCGGGGTTGTGGGCGGCATCCACCACAATGGTCGGCGAGGTGCGCATGACTTCGAGGCGGCCCGGCGAGGTGACGGCACCAAAACCCTGCTGGACCAGTTCCAGGTTCAGTTCCTTTTCCCCTCCGCCGAGGAAGGCTTCAAGCGCGGCAAGGGCGACGGCGGCATTCTGCGCCTGGTGTTCGCCGTGCAGCGGCAGCAGGATACCGGGGTAACGACCGGCCAGACCCTGCAGGTCAAGGCTCTGCCCGCCCACGGCAATGGTGCGCGATTCCACACCGAACTCCACGCCTTCAAAGCGGAAGTCCGCGTTCTTCGAGCGTGCCGCATCGAGGATGACCTGGGCGGCGTCGGCGGGCTGCGCGGCGCTGATGACGAAGGCGCCTTCCTTGATGATGCCGGCCTTTTCCTCAGCGATAAGGCCGGTGGTGTCCCCCAGCAGTTCGGTGTGGTCCAGGGAGATGGGGGTGATGACGGCAACTTGGCCGTCGCCCACGTTGGTGGCGTCGGTGATGCCGCCGAGGCCCACTTCCATGACGGCCACATCCACGGGCTCGTCGGCAAAGACGGCGAAGGCCAGGATGGTCAGGCACTCGAAGTAGGTCAGCCGCACGTCGCCCGCGGCCTCTAGTTCTGCGTCGACAATGTCCAGGTAGGGGCGGATTTCGTCCCAGATACGCACGAACGTCTCGTCGCTGACGGGAGCCCCGTCAATGCTGATGCGTTCGGTGACCTTTGTCAGGTGCGGGCTGGTGTAGCGTCCGGTGCGCAGGTCGTGGGCCAGCAGCCCGGCCTCGATCATGCGCGCCGTGGACGTTTTTCCGTTGGTGCCGGTGATGTGGATGATGGGGAAGGCCTTGTTGGGCTCGCCCAGAATGTCCATGGCCCGGAACAGCGGGTCAAGCCGCGGCTCCATCTTGTTTTCCGGGGCGCGGCCCAGAAGCTCGGCGTAAACACTTTCCACCGAGAATTCATCGTGGTTGGCGCTCATTTAGACGGTGCTCCGTTCAACAGTGATGGTGGTTTCAACGTCACCGGGGATGAGTTCAAGCTTTAGTGTGAGGGTCTCGTTCTTGACCAGCTCGGCGTTCGCGTGCAGGGCGTCGACAATGTCCTGCGGGGCGCTGACGATGGTGCGGATACGGTCACTGACCTGCAGGCCCGTATCCTTGCGCGCCTGCTGGATGGCACGGACCATATCGCGTGCGGTGCCTTCGGCCAGCAGTTCGTCCGTCAGTTCGGTGTTGAGCACCACGAAACCGCCGTGCGGCAGCATGGCCACCGCACTGTTTCCGCCGTCGTCCGTTTCTGCCACCACAGTCTCCAGCGTGTATTCGGAGGGCTGCAGTTCAAGGCCGCCCGCCGTCACGGTGCCGTCAACAACCGACCAGTCGCCGGATTTGGAGCCCTTGATGGCGAGCTGGACGTCCTTGCCCAGGCGCGGGCCGGCGGCACGGGCGTTGACCACGAGCTTCTGGCTGATGCCGAACTCTTCCGGTGAGGCGTCTGCGGCGTCAAGGAAACGCACGGCGCGGATGTTCAGTTCCTCGGCGACCATGCCAGCGCCGTCCTTCAGTGCGGCGGCGTTGGGGGCCACCACCGTCAGCTCCTGCAGGGGCAGGCGGACGCGCAGCTTGGCGGCCTTGCGCAGGCTGGAGCCGGTGGAGCAGATCTGCTGGATCGCCTCCATCTGCTCCACGAGCGGTGCGTTGGAAACATACAGTTCGGCGTTGGGCCAGTCGCTCAGGTGCACCGAACGCCCGCCGGTCAGGCCGCGCCAGATCTCCTCAGTGACCAGTGGCAGCAGTGGGGCTGCGACACGGCACACCGTTTCCAGCGCAGTGTAGAGCGCGTCAAAGGCGTCCACATTTTCGTCGAAGAAGCGGTTGCGACTGCGACGCACGTACCAATTGGTGAGCATGTCGAAGTACACGCGCAGGGCTTCGCAGGCACCGGAGACGTCGTAGCCGTCAAGCAGGCCGGTCAGCTCGCGCACCAAATCGCCGGTGTTGGCGAGCAGGTACTGGTCCATGGGGTCGGTGTAGCCGTCGTAGCGCAGCTTGGCGTCGTAGCCGGCGCCGCCGTTAGCCGTGTTCGCGTACAGGGTGAAGAAACTGTACACGTTCCACATGGGCAGGATGACCTGGCGGACGCCGTCGCGGATGCCCTGCTCGGTGACCACCAGGTTGCCGCCGCGCAGGATGGGGCTGGACATGAGGAACCAGCGCATGGCGTCGGAGCCGTCGCGGTCCAGCACCTCGGAGACGTCCGGGTAGTTGCGCAGCGACTTGGACATCTTCGCCCCGTCGGAGCCGAGCACGATGCCGTGGCTGATGACGTTGCGGAACGCCGGGCGGTCAAAGAGTGCGGTAGAGAGGATGTGCAGCATGTAGAACCAGCCGCGCGTCTGCCCGATGTACTCGACGATGAAGTCGGCCGGGTTGTGGGTGTTGAACCAGTCCTCGTTCTCGAACGGGTAGTGGACCTGGCCGTACGGCATGGAGCCAGAGTCGAACCAGACATCCAGCACGTCCTCCACGCGGCGCATGGTGGACTGTCCCTGCTCAGGCGTGCGCGGGTCATCCGGGTTGGGGCGGGTTAGCTCGTCGATGAACGGACGGTGCAGGTCCACTTCGCCCCCTTTGTTGACGGGTAGGCGGCCAAAGTCGGCCTGCATTTCGGCGAGCGAGCCGTACACATCCGTCCGGGGGTACTCTTCGTCGTCGGACTGCCACACAGGGATGGGGCTGCCCCAGTAGCGGTTGCGGGAGATGGACCAGTCGCGGGCGTTGGCCAGCCACTTGCCGAACTGGCCGTCCTTGACGTTGCCGGGGATCCAGTTGATGTCCTGGTTCAGCTCAACCATGCGGTCCTTGAACGCGGTGACTTCCACGTACCAGGAGGAGATGGCGCGGTAGATCAGCGGTGTGCGGCAACGCCAGCAGTGCGGGTAGCTGTGCACGTAGCTGGCCTGGCGGACCAGGCGCCCGGCCTCGCGGACCACCTTCGTGATGGTCTTGTTCGCGTCGAAGACCTGCACGCCGGCGATGTCGTTCAGCGGGCCGCCGGCAAAGACGGGCAGGAAGTTTGCACCCTCATCCACGGACAGAACCACCGGGATGCCGTACTGCTCGCACACCTTCTGATCCTCTTCACCGTAGGCGGGCGCCTGGTGGACAACGCCGGTACCGTCGGTGGTGGTCACGTAGTCGGCGAGCAGGAACTGCCAGGACTTGGCGGTGCCGTACTTTTCATCGTCGGCAAAGTAGTCCCACAAAGGCTCGTACTTCAGTCCCTCAAGCTCGGAGCCGGCGTAGGTGGCGGTGACGGCGGCAGTCGCGGCAGCACCGTCGTCGTACCCCAGATCCTTGGCATAGGAGCCCACCAGATCGGCGGCAAGCAGGAACCGCTCCCCCTCGGCGCTGGAACCGTGAGGCCCAACAGGCACGACGGCGTAGCTCACCTGCGGCCCGACGGCGAGGGCCTGGTTGGTGGGCAGCGTCCATGGTGTGGTGGTCCAGGCGATCGCGGCCACTCCGGCGAGTTCCTGCGACAGGGCGGATTCGCCGGGCAGGATGGGGAAGGTGACGGTGACGGTCTGGTCCTGGCGGTCCTTGTAGACGTCCTCGTCCATGCGCAGCTCATGGTTGGAGAGGGGCGTCTCATCCTTCCAGCAGTAGGGCAGCACGCGGTAGCCGTTGTAGGTGAGGCCCTTGGAGTGCAGCTGCTTGAACGCCCACAGCACCGACTCCATGTAGTCGACGTTGAGCGTCTTGTAGTCGTTGTCGAAGTCGACCCAGCGGGCCTGGCGGGTGACGTATTCCTGCCATTCGCCAGCGTATTTCATGACGGAGGAGCGGCAGGCGTCGTTGAACTTGTCGATGCCCATGGCCTCGATCTGCGCCTTGTCCGTCATGCCCAGCTGCTTCATGGCTTCCAGCTCGGCGGGCAAACCGTGCGTGTCCCAGCCGAAGCGGCGCTCCACCCGGCGCCCGCGCTGGGTCTGGTAGCGGGCCACGAGGTCCTTGGCGTAGCCGGTGAGCAGGTGACCGTAGTGCGGCAGGCCATTGGCGAAGGGAGGGCCGTCGTAGAAGACGAACTCGTTCGACCCGTCGGCCCCGGCGTCGCGCGCGTCGATGCTGGCCTGGAAGGTGCCGTCTTCGTCCCAGTACTTCAGGACAAGTTCTTCCACCTTCGGGAAATTCACGGAGGCGGGAACATGGTGGGTTTCGGCGTGCAAGCCGGCGGCGGCGGAGGCCTTCGGGAAGTGGGTCATCACATCATCCTGGTTGGGGGCGTTCATGTCAGGATGCAAGGACGGCTTGCGCCGCGGTACCACCTCGCTTACCGTCCCCCTTGCCTTTCGACGCCGGGTGCGGCCGCTCATTGTCTGCTGTGACGGGCTTACCCGTCCGGTTCTACTGGCACGGCGCACGTGTGATGGCGCAGTGTGTTCTTCCGGAAGCTCACCGGTGATGGCCGGTTCAACGCTTTGCATGCAAGTCTACGGGATCGGCGGGGCTACCGTGCACCGCCTCCCGGATCCCGGCGGCGGGTGGCCTCCGGACAGGTTCAGTGGCGGATGAGTTTGTGGGCGGCGGCCTGGGCCACGGGCCGCACGACAAGCTGGTCTATGTTGATGTGCTGGGGAAGTTCGACGGCGTAGCGCACCACCTCCGCCACGTCCTCCGGCGTCAGTGGCTCGGCCACGCCCTGGTAGGTTTTGGCCGCCGCTTCCTTGTCCCCGCCGAGGCGGTTCAACATGAATTCCTCCGTCTGGACAAGGCCGGGAGCCACCTCGATGACACGCACATTGTGTTCGGCTTCTTCCAGACGCAGCGCATTGTTCAGGGCGTGCTGGCCGAATTTTGCGGCGTTGTAGCCGGCGCCGCCTTCATAGGCGACAAGCCCGGCGGTGGACGTCAGGTTCAGCACGGTGCCGCGGCCATGTGTGCGCAGTGCGGGAAGGAACGCCTGGATGACTTTCAGCGTGCCCAGCACGTTGACCTGGTACATCCACTCCCAGTCCTGGACACTCGCACTGCCCACGGGGTCCACCCCGCGCGCACCGCCGGCAATGTTGATGACAGTGTCCACGCCGCCGTGGTTCGCAAAAGCGTCGGTGACAGTGCTGCGGAGGCGGGCGACGTCGTCGTCCTTGGATATGTCCGCCGGGCAGGCAATGGCGCCTGTTTCCGCGGCAAGCTCGGCCAGCCGCTCGGCGCGGCGGGCCACTGCCACCACGTTCCAGCCGTGGGCGCGCAGGGCGCGGACGGTGGCGGCGCCAATGCCAGAGCTGGCGCCAGTGACTACTGCATTGCGGGAAGTGTTTTCAGCCATGGCTTAAATGTAGCGCTGCCGCGCCCGGCCCGGGAACCGTAGGTCAGGGCTGCTGGTTCAGGAAGTCCAGCAA
>NZ_JAUNVV010000152.1 GCF_030540645.1 Arthrobacter sp.
CCGTTTTGGTCGTACACACTGAAGTTGAGGGTCTTGGGCGGTAGCGCGCCAACCGTGAGCATCCATGAGCCGTCTTTTTGATGAGTGAGCATCCGAGTGCCGCCGGCGGACATCTTGGCGAACGTTGGCGACTGGGGAACGCAGTCGGTGCCGGAGCAAGCCGTGACTGCTGTGGCAGTGGAGTTACTGCTCTGGTTCCCGGCCAAGGACAAAGACAAGTGGTTGTTCCAGTTCGGTGCAGGGCAGGATCCGCCGTCGCGGTCAAGCACAATGGCACCGATGATGAACGCCATGCAAAAGGCTGCAACAAGGGGTATCAACACGAGTTCAACTCGGCGTCGGGTTGTGGGTGCGGCAGGCATGGGCCCATGGTATCCAAGGACTCTGACTGTTTCCCAAGAGGATTCGAACACTGCTCCAAGGTGCATGAAGGGTGTCCGGTGGCAAGTTCGCATTAGGATCTGAATATGCCCTCCGCCACACCAGAATTTCCCGTCCCAGTGCAACCGGCATACCCTTTCGCGGCCGACGGCGTTCGGCTGCGCCCCATACTCCACGCCGACGTGCAGGCCGTCAACGCCTACAGGTCGCTGCCCGAGGTGGCCCGCTACCTGCCACACCCGCCGCAGACCATGGCGGACACCGCACTGACGGTCGCATCCATGATTGCGCAGCAGGATTTCACCACACCCGGCCAGTGGCTGGACTTGGCGGTGGAACGCGGTCCTACCCACAAAGCGATGGGCGAGGTGCTGTTGAAGTGGGATGCGAAAAATTGGCAGCGTGGCGAAATCGGCTTCGTCTTCAGTCCCGAGGTTCAAGGGCAGGGAGTCGCCTTTGCTGCCTGCGCAGCCGCCTTGGACATTGCCTTCAATGGTTTCGGCTGGCACAGGGTTGAGGGGATTTGCGATGTCCGAAACGAAAAATCCGCAGCCCTGATGACACGCCTGGGCATGCGTTTGGAGGCAACTTTTGTCGAGGCTGACTGGAGCAAAGGCGAATGGATCACGTTGCACCACTACGCCATCCTGGAGCGCGAATGGTACGCCTCGACGCTAATCGTGGAAAGTGAAGGAAACTGATGGCTGTTCAGCAGGAAAAGTACGACGGCGGCCAGCGCCTTGCGCTGCAGGTCCCCATGCGTTGGGGAGACATGGATGCCTACGGGCATATCAACAACGTAGAGGTGTTGCGGATCCTTGAGGAGGCTCGTGTCTACGCTTTCGGCCCGCCCGCCGGTACCGGGCTGCCCGGCGTCGAGGCTGCGCACCCCATCTTTTCTGAACTGGACGCGGACGTGCAGGCGCTGGTGGTGGAACACCGGGTCCGGTACCTGGCGGCCTTGAACTACCGCAATGTCGCCGCAGAGGTGAAAGTGTGGATCAGCGCCGTAAAAGGGGCCAGCTTTACCGTGGCCTACGCTATTTTTGATCCTGTCACGGCAGAAAAATGCGTTATTGCTGAAACGGTGCTGGCGTTCTTCCACGAACCAAGCGGCACGCTGGTCCGCTTGAGCCCGCAGAAGAAGGCGCTGCTGGAACCGTTGCGCGGGCCAGCCAACTTCCGCACCTGAGCCATGCCAGCCGGTCCGCCCGAGCCAATTGTGCCCAGCTATTCCCTAGGGCCTACGAGGATTCCGTCCTCGTCGGCATGGATCATTTCGCCGGGATGGATGCTCACGTCACCGAGTTGCACGGGAATATCAACGTCTCCGGTGCCCTCCTTGAAGCTCTTTGCAGGGTTGGTGCCCAGCGCCTTCACGCCGAGTGGCATCTGCGCCATGGCCACACTGTCGCGGATGGCGCCATTGATGATCACGCCGGCCCAGTTGTTGTCCACGGCCAACTGGGCGATCATGTCGCCCATGAGTGCGTTCCCCATCCAGCCTCCCCCGTCAATCACCAAAATGGCGCCTTCTCCCGGGGTGGACAGGAGAGATCTCACCAGCAGGTTGTCCGCATGACACTTCACGGTTCGGGCGGGCCCGGAAAAGCACGACACGGCTCCAAAATTGCGAAACTGTAGGGACACGGAGGCCAGTTTCAGCCCGTGCTCGTCGTAAAAGTCTGCTGTGGAGATGGTCATGGGACTCCCAACGCTGTTGATAGTGGTGGCCCCAGCATAGGACAAAGAACGTGTTGCGGGCGGGCAGCGCGTGGCCGGTGCAGTCAAGGTGCTGTGCTTGGCCCGAAGCTGCATTCTGCCCGGGTGCCTTGCTTTGCACCTAGACGCCCATAAGACTTGTCATGAACGCGGTGCCTGTGTGACGTTAACTGTCTGACGGCGCGTAGATGACGACGGATACCGTGAAGCACAAGGATTGCTGAGCCAAACGAAATGCTGAACAAAGGGGCCACCATGTCAGGGCAGGGACGCCAAACGACGGGCGGCAAGAACCCGCGGAGCAGCGAGAAGGTGCTGTCCGGGCAGTCACTGGCGGCTGTTACGGGAGCCATGGCCAGCCCCGCACAAACCCTCACCCGCGCCCTTGACCGTCACGCCAATGCCCACGACGCCTCCCACTTCCTGCTCATTCCCCAAGCAGTGGCGGTCCCCTCCAGCGCCGCCGAAGTTGCCAAGCTCATGCGTGTCAGT
>NZ_JAUNVV010000069.1 GCF_030540645.1 Arthrobacter sp.
CCCCCAACAAACACCACGCCGCAACCACTACCACCACGGCCTCCCCAAAAAGACGAGTAAGAATCAATGGTGATAGCGGATAGGACGAGCAGCAAATATTTTGACTGGCGTTAAAACTGTGAGGGCCCTGATCCACAGATCAGGGCCCTCACAAAGAAGTAGCTAAGTACCATTTAGATACTAATTAGATACAGCACGGAAAACTTTTACTAAGGAAGAACGCTTTTATAGACGTCCAAGGTCTGTTCAACAATCGATTCCCAAGAGAAATGGTCAGTAGCTCGCTGACGTCCCTTTTCGCCCATTGCTCGGGCACGTGCAGGATCGTTCACCACCTCAATCATCGCGGCGGCAAAGTCTGCAACGAACTTCTCCGGATCCAAAGGTGTTCCCGTGCCGTCACCAACTTGCTCCAACGGAACCAACAATCCCGTCTCACCGTGCGCAACAACTTCTGGGATTCCACCCGTTGCACTGGCCACTACAGCAGCTCCACATGCCATGGCCTCCAAGTTCACAATGCCAAGCGGCTCATATATTGAAGGGCAGGCGAATACGGTTGCATGGCTAAGAACCTGAATCAGCTCAGCACGCGGCAGCATCCTTTCGATGACGATGACCCCGTCACGCTGTGCCTTCAGGCCAGCAATCAGTTCATTGACTTCGGCGCCGAGTGCCGGAGTGTCTGCGGCACCCGCACACAAAACCAGCTGCACCTCCGGAGGAAGCGCTGCAGCAGCCTTCAAGAGGTACGGCACGCCCTTCTGACGCGTAACCCTTCCAACCCAAACAACGCTGGGACGGTCCGGATCAATGCCAAGGGAACGGACGACGTCGTCCTCCTCATCGCGCTGCCACGCGGCAACATCGATACCGTTATGAATGACCTTGACCTTGGCCGGGTCCACGTCGGGGTAGCTGCGCAGGATATCCTGGCGCATGCCGTCGGAGACAGCAATGATCGCTGCGGCGCCCTCATAAGCGGTCTTCTCCACCCAGGAGGAGACGGCGTAGCCGCCACCCAACTGTTCGGCTTTCCACGGGCGCAACGGCTCCAGGCTGTGGGCACTCAGAACATGCGGGATACCGTGCAGCAGCGCCGCAATGTGTCCTGCCATGTTGGCATACCAAGTGTGGGAGTGCACAAGGTCGGAACCGGCAATGGCCGGCACAATCTGCAAATCCACCCCCAGTGTTTGGACGGCAGCATTTGCATCGTCAAGTTGAGGGAGCGGTTCGTAGGAGGCAACAGTGGCCCCATGGAAGTCCTTTTCCCTTTCCTTTCCGAATGCATGCACCCGCAAATCGGCCTTCGCAGCGAGTACACGGCTGAGCTCGGCGACATGCACTCCGGCCCCTCCGTAAATCTCGGGCGGAAATTCTTTTGTCACAATGTCTATACGCACCCTCTCAAGGTAGTCTGTCGGGACACATTTGTTCTAGTGTGAAGTTGTTGTGACCCTCGGAGGTCACCGCAAACTGAACCATTAAAGCTGGCGGAGGGTGGATCATGTCAGTCAAAAAAGTTTTGGCGATCGTTTTGGCAGGTGGCGAGGGTAAACGCCTGATGCCGTTGACAGCAGACAGGGCTAAACCGGCGGTGCCCTTTGCGGGTTTCCGCTTGGTTGATTTTGCTTTGTCCAACCTGGCCAACTCGGGATATTTAAAAATGGTTGTCTTGACCCAATACAAGTCACACAGCCTTGACCGCCACGTGTCTGAGACCTGGCGCATGTCCACACTCTTGGGTAACTATGTAGCTTCAGTTCCCGCACAGCAACGACGCGGCAAAAGCTGGTTCCTTGGAAGCGCTAACGCCATCTACCAGTCGATGAACCTCATCGGTGACGCAGAGCCGGACATCGTTGTCGTGGTGGGCGCGGACCACGTCTACCGCATGGACTTTGAGCAGATGGTGAACAGCCACATCAAGTCCGGCGCCAGGGCCACCGTCGCCGCAGTACGCCAGCCTCTTGAGATGGCTGACCAGTTCGGTGTCATTGAGATTGACAATGCTGAAGTCCCCGGTGCAGTTGGCGCCCACAAGATTGCAGCGTTTGTGGAAAAGCCCGCCACAACGCCAGGGCTGCCCGATGCTCCTGATCAGTTCCTCGCTTCAATGGGCAACTACGTCTTTGACACTGATGCCCTGGTCGAAGCACTGGAGCTGGACGCCGCCAAGAGTGACACGAAGAACGACATGGGCGGAGACATCATCCCCCACTTTGTGGAGCGCGGAGAGGCCTTCGTCTATGACTTCACGACCAATGACATCCCCGGTGCCACGGACAGGGACAGGAACTACTGGCGTGATGTGGGCACGATCGATTCGTACTACGACGCCCACATGGACCTGATCTCACCGTTGCCCATCTTCAACCTCTACAACAGGGATTGGCCCATCTATACCCGTAATTCCCTGTCCGCACCGGCTAAGTTTGTCCACGGGGCACACAACTCCGCCGGCACGGCACTGGATTCGATTGTGGACCAAGGCGTGGTGGTTTCCGGTGGGGTCGTGGAGAAATCCGTCCTCTCGCAGGACGTCTTCGTCGGCGACGGCGCCCGGGTGCAGGAATCTGTTTTGATGGACAAGGTCACTGTCGGTGAAGGTGCCATGGTGTACAAGGCGATCATCGACAAGAACGTGAAGATCCCGGCTGGCGCAACCATCGGCGTGGATATCGAACTGGACAAGGCCCGCGGCTTTGTCATCACAGAGTCTGGCCTGACGGTCCTGAGCAAGGGCCAGGTAGTCCCGGTTCCGGATGCAGCTGAGCGGGCCTTGGCCAAATCGAAGATCGAAGAAATTCAAGAAGGTTTCTTCCGCTCGGTTGCGCGCCGCCGCGTTGAGCAGGATGGCGAAGGCGTTGAGCGGGAAACGGCCGAAACTGCAGTGGAGGAGCCTGTCGAAGTCACGGGGTAAGTCCGCTCCGTTGGAGAGGCTAAAATTGTTCAGTGACTGCCGACGACTTTACCCCCGAAGAGATTCAAAATTGTTTAAGAGTCTTGGAGAACATCCATGTCTATGACGAAGAGCATCCTGACTATATAAAGGTCCGCAGGGCCACGGGAAAGATGTTCAAGGCCGTCAAACGGTACCGCCGCAACGTAAAACGTGACGCAGTCAATGAAGCCGACAAGGCTGTCATTGCGAAAACTGCGACGGCGGCACCTGACCGGATAGACGATGAGACTCGGGGTAACAAGCTCAAGCCGTCAACGACTGGCGACACGGCGGGAACGCTTTTGCGTTCCCGCCCCTGCTACATCTGTAAACAGCACTACACCCAGGTAGATGCGTTTTACCATCAGCTGTGCCCGGATTGCGCAGCATTCAACCATTCAAAGCGCGACGCACGCACCGATCTTTCGGGAAAACGGGCGCTGTTGACTGGTGGGCGTGCCAAAATCGGCATGTATATTGCGCTGCGATTGCTGCGCGACGGCGCGCACACCACCATCACCACACGCTTCCCCAAAGACGCTGCCCGTCGTTTCGCTGCCATGGAAGACAGCGGAGAATGGCTGCACAGGCTCCGCGTGGTCGGCATCGACTTGCGTGATCCAAGCCAAGTTGTCGCCCTGGCTGACTCGCTCAATGACGCCGGACCTCTGGACATCATCATCAACAACGCAGCCCAAACCGTGCGCCGGACTGGCAACGCATACAAGCCGCTGGTGGACGCAGAGTTGGAAGATCTTCCCACCCGCTCCCCCATGCCCGAACTTGTCACCTTCGGCCACGCCCACGACAAGCACCCATTGGCCCTTGCCACTCAAATGATGGAAAGCCCGCAGCTCGCTGGTGATGAAATCGCAGCCTTGGCCCTATCCATGGGCTCGGCGTCGCTTGAACGGATCGCGGCAGGAACGGCCATCGACGCCGGAGGCCTCGTTCCCGACCTTGCCACCATCAACAGCTGGACCCAAGTGGTGGAACAGGTAGACCCCTTGGAAATGCTTGAAGTGCAGTTGTGCAATGTGACGGCGCCTTTCCTGCTGGTTTCCCGCCTTCGCCCGGCCATGCAGGCGTCAAGCGCCCGCCGCAAGTACATTGTGAACGTCTCAGCCATGGAGGGACAGTTCTCCCGCGCCTACAAGGGCCCCGGACATCCGCACACAAACATGGCCAAGGCGGCGTTGAACATGCTCACTCGTACCAGCGCCGGCGAGATGCTCGAAGAAGACGGAATCCTGATGACAGCCGTGGACACGGGGTGGATCACCGATGAACGCCCGCATTTCACCAAGGTGCGCTTGGCTGAAGAAGGCTTCCACGCACCCTTGGACCTGGTAGACGGCGCCGCCCGTGTGTACGACCCCATCGTGATGGGTGAATCCGGGGAAGACCAGTACGGCGTCTTCCTGAAGGACTACAAAGTCAGCCCATGGTAAAGCCCGACGCCGGCACAGTCACCAAGGGCGCCACCTTGCACGCGCTGGCACCCGGCCTGGCTGTAGCCCTAGGTGCCGTCGCCGTTTCCTTGCTGTTGCACGCAGTGGTGCCGATGCTGCCTTCCATGACCATCGCCGTCGTGCTGGGCATTGCAGCCGTCAACCTGCCCGTGACATCACAATGGTGTCAAGGACCACTGCGGGCCGGGCTGAACTTTGCCGGCAAGCACTTCATGCGCGCCGGTATTGTCTTCCTGGGACTCAAGCTCAGCCTGGGCGACATCATGGACTTGGGCTGGATCAGTGTGGCCCTGATCGTGGGGGTGGTGCTGCTCAGCTTCGCGGGCACATTTGCCTTGGGTAAGCTGTTCAAGCTCGGCGGCGACACCCCCCTGCTGATTGCCACCGGCTTTTCGATCTGCGGCGCTTCCGCCATCGGGGCCATGGCTGCCGTCAAGAACACGAAACACGAAGATACCGTGCTGCCCGTGGCTCTCGTGACGCTCTGCGGCACACTCGCCATCGGCGTTCTGCCGTTGCTCATGCACCCTCTGGGCTTGACCAACCTGCAGTTTGGCCAGTGGGTGGGCGCAGGTGTCCACGATGTGGGACAGGTCGTGGCGACCGCGCAAACCGCAGGAGCCGTCGCCCTCAGCGCCGCCGTGGTGGTCAAGCTGACGCGTGTGGTGCTTCTGGCACCGATCGTTGGGGTGGCCGGAGCCCTTGAACGCAGGCGCCATGCACGCGCCCTTGCACTCATGGAGGCTGGCAGCCCCGAAGCCGCCGCTGCCCCGCGCTTCCCACCCGTCATACCCATGTTCGTTGTCGGCTTTCTGCTGATGGCCGCCTTGCGCACCACCGGCTGGATGTCCGACGGCGTCATAGAAGCAGGAGCCCTGGCCCAGGACATTACCCTTGGAGCCGCACTGTTTGGCCTTGGCTCAAGCGTCCGAGTGCGCGAACTGCTCAACACTGGCCTGCGCGCCACGGTCATGGCAATGTGTGCCTGGGCTCTGATTGCAGCGCTGGCCTTTGGCGCCGTGCACTTGATGTCTGCGTAAAACCCGCCTGAGTGTGTGTCAGGCGGGACTGTCTAGGTCTTCGAGGTCTGCTGAGCCGGCTGGTTCTTCCGAGCTCCCTGAGTACGCCGATGCGCCAAGTCGAAGTGGATTGCAGCAGCACGTGGAAGTTTGCTGCTGCCATGGTTGAATGAATTGGTGCCGAACTTTAATCTGCTGCGCAGTGAAGCCGCAGCCCGCAAGTCCCTCCTCACCGTCCACAAGTACGACGTGGAGCTCGATCTGAGCCATGCCCGCGACTTGTCCGTCCCAGGGTTTCCCACCCGCAGCAGCATCACCTTTTCCGCTGGCACGGCCGGCCAGACCGGCCCGGCCCCAACGACGTTCCTTGACTTCATTGGAATCAGTGTTGAGTCGGTAACTCTGAATGACGTGGAGCTGGACGTTGCGGCCGTAGTTGACGGATCGAGAATCCATCTGCCCGGACTGGCTGCGGAAAACACGGTGGTGGTTGCGGCGACGGCTGCCTATTCAAGCTCCGGCGAAGGACTGCACCGGTTCATGGATCCCAGCGACGGTGAAATCTACACCTACACGCAGTACGAGCCTGCAGATGCCCGGCGCGTTTTTGCCAATTTCGAACAGCCTGATCTGAAGGCCTCCTTCACGTTCCACGTCACAGCACCTGCGGGCTGGGAAGTGGCCTCCAACCAATCCGTGGCCCACAAGGCGGAGCCGGCACCGGCCATGGGGCGGGATGGAGCACCAGAGCCGTCCATGGAAGTGAAGTCGGGCACCGCAACAGGGTCAGCACGTGACACGCCGGAGGCCGTCCGTTGGGACTTTGCCCCCACATTGCCCATTTCCACCTACATCACCACAGTGCTGGCAGGGCCGTACTTCAAGGCTGAAGATCATTTCTCCATGACGTTCGGGCCAGAAAGTGAACACGCCGGACAACGTCTGGACATTCCGTTGGCCGCATATTGCCGCGCATCCTTGGCCCAGTACTTTGACGCCGAGGAAATCTTCACCATCACGAAGGCGGGACTGGCCTGGTTCCACGGCATTTTTGACAACCCCTATCCGTTCGGCAAGTACGACCAAGCGTTTGTGCCGGAGTACAACTTGGGCGCCATGGAGAATCCGGGCCTGGTAACGTTCACGGAGTCCTACATCCATGCCTCCCGCGCGACCGACATGGCATACCAGCTGCGCGCCATCACGATCATGCACGAGATGGCGCACATGTGGTTCGGCGACCTTGTCACCATGGGTTGGTGGGATGATCTGTGGCTGAAGGAGTCTTTCGCCGACTACATGGGCCACCTGGCTGTCGCCGAGGCCACTCCGTGGGCTGAGAAGTCCTGGACGTTGTTTGCCAGCCGCCGCAAGGCGTGGGCTTACACTCAGGATCAGCTCCCCACCACTCACCCCATCGTCGCTGACATCCCAGACTTGGAAGCGGCCAAGGCCAACTTTGACGGCATCACGTACGCCAAGGGTGCGTCGGTACTCAAACAGCTGGTTGCCTACGTGGGCCGGGATGCCTTCATCACCGGAGCCCGTGAATACTTCAAGGCGCACGCCTACTCCAACACGTCCTTGCAGGACCTGCTGGCGCCGTTGGGTACCGCCTCCGGACGCGACCTCGGCACGTGGGCGGGCCACTGGCTGCAAACCTCCGGCATGTCCACCCTGACACCGGAGCTCACCGTGGCCGAGGGCAGGATCACGTCTTTGCGGATCCGGCAGGAGTCGGTTGACCCCATCACCGGCCAGCCATCACTTCGCCCGCACCGCCTGGCCGTGGGCCTGTTCAACTACGACGCCGGAGCCCTGGTTCGGAGCCAGTCGCTGCTTCTCGATATTGCCGGGGAAGTGACGTCAGTGGGCGCGGCGGCAGGACTGCTGGCGCCAGACCTTGTGCTGCTCAACGACCAGGATCTCAGCTATGCCAAGGTCCGGCTTGACGCAGGATCTACGAGCACGGCGCTTGCCGGTGTGGGCACGGTCAGCGACACGTTGGCCCGAAGCCTTGTTTGGTCCGCGCTCTGGAACGCTTGCCGCGATGCTCTCCTGCCCGCTACGACCTACCTGCAAGCCGTCATCGAGCAAGCAGGCCACGAACGCGATATCAGCCTCCTCCAGACCCTGGTGGACAACGCGTTGTACGCCCTTGGTCGCTTCACGTCCCCACAGCATCGGGTGGAGGAAGCTGCACGGCTGAGCGCCGGAGTCGAACGCCACTTGGCCAACACCGCGCCCGGAAGCGATGAACAACTTGTCTGGGCACGCGCACTGACAGCCCTGGGCCGCGGCAGCGACACCCTGGTGCCGCGTCTTCGCGGACTTCTGGACGGTGTGGACGTGCCTGAGGGCTTGCTCGTGGACAGGAATCTGCGTTGGCTTCTCTGGCAGGCGCTCTCGGCCCGCGGGGCAGCTGATACGGCAGAACTTGATAGTGAACTGGCGGCCGAAACAACAGCCGAATACCGTGCTGCCCGCCGCACGGCACTGACGGCTTTTCCGGATGCGGGCCGCCGGCAAGAGTTCTGGAACAGTGCAGTTGGTGGTAAGGCGTTGAGCAATGAGCTGCTCAGCGCCACCATTGAGGGGCTCACCATGGCCCCAGTTGAAGCGCTGGAACCGTTCGTGGAGCCCTACTTTGCCGCCATTGCAGGGGTGTGGCGCGAACAGAGCCTGGAGATTGCCGGACGGATCGTTCGCGGACTGTTCCCGGCGCGCCAAGATCTTGCGCCGGGAACATCGCCACAAGAGCACCCCGTAATTATTCGGACGGATACCTGGCTGGCTGAAAACGGTGACGCCGCCAATGGGCTGCGTCGGATGGTCATCGAGCAGCGTGACCACTTGCTCCGTTCCCTCCGGGCTCAATCCGTCGGCTGAGCGGTCAGCTGCTGCGGGAGTTCGTCCACTGCCGCAGCAGCCACTTCAGGAAGGCTACTCCCATGCCGCCGGCAACTATCAGCCACGCCAACACGGCAAACCATGTGGCACCCTGCCCGACAACCTGTACCAGGGGCATGGAATTTTCGCGTCCGAATCTGAAGGTGGCCACGGCAAACATGCCGAGCGGGAAGACGATGGACCACAGCGCCGTCGTATATACCAGAGGTTCACGTCTGACCACATGGCGCCAGAAGCCAAAGGCCACCAGCAGCGGCACCCACCACAGTCCGAAGGCCCACAGTAGGTAGCTCAGACCGCCAACTGTAGGTCCCGCCATGTGCACGACGGGCAGGTCGTTGGGCAGGTGCAGGATCATGGATCCGGCCAGCACTGTTATGGCCGTGGCACCCATGAAAATCCAGTTCGTGGGTACTATTCCACCCTTGTTTTCACCTCCCGTGAGCAAACGCAGGATGACCAGGGTGGTGAGCGTGAAGTACAGCATGATGCCAATGCCCCAGAAAGCCACTGCTGCATCGCTGAGAAGGCGCACGTTGCTTCCCCCGGAGGCCAGGGAGGCTGCGGCCATCGACAGGGACTGGGTAGAGACCACCCAGAGGAACCAAGTGCCGTCAACTGGCAAAAGGCGGGGACGGAGGCTTTCACCGATCTCTGTCCGGAGCATCATGGACAGCGGCACACCGTAGGCCAGGAACAGCCAGAGTGGAACGCTGGAAACGGCCAGAATCCAGGTCACGACCGGCGCCACGGGGTGGAATCCGATGCCAACAACGTTGATGCCAGCCACCATCGTCAGGTAGCCGAAGCCCTTGTGCGGGTTACGGAAGTCCGCCACAGCGTCTGCGGTGTGAAGGATGATGCGCCCCAACAATCCCACAATGAGCAGCACGAGACCCGCAACGGCTATCCACAACAGGATTTTGGAGGCAAGCGGCCACTGTGCGTCGAGCAGCGATGCAGAGACGATACCGGTGGCCATGACAAAGGCGAAGGATGCTGGAGGCTGGTTAAGCAACCGCGATCTGGGATTCTTCGCTGTCATTCTGTTTGGTCTCATGGGATCCGCAGTAACCATTCATCCGTGGCAAACTTATTCTCGACCCGCAGACGTGCTTCTTGAAGTTCAGCCTCGGTGAGGGTGGATGGCTGCGCACCATAGCGGTCGGCAAAGGTGGCAGCCATGCGGTCAAGGATTTCCTCGCGAGTCAGACCGCTTTGGCGGCGCAGCGGGTCCACCCGTTTCGCCGCTGACCGGGTGCCTTTGTCGGAAAGCTTCTCCTTGCCAATGCGCAAAACCTGGACCATTTTGTCTGCGTCAATGTCATAGCTCATGGTCACGTGGTGAACCATGGCGCCGTTGCTGAGCCGCTTCTGCGCTGCACCGCCGATCTTTCCCTGCTCTGTGGCGATGTCGTTCAGTGGAATATAAAACGCCTCAATGCCCATGGATTCCAGGGCTGCCAAAACCCATGCATCTAGGAACTTGTAGGAGTCCTCGAAACTGAGCCCGTCCACGAGTGTTTGCGGCACATACAGCGAATACGTGATGCAGTTTCCAGCTTCCATGAACATGGCACCGCCACCACTGATCCGACGAACCACCTTGATGCCGTACTTCTGTACTCCTGCCGGGTCCAGCTCATTGCGAACAGACTGGAAGCTGCCTATCACCACCGATGGCTCCTCCCAATCCCAAAAGCGCAGGGTTGGGTTGCGCCGACCCGCACCCACTTCTTCAGTCAACACCTCATCAAGTGCAACATTCACAGCGGTTGGCAGGACGGTGGGAGCGATGATGTCCCATTGGTGGTCCACCCAACTGCTGGCCCGTGTCAGGGCCCGCCGCACGGCGATGGCGACCGCCTGGGCGGAAAAGCCGAACAACACGGCCCCTTCCGGCAGGGCTGCCGTGACTGCGTTGGCGATCTCTGCGGCGGTAAGTTCGTGAGAGAGCCCGTTGAGGGCTGCATTGATGTCATCAAGGGCTTCATCGGGTTCGAGGAAGAAGTCGCCACTGACGCGCACATCGCGGAGCGCCCCGTCCGTGACTAAGCAGTCCACCACCACCAGTTTGCCGCCGTGGACCTTGTATTCACCGTGAAGTTCAGAAGCCATGGCTTCATTTTCCATGCCAAGGCAGCAGATAGCCAAAACGACTTGCATAAAACAGAAGGACCCACACCAAACGGTGTGGGTCCTTCTGCGAAAAGCCGGTGAAGAAGTGTTACTTCTTGCCGAAGCCAGCGAAGCGGGCGTTGAAGCGCTCGACGCGTCCGGCGCTGTCCATGATGCGCTGCTTGCCCGTGTAGAACGGGTGCGACTCCGAGGAGATTTCCACGTCGATGACGGGGTAGGTGTTGCCGTCTTCCCACTCAATGGTCTTCTTGGACGTCGCGGTGGAGCGCGTCAGGAACTTGGTGTCCGAAGCCAGGTCGTTGAAAACGATGGCTTGGTACTTGGGGTGGGTGTTCTGCTTCACGGTAAACCTCAAAGTGTAATCGTCTGGTTTTTGCCAGACTGATGAATGTTATGGACACAAGGTCCAGCAAGAAACTTTACCGGTTCAGGGCGAAATCACCAAGCCCGGTTGGACAAGGCAGCCAATGCCTCGTCGGCGTGCACGTCCATGTTGGTCTCACTGGAGACTTGGAAACGCACAGTGAAGTCGCTGTCGATGACAAAAGTGGCCCGTTTCGTGGGCAGAGTCTTGGCCAGGAGGCGACGTCGGACGCCAAACTGGTCTGCCACCTCACCCTTGCTGTCACTGAGCATCGGGAAGGAAAAGTGGTTCTCGGTTGCGAAGGTCAGCTGCCTGGCCGGGGAATCCGTGCTGATGCCCACCAGTGAAGCGCCTGCCGCACCAAACTCTGATTCCAGATCGCGGAAGTGGCAGGCCTCCTTGGTGCACCCGCCGCTGCTGGCACGTGGATAAAAGAAAATTACCAGCGGTCCGGCTGCCAGTAGCTCCGAGAGCTTCCGGGTGTTGCCGTGTTGGTCGGGCAGTTGGAAATCAGAGACTTTCTCACCAATATTCATACCTCCACACTACCGGTTCGTGGGGGTTGCCGGTCCGGCTGGCGGGAGCTGCGTCGCAAAAAATGCCACGGCACTGGCTGCTGCCACATTCAACGAATCAACACCGGCAGCCATGGGGATGGTGACGGAAAAATCGGCAGCTGCCAATGTTTGGGCGCTGAGCCCGTCACCCTCGGTGCCCAGAATCAGTGCCAATCGTGTTTCGTTGCGTGCAGCCAGCTCATGGATCGTCAGCGAGTTGTCCGCCAAGGCAAGCGCCGCCGTCGTAAATCCAGCTGACTTTAGTAGTTCCAGGCCTGCCGGCCACTCGGACAGCCGGGCCCAAGGAACCTGGAACACCGTGCCCATACTGACCCTGATGCTGCGGCGGTACAGGGGGTCCCCGCAGCGCGGGCTGACGAGGACGGCGTCCACGCCCAGGGCCGCAGCGGAACGGAACACGGCACCGATATTGGTGTGGTCAATAACGTCCTCCAGCACAGCCACGCGCCGGGCACCAGCCAAAAGATGGGCGACGTCGGCCGGTTCCGGACGGTGCATGGCTGCCAGGGCACCGCGGTGAAGGTTGAACCCGATGATCTCCTCGAGCATGCTGGCCGTGCCGAGGAACGCGGGAATGTGCTCCCACTCGCTGAGCACATCGGAAAGTTCCGGCAGCCACTTTTCGCTCAAGAAGAAGGAGCGAGGCACGTGCCCGGCCGCCAGGGCACGACGAATGACTTTGCCGCTTTCAGCTATGTACAGACCCTCGGCCGGCTCCTTGGCTTTGCGCAATTGCACATCGGTGAGGTTGCGGTAGTCGTTCAGGCACGGATCGCCGGCATCCTCGATCGGGATGATCATGCGTTGATCAGCTTGATGACCATGAAGTAAAGGGCCACCAGCCCAAGGGTCACGATGACGCTGCGGAGGACGAGTGGGGAGAGGCGGCGACCGATCTTCGCTCCGATGAAGCCTCCTACCAGAGAGCTGACGGCGATGAGGCCCACCACGATCCAGATGATCTTGTCGGGGGCGAAGATCAGGTAGGACACGGCTGCGACGCAGTTGACCGTGAGAGTCAGCACGTTCTTGACGGCGTTCGCGTTTTGCAGCGTGCCGCTCATGAAGATACCCAGAATGGCCACGAGCAGCACACCTTGGGCGGCCACAAAATATCCGCCGTATACCCCTGTCAGGAAAATCAGCACAAACATGAGTGCTTCATGCGATCGGGCGGAGGGAGCTGACTCGCGACGGGCCTTGATGGACCGCTGAAGCCTGGGTTGGAAGATCACCAGCAGCAGCGCGAGCACAATCAGCACCGGTGCCACATACAGAAATACCTTTTCAGGCAGGTGCAGGAGCAGGTAGGCGCCCGTGATGCCGCCCAGCAGCGAGGCAGGCATGAGGCGCACAAGGTTGTGCTTCATACCCGTCAGTTCACTGCGGTAGCCCCAAACACCGGAGACTCCCCCGGCGATCAGGCCCATGGCGTTGCTCACAACGGCCATGACTGGGGTGATCCCCAAGGCAATCAGGATGGGGAACGTGACCAGGGTTCCAGAACCCACCACAGTGTTGATGGTGCCCGCCCAGAGCCCGCCCAGCAGGATGAAGAATGACTCAATTGCGTTCATGCAGGCCCCTCACCGGGATCTTTGGGCTTCGTTGGCTCGGCGTGCCGTGCTGTCGTGGGTGGTAGTGGGTTGTTGCCGTTTTGAGCGTGGCAGGAAGGCTAGCTGCGCGCCGTTGCCGTGTAGCGGCCGGCATTGCTTGTCACTGCCAATGGCAGTCCAAACGTGGTGCTCAGGTTTTCCTCGGTCAGAACATCCGTGATGGGCCCCTGGGCCACGATGCCGCCTTCACGCAGCAGCAGCGCATGGGTGAAGCCCGGTGGGATCTCCTCAAGGTGGTGCGTGACAAGGATGGTGCTGGGGGCCATGGGGTCGGCAGCAAGCTCACTCAACCGCCGCACCAGACCTTCACGCCCGGCCAGGTCCAACCCGGCGCCCGGCTCGTCGAGGAGCAGCAGCTCGGGGTCGGTCATGAGTGCACGGGCGATCTGCACACGCTTGCGTTCGCCGTCGCTCAAGGAACCGAAGGGGCGGTTGAAGAACGTGGACACGCCCCACTCGTCAAGCAGGCTGAATGCGCGGCGCTCGTCGTCGCGGTCGTAGGCTTCGCGCCAGCGTCCCGTGACGCCATAAGACGCTGTGACCACCACGTTGAGGACCTTTTCGTTCTCCGGGATTTGGTGCGCCAAACTGGCCGAGGCTACGCCGATGCGTGGGCGCAGCTCAAAAACGTCAACAGCACCCAAAACCTCGTCCAAGATCCCCGCAACACCGCGCGTGGGGTGCATGCGGGCCGCGGCGATTTGCAGCAGTGTGCTCTTGCCTGCCCCGTTGGGCCCAAGAATCACCCAACGCTCGCCTTCGACGACGCGCCAATCGATGTTATCCAACAGTGTTTTGGTGCCGCGAACTACGCTGACACCGGCCAGTCCCAAAACTTCACTCATAAGAACTGAGCCTAGGGCACGAGGGGCGGCCAACGCTAACCAGCCCGTCCGCGTGTTTCCTGCGCTGGCCCTCGCTGACTACACGAGTCGTTCATGGCAGCCTGAGAGTGGCTAGAATTATCAGCATGCCCTCCACATTTACAGCAGTCAGCTATGCCGAAGTGCTCTCCCCTGCAGCCCTTGAAACGGTTCGGGAAGTTCTTGTCGACCACGGCTATGCGATTGCCTCGGAACGCAGGGAGAGCCATCCAGGCTTTGAAGCCGTGGTGCGTGAACTAGGCTCCCTCAACCCCAGCGGAACCAGCGAGGCTCAAGCTGCCGCCCGACTGGCCCGTGTGCGCAAGGCACTCGCCGAGTCGGGGGAACAGAACGTGAGCACCGCCGTCGTTCCCGACTCGCTGCGCACCGCGACACGCAAGTTCATCATCATGGACGTGGACTCCACACTCATTCAGCAAGAAGTCATTGAACTGCTCGCAGCGCACGCCGGCACGGAGGCTGAAGTGGCCAAGGTCACCGCTGCAGCCATGCGCGGGGAACTCGACTTCGCACAGAGCCTGCACCACCGCGTCGCCACCCTCGCAGGCCTTCCTGAAAGCGTGCTGGCCGAGGTGGGCGCGAAAATCAAATTGTCGGTGGGTGCCGAACGGCTCATCTCCGAGGCCAAGGCTGCGGGGCACGTTGTAGCTGCCGTGTCGGGTGGATTCTCGCAGATTCTGGCGCCGCTGGCCCAACGGCTGGGATTGGACCACGCCCTCGCGAACGATCTTGAGATCATCGACGGGCACCTCACCGGAAAAGTGCGCGGTGATGTGGTGGATCGCGCCACCAAGGCTGTGAAACTGCGCGAATGGAGTGCCGAAGCTGGAATCGCTCCAACCGCCACCATGGCACTGGGTGACGGTGCCAATGATCTGGACATGATGGCCGCCGCCGCACTCGGCGTTGCCTTCAATGCCAAGCCTGCCGTCCGGGCGGCCGCCGATGCGCAAATCAACTTGCCCAACTTGGATGTGGCACTGATCCTGGCCAACATTCCCAACCACTAAACCCAACCCGTAAATCACCAGCAGTGCTCGAAACATGCTCAAAACATGCGCTTTAAGCAGCTGGGGGCCGGGCCGGATTGCTTGTGCAGTCCGGCCCAGGCCCCAGATGGATAATGACGGGTTGGCTACTTGAAGTAGTCGGCGCCGCCCACGTACTCGGTGTGTCCGCTGGGGACATCTGCCGTGGCGGCGGCAGCAATTTCTGCTGCAAATTCGGCCACGGTGTAAAGCCGTCCGGCTTCTGCGCGGCGGGCTTCGATGGCGCCCGGGTTGGCGCGGTCAAGCAAGGTTGCCGTGACTGTCCCCTCGATCATGTCCCCTGAGACCACCACCAGGGAGATGTCCTCGGTTGCCAGATTCGGAATCAAGGCGCGCAATGCGTCCTCACCGGCGCGCTTGCTCTTGGCGACGGGCTCGTACTCGGGCATGGTGGGCACCCTTTCAATAAAGTGTGCCTGATGACTGGTCACGAAGACCACGCGTGAGCCGGGTGTGAGGACGGGCCAGGCAGCGTTGAGCAGGTTCACCTGGGCATCGCGGTTCAGCATCAGCGCATAGTTCTCCGCCATGCCGCTTTCCATGCCGCCGGAAGCGTTCAGCACCAACAGATCCAGCGAACCGAAGTTCTCCAGTGCGGCGCTGACAAGGGCCTGCACCCCTTCCTGCGTGGTCAGGTCCGCACCCACAGCCACGGCACGGCCACCAGCCTCAACGATCTGCGCCACCACCTTGTTGGCGCGCGGCGCCTTCTGCCGGTAGTTGACCACCACTGCTGCGCCTTCTGCAGCCAAAAACTTGGCTACATCGGCACCAACCCCACGTGAGGAACCGGTGACAATGGCCGTCTTTCCATCAAGCTTTCCCATAAAAATATCCTTATTTTCGTCTAATCAATGCAAGAACTAGGGCACCTGCCCGCGCCACAGAGCAGGTATTAGTGGCCCATCCCGAGACCGCCATCAACAGGGATGACGGCGCCGCTAATGTAGGCGGCTTCGTCGCTGGAAACCCAGCGCACCACGTTGGCGACCTCTTCCGCCGTCGCAAAGCGTGCTGCTGGAATCGTGGCAAGGTACTGCTTCTGTGTCTCTTCAGGCAGTGCGGCCGTCATGTCCGTGCTGATGAAGCCCGGTGCTACCACGTTTGCGGTGATCCCGCGGGAACCGAGCTCGCGCGTCAGGGAACGGGCAATGCCTACCAGTCCGGCCTTGGACGCAGCATAGTTGATCTGCCCCGGTGAACCGTACAGGCCCACAACTGAGGAGATAAGCACTACACGTCCCTTGCGCTTACGGATCATGCCCTTGGAGGCACGCTTGATCACGCGAAAAGCCCCCGTCAGGTTCGTGTCCACGACCGAGGTGAAGTCCTCTTCGCTCATGCGCATCAGCAAAGTGTCCTTCGTGATACCCGCATTGGCCACCAGCACCTCGACGGGACCGTGTGCGGCCTCAACTTCGGTAAATGCCGCATCGATGGAGGCGGCGTCCGTCACGTCTGCCTGAACTCCTAGAATGCCCTCAGGCAGCTCCGACGGGCTCCTGTACGTCACGGCGACTTTGTCTCCGTTGGCCAGAAAGGCAAGGGCTATGGCCAGCCCAATGCCTCGGTTGCCGCCGGTGACCAAGACACTGCGGCCCTGGTGCTCTTCGACTGCCGGTGCACTCATGTATTCCTCCAGATAAGAACAGAAACAAAAAAGACAACACTAATGATGGAATCCTACGGGGAAAGGCACCGCGGATCACAGTTTGCTTTTGGCAGCACAACCCCGCAGTGAGAGAATGGACGTGTCCCTTGGAGTGTGATGAATCAGCAATCAGCTACGCCGAAGTTCGGTGCCAGACGGCGCGGCAAGTATCGCCACCGCTCAACAGCGCCCGAAGTTCAGGCCATTACCAACGCAGCCGCACCGCACAGCGAAGAAATGCACCACCGCTTGGTGAAGTATTCCATCACCATGGGCATTCGCATGGTCTGTTTGGGTGCAATTTTTGTTTTTGATGGCTGGTTCAAGATCATCCCGGTCGTTGGCGCCGTCGTGCTGCCCTGGGTTGCGGTGATCCTCGCCAATGGAGGTGCCGACATCTACCATCAGGAAACCGTTGAACTCCTCGATGAGGCTCCCATGTATGCCCTGAACGGGTCTGAGGAGGCCACGGACGACGACGATTGCCCCCCAAGCGACATCCTCACCGGGGAAATCGTTCCCGACGAGGCAAATGAAACAGAGGAAAAAGAGGGTCATGGACATCTTTGACATGCTCCCCGGGGCGGAGCCAGCGAAACCTGAGGCGCCTATCTGCTCCCGCAAGGGCTGCCGGGCACACGCCACCACCCAACTCCTGTGGAACAATCCCAAGATTCACACAGCTGAACGCCGTAAGATTTGGCTGGCCTGCACCGACCATGCGCACTGGCTTGAAGACTATTTGAAAAGCCGCTCCCTGTGGAAGGAAACTCTGCCGTTGAGCCCTAAGGATTCCGCCTAATTCATGAAGACGTACAAATTTTTGTTCTCCAGCAGGTGGCTGGGCTATTTTGCAATGGCCTTGGTCTTTGCCATCGCCTGCGTAGCTTTGGGGAACTGGCAGATGAACCGCCGCAATGCCGTGGTGGAGAACATCAACAAAATCCAGCAGAACTATTCCGGCACCGTGGAGGACTATGCGGACGCGGCCACGAACTTTGACGCGCTGGACCCCGCCAAGGAATGGACCCAGGTTCGCCTGCAGGGCACCTACCAAACGGCCGACGAGCGCATTGTAAGGAACCGGCCGCTGAACGGGGCTGCCGGCTATGAGGTGCTGGTGCCGCTGACGCTCGAAAACGGAGACACCGTCATCATTGACCGAGGCTGGCTGCCCATTGGCAACAAGGTCCCCGGACACCCGGATACAGTCCCCCAGCCGGGAGCCGGCGTTGTCACGGTGGTGGCACGCCTCAAACCTGCCGAGCCGCAGCTCAACCGTGGTGCCCCGGAGGGACAGCTTGCCTCGATTGAGCTCAATGACTACGCCGCGCAGCTGAACTACCCCATCAAGACCGGTGCCTATGGTCAGCTGGCGAGTGAAACCCCGGCCGCTGCAAGCAACCCCGTGCCATTCCCTGCACCGTCGATCGACGAAGGTTCCCACCTGAGCTACGCACTGCAGTGGATTGCTTTTGGCATCCTTGCGTTCGTCGGCTTTGGCTACGCAGCACGCATGCAACGCCGCAATGATGATTATGACGCTCTCGAGGCAGCAGAATCGGGGGTTCCAGCAGAGGAACTATATGGCAGGGGCTCGGCTTTTCACCCGCGCAGGCACCAGAAGGTGCGCAAGCCTGGGGCTCGGCCCACGGCTGAAGAGGCCGAGGACGCTCTCCTGGATTCGCAAGGGTTCTAGGATGTTGCCCGTGAGTGACGTGGTGGAGAACGTGCGTGCGGCTCTGCTCTCGGCTGGATTGCCGGACACGGTGGTTGTTGTCCCAGATTCCGTGGCCACTGCGGCCACCGCAGCGGCCGTGCTTGGCTGCGAAGTGGGGGCGATCGCCAACAGTCTGATTTTTGAGTGTGGCGGGGAACCGTTGCTGATTCTGGCCAGCGGTGCCGCAAAAGTGAACGTTAAAATGGTGGCCAGGGAACATGGTTTACCCAAGATCAACCGGGCCGACCCTGACTTTGTGCTGGCACACACCGGGCAACCTGTGGGCGGCGTCGCCCCATTGGGCCACCCAGCACTTATCAGGGCATTTCTCGACACCGACCTGGCCCAATACTCGGTCTTGTGGGCTGGTGCCGGCAGCCATCAGGCCATGCTGTCCATCAGTTACCAGCAGCTACTGGAAGCCACAAGTGCAACTGAAACAGCCGTACGCTGAAGGCGCTTCGCTTAGCTGTCAGCTGGCCTCAACTAGCGACTCCAGCCGGACTGGCTCCGCACTGACAAGAGCGGCCTCCGATCCAAACTCCTCGGCAGGAAAAATCACGACTTGACAGAGGATTCCCCACTCCTTGGGGCCGATAAATTTCACTTCGAGCGCCCCCTTCGGAGAATCGGTGATCCATCGGCCCTCTTCAGTGCGGATGCCGGCGCCCAACCCCGCAAGCCCATCGCGGGAGTTGCCGAGGATGGGGTCCGAGGATGATCGGTAAGGAAATTCACGTTTAGGGTGTGTCGATGCTAATCCGGGTTTTGAACGGTGGAACTAGCCGTCGGGATCCGTGGGATCGCGGACGGCGCCGCCGATGCTTAGTCTGGCTTCGCGTTGGGTGGGCTCCGTCAGAAGTCGACTGCACAATTCTCAGGAGCGTATTGATTCGGCTGCCCTGCGTTGTCCGCGTTCAACGGCCCGGTAGATGGTGGATCGGCTGATGGAGAATAGTTCGGCCAGCTCCGTCATGGTGTATTCCCCAGCATCGTGCAGTTCCAGGAGGTGGGCTTCTTGTTTCACGGTGAGTTTTGGCTGTTTTCCCCGGAGTCGGCCGTTGGCCTTGGCTACCTTCATTCCTTCGCGGGTGCGCATGCTGATGAGGTCGGCTTCGAACTCGGCGATCATTGCCAGGACGTTGAATAGTAGTTTGCCCATGGGGTCGGTGGGGTCATGGACGGAGCCACCGATGCTGAGCTTGATTTCGTGGCTGGCAAGATCGCCAGCTATTTCGTGGGCATCCCGGACGGAACGGGCCAGACGGTCGAGCTTGGTAACGACGAACGTATCTCCGGCCCGGCACGCGGCCAGGGCCTCGCGAAGTCCGGCGCGATTCTTGTTTCTGCCGGTAAAGCCATGATCAACATAGACGCGTTCTGGCTCAACGCCGAGGGCTGCCAGGGCATCACGTTGGGCGGTGAGGTCTTGCTCCTCCGTGGATACGCGTGCGTAGCCGACCATGATCTTAGACATGTAGATCAGTATGTCACATAGGGCCCCATCACCGGACAGATCACCGTACACCCTATACGGACTCTTCATGGGTCACCATTTGCAAAGCAGCAGGTCAGCAGCCGGTGTGTCCGGTGGAGGACCGGCTTG